>CAYUXF010000006.1:0-38367 GCA_964448755.1 uncultured bacterium
GAACTGTTGTCACGGCGCTGAAAATACGGTCTCTTTGCGCTTAACTGATATTGCCCGGCTTCTGGACGCGGGGCTAGAAGAGGCGATTGACCTCGACAACCAATCGTTCAAAAAAGACGCTTATTTTAAAGAACACCGCAATGACCTCCGGCACTTAAACAGCGACAGCTGGAACTTTTTTCCCGTCCTTAAGCGCGTCAACAATATCTGCCCTTATCTTGATGAGAAAAAGCGCTGTACTATTTACGAACACCGGCCGCTGACTTGCCGGCGGTTCCCCTACGTTATTGCGGAAAATAAAAAAGAGCTCTTTTTCTCTAAAAAATGTCATAAAACAAAAAGAAAGCCAAACAGCGCCGAGCAAAAAATACTCTTTGACGCGGCGATAGATTCTTATAACGAAAAAGTTAAAGACCTCATATTAATTTATTACGCGCGCACCGAGCTACAAAAAATTGGCCTGACCAAATGGCTGAAAATTTAAAAAATATCTTTTCCCCTAGCGCGCAAGTTAGCCCCAACGCTAAAAACAAAACAACAGAAAATATCATTGGGTCGTCAAAAGAAAAATCACGATATCTTTCATAATAAATTGAGATCTCGGGTGAAATTATGTATAAAAAATTTATTGAGAATAAAACAGCACCAGAAACGATCAATTTCTTTTCAACTAAAGAGCCGGCACCGGCTATTGCCAGCTGGCCAGGCAGAAAAAAAGAATTGACCATCAATTTAAAAGAAACTCAGGCCCAAATAAAAACAAATTCAGAAAATTTAAAAACTATTTTAAAAAAAGATCAGGATATTCCGTTCCTTACACTCAATAATAACTGCCCACAGATCATTCAAAAACTGACAGCTTTAAAAATATATTTTAGTAATAATTTATTTCCGACAGTACCGGTCGAGGCCCAGGCAGAATTAGCTGTTATACAAAATAATCTGCTGAACAATATTGACTTAGCAGCACGGCTCATTGCCACACCAACAACAAGCCCCGAGCTTTTGATCAATTTACTGATCTACATTGACCGCAGTGTTAAAGACATCTCCGCACAAAAGCCGTATTTTAAGGAACTTAATAATGAACTGCTAAAAAAAGCGGAACTCTCGCTCACTGAACTTTATACACTGCTTTCCTATAAAAAAGGGGCAATTTATATAAACTCTTCCGAAAAAAGCGAATCTCTCAAGGCCAGAATAAAGAACATTAAAAATAGCTTTACCAGCGAACACAAATATCACCATCAGGCCAAAGACCTGCAAACACTAGCCAATGAATATGCCGCAACCTCCGGCAGTGTTCAGTATCTCAAACAAAATTTCTTGTCCATTTTAAAACAACAACATCATGCGGACATTAAAGATCTTGACCTGGTCCGCTTAAGCAAAAACTTTATCCTACAGTTACAAACCAAAGAAAGCCTGCTTGAGGGACTCTTTAATCAGATCAACCACCACGTCAGTTTTCTGGAATCTGAGATCAACGCCTTTATCATTTATAAAAATGCTGATAACGCCCTGCATTTTTTCTTTAAAAATAATTATGACTTGCCGGCCAACCAACGCTACATAATCTCCAAAATAGTAGAAGGGATCATGACCGCACTCCTGAAAAGTGCTAACGATCTTTCTTATCCGGTAGCCAATAAAATAGCACAAAGGATCAATGAACTGCTAATACAAGAGACCGACAGAAAAAAACTTCTCGAGCTGCTTGTAAAATACTATAAACAACTCAATAAAATGGTCTTGGCCGCCGAAGCAAAAGCAGCTGCCTAATTTTGCTTTCATGCTAAAATAATTTCATGGAAAAAATAATCGTTCTCGGGCCTACCGCCGTCGGCAAATCTGACTACGCACTTTCTCTGGCCGCAGAAAAAAAGGGCGAGATCGTCTCTGCCGACTCAATGCAGGTCTATAAATATATGGATATCGGCACTGCCAAACTGACGCCGGCAGAACAGCGCGGCATTAAACACTATATGATCGATATCGTGGAACCGTCTGTTCAATATTCGGTCGGCGAATATATTGAGACCGTTGAACAGCTAATTGATGACCATCAAAAGAAAAATATCCCCTTGATATTCTGCGGCGGCACGGGCCTCTATTTAAATGCGCTCATTAACGGCCTCGCTTTTCCGCCCGCCCAGCGCGACGATAAGATCCGGGCCGAGCTGGAAAAAGAAGAAAATGCTACAGGCAAAGAGGCGCTCTGGCAACAGCTCAATAAAATAGACCCCGCAGCGGCGGCAAAGATTCACCCCAACGACAGTTACCGCACCAAGCGGGCATTGGAAGTTTTTAAGATCACCGGCAAACCGTTCTCCACACAGGCGTTAAAAAAGCCCTCTATTTTAGGCGATGATTTCAAGATCATCGGCCTGACCATGGATAAAAAAGAGCTCTTTAAGAGGATCGAGCTGCGCGTCGATAAAATGCTGGAAAAAGGGCTGCTCAATGAAGTGCGCGGGTTACTTGAAAAAGGATACGCCCCTGAGTTATCATCAATGCAGGCGATCGGCTATAAAGAGATCATTGAACACCTGCAAGGGCAGTGTTCTTTAGAAGAAGCGGTCGAACAAATAAAAACCAATACTAAAAAATTTGTAAAAAAACAATATACCTGGTTCCGGGCTTTTAAAAATGTGGAATGGGTTGAACTCACCCCCTCGATCCCCCTCTCTTAAAAATAGAGGGGGAAGAAACCCTGAAAATTGAGCGTCCCTCTCTTTCAAGAGAGGGAGCGGCGAAAGCCTAGGGTGAGTAAAAAAAGGAGAATAAAATGTTAAATTTTGTAAAACTAGAAGGTTTGGGCAACGATTTTATTTTGATCGACGGTATTAAGCAGGATCTCATCAGCTACGATTTCGCCAAACTGGCACCACAGCTCTGCGACCGTCATTTTGGCATCGGCGCCGACGGACTGCTTTTAGTTTTTAAATCTGAAAAAGCCAGCTATCAGATGCGCATTATCAACTCTGACGGCTCGGAACCGGAGATGTGCGGCAACGGCATCCGCTGTTTTGCCCGCTATATTTATGAAGAATATGAGCACACCAGCGTCCTTTCAATTGAAACACTGGCCGGCATTATGCTCCCGGTACTCGACCCCAAAAACAATTTAATTGAGGTCGATATGGGCGAACCGGTTCTGGACGCCAAAAAAATACCGGTGGCTTTAAGCGGCGAAAAATTAATTGGACAAGATATTGAAGCGGCCGGGGCAAAATTTAAATTCACACCGGTTTCCATGGGCAATCCGCACGCCGTAATTTTTGTTGATGATGTCAAAAAAGTTGACCTGCCAAAATATGGTCCGGCAATAGAAAAGCACACTCTCTTCCCTAAAAAAACCAATGTAGAATTTATTGATGTCGTCTCGCGTCAGGAAATTAATTTCAGGGTCTGGGAACGCGGCGCGGCCGAAACACTGGCCTGCGGCACCGGCGCCTGTGCCTCGGTCGTGGCAGGTGTTCTAAACGACAAAACCGACCGCAAAGTTCTGGTTCATCTGCCGGGCGGCGATCTTTTAATTGAATGGCAAGAAGAAGATAACCACGTCTCGATGGCCGGTCCCGCTTTTGAAGTTTTTCGCGGCACAGTTAAAGTTAAATAAACAAGCTGGCATTGGCCTCATCGGTAGAGCCGATAAAGGTAGCCACACCGCCGACTTCCACGCCGTCGATCAGTTCCTCTTTTTTGATTCCCATGATATCCATCGACATGTTACAGGCAATTAACCGGACGCCTTGTTTCTGCGCTTCAGAGATCAAAAGTTCCAGCGAATCGACATTTTTATTAGCCATGATCCAGCGGATCATTTTAGCGCCCAGCCCGCCCATGTTCATCTGCGAAAGCGCCAATTTTTTTGAACCGCGCGGCATCATCAGGGCGAACATCTTCTCAATAATATTTTTCTTAACTTTAACGCTCTGCGGTTTGCGCAAAATATTCAACCCCCAGAAAGTAAAAAACATTGTCACTTTTTTATTCATTGAGGCGGCACCATTGGCAATAATAAACGCGGCAATTGCCTTGTCGAGATCGCCGCTGAAAACAACCATCGTCTTGCCGTCTATCGACGAAAACCGCCCTTCCTGCGCGGTAAGCCCTGCCCCTTTTTGAATGACCGCTTCTACCGAGCCGGCTGATTGACTGATCGAAAGTAATTTATGTCCGGTCTTTTCACACCAAACTTTAATATCAGAATAATAGCCGGGGTCAGAGGCCTTAACTTTGACGATATCGTTCTGTTCCATTTTCTTTAATGTCTCGTTTGTTTTCATGATCGGCCCCGGGCACTGCAGACCGCAGGCATCAACAATTAAAATGTCATTATCCTCATTATTAATGTCCATATTTTTTGCCTCGCTCTCTTCAATAGTATGAACTACTCTATTATCTTGTTCGGCACTGACAGCCGTGTAGAATTTATAACCGCCATTGAGATTATAGACATCGTTAAAACCATGCTGCATTAAAATTCTGCTCGCCAAATAGCCGCGCAGTCCGACGCGACAAAAAACAACAACCGTGCGCTCTTTATCAAGCTGATCAAGATTTTGGCGCAGAGTATTGAGCGGCAGATTTTTTGCACCTTCGATCGTCCCCAGCTCATACTCAAAATCATCAGAAACATCGATCAGCTGAATATCTTCTCTGCTCTTATTGATCAGCTCCTCCGCACTAATAGCTTTAAATTTATTTTTTATTAAATTTTCCGCCACATAACCGGCCATATTGAGCGGATCTTTGGCCGAAGAGTAAGGCGGCGCGTAAGTAAGATCTATTTTGGTGAGATCAAAAACAGTCAAGCCGGCGTATATAGCAACTGCCGCCGTATCTGCCCGTTTTTCAACGCCGTCATAGCCAATGACCTGGACACCGAGAACACGTCCATCCGTCGGTGCAAAAAGCAGTTTTAAAAAGAGCGGCAGTGCGCCCGGGTAATAGCCGGCATGTGATTGCCCTTCAATAATTACTTTTTTATATTCCATATTGTTTTGCTGTAACATTTTTTCTGTTAAACCGGTCGAGGCACCGGTCAGATCAAATATTTTTACGACCGAACTGCCTAGGCCGCCATCATAACTATCTTCTATACCTGAAATTATATTGGCCACTATTCGCCCCTGTTTATTGGCAGGACCAGCCAGCGGCAGATAGACATCTTTTTGGGTAAGTCGGTGCTTTACCTCAATGACATCGCCAATGGCAAAAATATCGGGATCTTTTGTCTGTAATTTTTCGTTAACGCGCAGACCGCGCGTACCTATTTCCAGTCCAGCGTTCACCGCCAGGTCGCTCTCCGGCTTAACACCGGCGGCAAAGATCACCAGATCTGTCTCGATCTTTTCGCCGCCCTGTAAAACCACTGAAGAACAGAGCTTATTTTCTCCGGTAGTAAACGAAGTAACTTTATCATTTAAATAGAGAGCCACTTTTTTAACTTTTAAATGCTGATGGAACAGCGCGGCCATATCGCCATCAAAATTGGTCATAATTTGCGGGGCCATCTCAACTACAGTTACCGCCACGCCGCGATGCGCCAGGTTCTCTGCCATCTCCATGCCGATAAAACCGCCGCCGACCACAACTGCCTGACGGACATTATGATTATCTACATAATCTTTAATAGCAAAAGTATCGGGAATATTTCGCAATGTAAAAATATTAGCAGCGGTGATCCCCGGGATAGCCGGTTTAAGGGGGGCGGCTCCCGGGGAAAGAATTAATTTGTCGTAACTCTCTTCATATACTTCATTTGTCCGTAAATTTTTTATCTTCAGTTTTTTAGCAGCGCGGTCTATCTCTAGCGCCTCATTAAAAACCCTGACATCTATATTGAAACGATCATGCAATTTTTGCGGCGTCTGCACTAAAAGCTTATCTTTTTCTTTAATAACGCCGCCAATATAATAAGGAAGGCCGCAGTTGGCAAAAGAGACGTGCTCGCCGCGCTCTAAGAGAATTATCTCCGCTTGTTCGTTCAAGCGGCGCAGTCTGGTAGCGGCTGAGGCACCACCGGCCACTCCACCGACAATGATTACTTTTATTTTTTTATTTTCCATAAACTACCGCCTACTTTTTTATGACATCCAGTATTTTTTTAATTTTTTGATCTGACAAAAAATAACAGATCTCTTTGCCGCGCCGCTCTGTTTTGACCAGGCCGGCGTTTTTTAAAATACTGAGCTGCTGCGAGACCCGCGACTGCGAAACACCAAGGTGTTCGACCATTTTAGAGACATTGCAATTCTCTTTATTGCAGAGCCCGCAAAGTATTTGCAAGCGCAAAGGGTTACCCAGCGCCTTAAATATTTCACTGTATTTTGTTATCTCTTTTTTACTCAACATATTAACATATTAGAATATGTTAATATGTTTGTCAAGCCACAACCAGCGCATTTAAATAAAATAAAATAAGATGTTACAATATGCGCCAATAAATATAGTTAAGGAGTAAATGTTTATGGTTAAACGGAATGAAAATTTTGCTAAATTACAAGCGGGGTATCTGTTCCCGGAAATTAACAGGAGAAAAAAAGCGCTGTTAGAAAAAGAACCGGCCGCTAAAATTATCAGTTTGGGGATCGGCAACACGACCGAACCGCTGACGCCAGTTATTAAAGAAGGTTTAGTTAAAGCGGCCGAAGGGCTCGGCACTACTGCCGGCTATTCTGGCTACGGCGACGAACAGGGGATGACCAAACTGCGCGAGTTGATCGCCGAAAAATTATACAAGGGCAAAGTCAGCGCTTCTGAAATAACAATTTCTGATGGTTCCAAATGCGATATCGGCCGTCTACAGGTCCTCTTCGGTTCCGATGTAACGGTCGCCGTCCAGGACCCCTCTTACCCGGTCTATGTTGACGGCAGTGTCATTATGGGCGCTACCGGCAATTACAATACTAAAAAACAGTTCGATAATATTGTCTATATGACCTGCCGGCCGGAAAACAATTTTTTTCCCGATCTGAAAAACACGCCGCGGACAGATCTGATCTATTTCTGTTCGCCTAACAACCCGACAGGCGCTGTCGCTACCAGAGAACAACTGCAAGAGCTCGTCGCTTTTGCTAAAAAAAATAACTCCGTTATTATTTATGACGCCGCCTACAGCGAATTTATTACCGATCCTGATTTACCAAAATCTATCTTTGAAATAGAGGGAGCCAAAGAGGTTGCGCTTGAGACGAACTCTTTTTCTAAATCGATCGGCTTTACCGGCGTTCGTCTGGGCTGGGCCGTAGTTCCGGAAGCACTTAAGTTCGATGACGGCACTTCTGTTCTCAAAGATTGGAACCGCGTTGTCACAACACTGTTTAACGGCGCCTCCAACGTCACGCAGCCGGGCGGTATCGCCGCGTTAAGCGACAAAGGGTTTGCAGAAATGAAAGAGACAATTGCTTATTATTTAGAGAACGCTGGCATTATTAAAAAAGCACTTAGCGAGCTTGGCATTACCAACTACGGCGGCATTGACGCTCCTTATATTTGGGCGCACTTCCCCGGCCGCGATTCCTGGGAAGTTTTTACAGAAATTCTGGAAAAATGTCATGTGGTCACTACACCGGGCGCCGGTTTTGGGCAGGGCGGCGAAGGGTTTGTCCGCTTCAGCGCTTTCGGCCACCGCGCAGATATTATTGAAGCTGTGGAAAGATTAAAAAAACAGTTTTAAAAATAACTTTTTATAATGAAAAAAGGGAGGCCAAAGCCTCCCTTTTGTTTACCGAAGCCTGATCATATCCATTCATAACCCAATAGCTTCAGCTCTTAATATTCGGAAGAAATCACAAATAATTTCATTTTTATTGACCCGCGATTTTTTTAGTATTATAGTTCAGCAACTTTTTAAAAGGAGTTATTTATGAGCATCTTTGAGGCTCTCATGCTAGTCTGCTTCGGTTCTGCCTGGCCTTTTTCAATTTATAAAAGCTATACTTCGCGCAGCAATAAAGGGAAAAGTCTGTTCTTTTTAATTATTGTTGAGATCGGTTATCTATCAGGGATTACACATAAACTACTCTACAGTTATGATCTGGTCCTTTTTCTCTATCTACTCAATGCACTGCTGGTCTTTATTGATCTTTTGCTCTACGGCCGCAACAAATTATTAGATAAAAAATAATTAGTGGGCGGCAGTCCCTGGCGGGGACTCTACACCTAAGGGACTGCCTTAAAAAAACTACAATTCACCGTTAAAAACTTTTTTATATATCTCTTTTATTTCAGTAATTAACGGATAGCGCGGATTAGCTCCCGTACACTGGTCGTCGAAAGCGAGCTCCGACATCTCATCGAGTTTCTCGTTAAACTCTTTTTCGCTGATGCCGTACTCTTTGAGCGAGAGCGGAATATTAAGTTCCTTTTTTAATTTCTCGACCGCTTTGACCAAATTATCTACTTTCTCTTCAGGGGTTTTGCCGCCCAGGCCAAGATAATCGGCGATGCGGGCATATCTGAATTTAGCCTGAGGATATTTGTACTGCGGAAAAGCAGCCTGTTTGCGCGGGTTATCGGTAGCGTTATATTTTATGACATGAGATATCAATAACGCGTTAGCCAAACCGTGCGGCACATGGAACATCGCACCCAGCTTATGCGCCATTGAGTGGCAGACACCCAGAAATGCGTTAGCAAAAGCCATACCGGCCATTGTTGAAGCGTAGTGAACCTTCTCCCGCGCTTTCAAATCTTCAGCACCTTTTTGATAAGCTGTCGGCAGATATTTAAAGATCAGCCTGACCGCCTCTAAGGCCATGCCGTTGGTATACTCACTGGCCAGAACAGAGACATAGGCCTCTAGCGCATGTGTTAAAGCATCGATACCGGAAAAGGCGGTCAGCCCTTTAGGCATAGAGAGCACCAGCTCGGTATCAACGATCGCGATATTCGGTGTCAGCTCATAATCGGCCAGCGGATATTTAACGCCGGTCTTCTCGTCGGTAACTACGGCAAACGGCGTCACTTCAGAACCGGTACCGGAAGTTGTCGGTACAGCGACCATCAGCGCTTTCTGACCGAGTTTCGGGAACCCGTAAATTCTCTTGCGGATATCCATAAAGCGCATTGCCAGATCTTCAAAGCGGACAGCCGGATGCTCATAGAGAACCCACATGATCTTCGCGGCATCCATCGGTGATCCGCCGCCTAACGCGATAATGACATCGGGGTTAAATGTACGCATCTGTGCGACACCTTTTTTAGCTGTCGCCAGTGTTGGATCCGGCTCAACATCATAAAAGATCTCATATTCAATATTCAGCTCTTCGAGAATTTTAGTGATCTTATCGGTATAGCCCAGATCAAAGAGCGGTTTATCTGTGACAATGAACGCCCTTTTTTTATCGGCCAGATCTTTTAACGCGATCGGCAGCGCTCCGTATTTAAAATAAATTTTCGGCGGAACTCTAAACCACAGCATATTTTCTCTCCTCTCTGCTACTGTCTTAATATTGATAAGATGTTTTACTCCGACATTTTCACTGACAGAGTTGCCACCCCAGGAACCGCAACCTAAAGTTAGAGAAGGTGCCAGGCGGAAATTATAAAGATCGCCGATAGCGCCATGCGATGATGGCATGTTGACCAGGATACGACCTGTCAGCATTTTGCTGCCGAAATAATTGATCCGCTCCTGATTCTTGGTCTGATCTGTATAAAGAACAGAAGTATGTCCAATACCGCCAAGCTCTACGAGTTTAACAGCAATCTCCACCGCCGCTTCATAATCTTTGGCTTTATACATTGCCAGTGTCGGCGAGAGTTTCTCGTGAGCGAACGGTTCTGTCGGCTCGGTAGATTTAACTTCAGCGATCAGCACTTTGGTATCTTCTGGCACAGAAACATCAGCCAGCGCCGCGATCTTCACCGCCGGCTGTCCGACTATCTCGGCGTTGAGCTTGCCGTCTTTAATAATAGTGTTGCCTACCTTTTCTTTCTCTTTCGGTGTTAAAAAATAAGCACCTCTCGCTTTGAATTCATTTTTAACTTCATCGTAGACATCCTCTACCGCGATGACCGACTGCTCTGAAGCGCAGATAACGCCGTTATCAAAAGTTTTGCTCATCAACACCGAGCTCACCGCCATTTTAATGTGCGCTGTTTCGTCAATAACAGCAGGCGTATTGCCGGCGCCGACGCCAATAGCCGGTTTACCGGAACTATAGGCCGCTTTAACCATCCCCGGTCCGCCCGTCGCCAAGATCATATTTGTCGCGGGATGTTTCATTAAATAATTAGAAAGATCTACTGTTGGGGTTTCGATCCAGCCAATGATATCTGCCGGCGCGCCCGCCTCAATAGCCGCATCGAGAATGATCTTCGCCGCTGCGGCAGTACATTTGGCAGCTCTCGGGTGCGGTGAAAAAATTATTGCATTGCGCGTCTTTAAAGCGAGTAACGCTTTAAAAATGGCTGTTGATGTCGGGTTAGTAGTCGGCACTACTCCGGCCAGCAAACCGACCGGCTCGGCTATTTTTTTAATACCAAAAGAGGGGTCTTCTTCCAGAATACCGCAGGTTTTCTCGTCTTTGTATTCATTGTAAATATATTCAGAAGCAAAATGATTTTTGATCACCTTGTCTTCGACTATCCCCATGCCGGTCTCCGCCACCGCCTGCTTGGCCAGTGTTATTCTGGCATTATTAGCGGCTAACGCCGCCATGCGAAAAATATGATCGACCTCTTTTTGTGAATAGGTCTGATATTTTTTCTGTGCCTCCTTCGCTTTTTTTATGATCTCCTCTAAATTTTTTAATTCGTCCTTTACTTTCTCTGCCATAATATGTTCCTCCTTTTTTATTTATTGTTCCTGTTTATTGATTTTATGTTCTCTCATTCACATTAAGGCGCAAATTGTAGCACAATAAAAGCTTTTGTCAACAGTTATTTGCTATATCATTCACTATATTATCGAAAGAATTCTTTTTTAATTTCACTATTAGCACATATTATCCACAAACAAGCTCTTATTTAAGACAAATTGTCAAAAAAAAGAGATCAAAAGCCTTTTTTTGTTCAAAGAAAACAATAATATGGGAAAATAAGAAAATAATTCAACTTGACACAACAACAATAATAGACTACTATTTAGATATACTATATAGATTATTTGGAGTAGACAATGAAAATCAGTTATCGCGGCGATTATGCCTTAAAAATAATTTTAGACCTCTCGCTCTGTTGGCCCGATAAACTTGCGCACATTGAGGAGATCGCCAAGAGACAGGATATTCCCAAAAAGTTTTTGGAACAGATACTCCTCGACCTCAAAAAAGGGGGTTTTGTTCAAAGTAAAAAAGGGCCAAACGGCGGTTATTCGCTGGCCAAAAAGCCGTCGGAAATATCGATAGCTGACATTCTTTCTTATATAGAGGGCAGCATCTACCCAATAGCATGCGTCGACCCGCTCGGAGCAAAAACCTGCAACGAAACAACCACCTGCCTCTTCAGGCCAATTTGGCTCAAGACCAGCAAAGCAATTAGTGAGATAATAGAGAGTATTAATTTTGCAGATCTGGTAAAAAAACAGCGCCAAAAACAGGACATTTTAACATATCATATTTAAGGAGCATTACTATGACAAAAATTTATCAGGATCTCACAGAATTAATTGGCGCGACTCCATTAGTTAGAATAAATCGGCTCAATGAAAAATACGGCGTCAGAATTATTGCCAAACTGGAATCTTTTAACCCCGGTGCAAGTATTAAAGACCGCATAGCTTTTAACATGATCATGCAGGCAGAAAAGACCGGCCAGCTCAAGCCGGGCGGTACTATTATTGAACCGACATCCGGCAATACCGGCATTGGCCTGGCCTGGATCGGCGCCGTTAAAGGATATAAAGTTATCCTCACGATGCCGGAAACAATGTCGGTTGAGCGGCGGAAACTGCTCAAAGCCTACGGTGCCGAAATTGTGCTCACCGAAGGAACCAAGGGGATGAACGGCGCTATAGCCAAAGCACTTGAACTGCACCAACAAGACCCGCAGAGCTTTATGCCACAACAATTTGAAAACAGCGCCAATCCGGAAGTCCACCTGGGCACGACAGCGCCAGAGCTCTGGCAAGCCACTGACGGCAAGATAGATATTTTTATTGCCGGCGTTGGTACCGGCGGCACACTTACCGGCGTTGGTAAATTTTTAAAAGGAAAAAATCCCTCTATTAGAATTGTCGCCGTAGAGCCCAAGGACTCCGCTGTCCTTTCCGGTGAAAAACCAGGCGCGCATAAAATCCAGGGGATTGGTGCAGGATTTATTCCTAAAGTCTTAGACCAAAAATTGATCGACGAAATAATTATTGTAGATAATGAGTCTGCGTTTAATAGTGCCAGAATGCTCGCTAAAAACGAAGGGATTTTAGCCGGTATCTCTTCCGGCGCAGCTATGGCGGCAGCTGAACTCATGGCCAGCCGGCCAGAAAACAAAGACAAAACCATCGTGGTAATTTTACCCGATACGGGAGAACGATATTTAAGTACGGAGTTGTTTGAATAAACGCCCCTCCCCACAACAGGGAGAATAATTGTTGGTCTAATACCCCTCCCCGCCAGCGGGGAGGGGTTGGAAATAGACATAAAATAAAATGATATAATTAAGGAGAAAGAAAATGACAAAGAAAAAAGAAAATTATCAATTTGAAACACTGGCCTTACACGCCGGGCATAAACCTGATAGCGATACCGGCTCACGGGCTGTGCCGATCTATCAAACCGCCGCCTATGTTTTTAAAAACTCGGAACACGCCGCTAAACTTTTTGGTTTAAAAGAGTTGGGCAATATTTACACCCGGCTCAATAACCCCACCAACGATGTTTTAGAACAGCGCATCGCAGCACTAGACGGCGGCATCGGCGCACTGGCCACAGCATCAGGACAAGCGGCGATCACACTGGCATTGCTGCCGCTGCTTCAGGCAGGTGATGAAATTGTCGCTGCCGATAACCTCTACGGCGGAACTTATACCTTGCTCAAATACACTTTCGGCAAGTTCGGTATCAAAACCGTTTTTGTTGATTCAGCCGATCCCAAAAATATTGAAAAAGCCATTACCGCCAAAACCAAATTAATTTACGGTGAAGTCATCGGCAATCCCAAGCTAGATATTTTCGACATTGAAGCGGCCGCCAAAATAGCACACAAGCACAACCTGCCGCTGATAGTTGATAACACCGTGCCGACTCCTTATCTGCTCAAGCCGATCGATTTTGGCGCCGACATTGTTGTCTATTCGGCGACTAAATTTCTGGCTGGCCATGGCACATCGCTCGGCGGCTTAATTGTCGACAGCGGTAACTTCAAATGGGGCGCCAAACACCCGCAATTAACTGCCGCTGATCCCAGCTACCATGGCCTTAACTTTGCCAAAAGTTTTGGCAAGTTAGCATATTTGGTAAAGACCAGGGTTACCGCGCTGCGCGATCTAGGGCCCGCTCTCTCACCATTTAACGCCCACCAGATACTGCTGGGAATAGAAACACTGCCATTAAGAATGGAGCGCCACTGCCAAAATGCTGCGGCAGTAGCCGCATTTTTAGCCAAACACCCTAAAGTGTCTTGGGTTAATTATCCTGGATTGGCCAGCAACACAGAAAAAAACAAAGCCAGCAAGTATTTAGCTAAGGGCGGCAGCGGCATTATCGGCTTTGGCGTTAAAGGCGGCTTAAAAGCTGGCAAAAAAGTAATTGAAAATGTGAAATTATTTTCGCATTTAGCAAATATTGGCGATGCCAAATCACTGATCATTCATCCGGCCTCTACAACGCACCAGCAGCTCTCCCCAACGGAACAGCAGGCCTCCGGTGTTACGCCAGATTTCATCAGACTTTCGATAGGTCTGGAAAATATTAACGATATTATTGCCGACCTTAAACAGGCTCTAGCGAAGGTTTAATTAACAGGTTAGAATACTTAAAATTGCGGGGCAGTTAACTGTCCCGCTAAATAAAACTGATAACCCTTATGAATATTTTAAAAAAAGACAACTTAAAAATTAAAGACTTTAAAGCGATCACTGTCGCTATTGATAATCTTGATGATATTTTTACCGACTTTGATCCACGTCCGGTAGAACAACGTGCTTTGTCCGAAGATTTTTTACAGGAAATTAAAAAGTTTTACCGCGAAGGCGCTTCCGGCCAATTGACTATCAACTTCTTAGCGCCTATTAAATTGCAAAAACATCTGCTCAAAAACCGGCTCGATCTGGCTATTGTCAACCATATTAAACAGATCTTTAAGCACAAAGTACTTATTAATAAAAAAATTCTCCGGCAAGAACAAAAACGGGGATTGTTTTTTTTAATTTTTGGCATTATCTTTTTATTGATAATTACACTGTTTGGCTATTATAAAACACTGGACAATTTAACATTTGATCTCTTAGGTGTAGTTTTTATTCCGCTCGGCTGGTTCGGCATCTGGGAAGGCTTTTCTAAAGTGATCGACAACCCTATTAAGCTGCAGGAAGAGACCAAGATGTTTGAAAAACTAGCTAAGGCTCACTATACTTTTAAATACTTGAGCGATAATTAAGCGAACAGAAAAATTTTATGGAATTAGCAAAAATTTATCAAAAAGCCTGCAAAAAAAAGCAGCTCTCTTTTCGTGAGGCCTTTTTTTTGATCAACTTGCCTGACCAGGAACTGCCTCAACTATTAAACTATGCTCAAAAACTGCGCCAAAAATTCTGCGGGATTCACGCGGAGCTCTGCAGTATTACCAATGCCAGATCTGGCAAGTGTAGCGAGAATTGTTCTTTCTGTTCACAGTCGGCACACCACAAAACCAATATCGAGATCTATCCGCTCTTGAATAAAAAAGAACTTTTAAATAATGTCCGTCAGGCAAAAAAAGCGGGCGCGCATAACCACTCGCTGGTGACATCTGGCAAAGGGATCAGTAGCGAGCAAGATCTTAAAACACTCTGTGACACAGTAGCCGCCTACCCAAAAAACATCAGACCATGTGCCTCTCTGGGGATCTTAACAAAAAAACAGTTGCGCCTCTTAAAAAAAGCAGGGTTAAAGCGCTTTCATCACAATCTGGAAACAGCTGCCTCTTTTTTTGACCAGATGTGCACCACCCATACATACAAAGAACGGATCAAAACCATTAAAAACGCCCGCCGCGCCGGTCTGGAAATCTGCTCCGGCGGTATCTTTGGCATCGGCGAATCTCCCGCACAGCGCCTTGAACTGGCCTTTGCATTAAGAAAACTTAATCCGTCGGTTGTCCCCATTAATATTGCCCAGCAAATTAAAGGGACTCGCCTCTATGGCAAGGCAAAGAAAATGACAATTAATGAAATATTAAAACTGATCGCCGCATATCGTTTTATTCTGCCCAGTAAAAATATCGGTGTTTTTGCCGGGCGTGAAAGTTTAGGAAAAGCTCAGTACAAAATATTTGAAGCGGGCGCTAACGGTTTAATGATCGGCAATTATTTGACAATCAAAGGACAGGGAGCAAATCAGGACCTTGCTCTGGTAAAAAAAGCAGGGCTTCATTTTTAGTTGTTTCTTCTACAGCCGGTTCAACTTCCTCGTTTTCTGTCGTTATCAGAAAAATATTTTCCGTAGCGGTAAGTTTATTAATAGTTAGTTTTTCTAAAACATTAAAAGAGATCGGCAGCGGAATGTAGATCTCCTCCACGACCGTCATTGACTCATCAATATTTTCGCTGACTGCTATTTCCCCTGTCAGCAAATAATAAAGAACCCAATTGGCCTTTTTAACAAAAAAGGGATTTTCGCGGCCGCGCTTATAAGCACCTGGCGCCATAATAATAGCGGACATCAAGGCACTCTCCTGAGCGTTAAGCTCACGGGCACTTTTGCCAAAATAGTATTGCGCGCCTCTTTCCGCACCATAAATGCCGGGCGCCCACTCGATCAAATTCAAATAAAGTTCTAAGATCCGATCTTTAGAAAGCTTGCGCTCTAAACGCCAGGTCAAACAAAACTCCACCGCTTTTCTAAAAAAAGATCTCTTAGGATAAAGGAATAAATTTTTGCTTAATTGCATTGTAATAGTAGAACCGCCGCGGACTATTTTGCCGCGCTGCAGATTATCGGTAAAGCTTACCCGCAAAGCCGGCCAATCAATACCGTGATGATAATAAAAGCCACCATCTTCGGCAAAAATAACCGCCTTCACAAGTTCCGGCGAGATCTCTTTTAGCGGCACAAATGTATACATTGAACGCTGCGGTTGTTTTTTATAATTAAACTTTTTAAGAAAAATTTTCATAAAACGGGTCTGGGCCGGCAAGTTATCGGCATAGTAGCCGGCATTGGGCATCAGCCAAAAGCTATAGAGTAGCGGCGATAACAACAGCCAGACTAAAATTTTAAGCCAGCTGAGTTTCATTTGTTTCCATTTCAAATAATGCGGAACCGATCCGCACCATATTTGCACCTGCCGCCAGTGCTATCTGGTAATCGTGAGACATCCCCAATGATAAATATTTCATAATAGCAGGATATTCATTTTTTATTTTATCGAATAAGCGCTTCATCTCTTGAAAATACGGTCTGGTTTTTTCTGCGTCCTCAAAATAGGGAGCCATCGCCATTAAACCGCAGACCTCAATATTTTTTAATTTTATGATCTCGGGCAGGAATGCCATTATCTCCCCTGCAGCAAAACCAAATTTTTGCTCCTCGGCGCCAATGTTTATTTGTAATAATATTTTTTGGATTTTATTGATCTTGGCCGCCTCAAGATCTAGCGCCTGCGCGAGTTTTAAAGAATCGACAGACTGGATCAGCTCAAAAATTTTAACCGCGTATTTTGCCTTATTGCTCTGCAGATGGCCGATCAAATGCCACTGAATATTATATTCTTTATACTTATCAAATTTTTCGCGCGCCACCTGAATTTTACTCTCGCCAAAAACACGGTGACCTGCCGCTATCAATTCAATGATCTCTGCTTCTGAGGCATATTTAGTAACAGCAACCAGACACGCGTCAGCTAGCGTGTTTTTTATTTTGGCTAAATTTTTCTGAACTGACATTCGCTTATTTTACACCAAAACCGACCGCTAATAATATAATTTAAAGAAACTAGTCCGTAGTCGGAATCGTCTGCATCCGTATAAATTTTATAACATTGTGTATTTTCTGGCAGGCTTTATAAGAATTTTCGGCAAAAGTTTTTTCTATACCTTCTAACCGGTTATATTCTTGTTTATCTTCCTCTATAACTTTTTGCAGCGCCGTCAACAGATCATTGACCGCTAACTTAGTAACCCGTTCTTCAGCTATTATGCTGACAAGCGTCTCCGCCTCTTGCTTAAACTTGCTGAAGTTAAGACGGTCTACAGCCAGCAAAAGATACGCTTCCGGCAGGTGTTCTTTAATATTTTTGATCCGCAAATAGGGTTTTGTGTCCATATTCTCTTTAATAAAACAGCCTGTTCTATTAGTTGGTTCAATACGCATAATTTTCCGATCTCCCTTTTTTATTCCTGTGGTTTCGGCGGTCTTTTCATCTTAGCCGCCATGACTAATTCTTTGGCGCTTTTAGCCGGCGGCCCATTGCGCGGCTCTTGTTCTTTTTTTGTTTTAACAATTTTCTCAATTAAAGAAAGTTCTTTTTCATGAAAGAGCACCGTCTTTTTGCCCGTAATAAGTATCTCGCGAGCTGTAGTTGATCTTTTTTCAATTTCGTCTTTATTGGCAAAAAAAAGAGTTTTGGGAATATCTAATTTTTTGCAGATCTGCGTAATGGTCAACTCGCCTTCTTTGATCTCATTTTGAAAAATTATTTTTTTGATTATTTCTATTTCCGCAGGAAGGTTTTTAACAGTAAAACTCGGCTTTTTACTAATAGTACCTTTGGGTTTGTATCTATAAGTTTGGCACTGATCGGCGATCTCATTTTTATGCTGGGTAATATTTGCATAGGAAGTGCCCAACATCTCTGCAAGATCTGCGGGCGAAAGATCATCACTATACTTTTGGTAATTATCAGCCAGTTGTTTTTTAAAAAACATTTAAATCCCTTATTATAATTAATTTAAGAGGATATCGTCTAAAAAATAAAAAAATTGCACAGCGGAAAATAGCGTAACATCACCGAAAAACAAGTTTTATTTTTTATTAATACAGTGTAGTATCGCGCTGTGTTGCAAGTAAACGACCTATCACTCTCTTTTGGCAGACAAATCATCTTAGATACGGTGAGTTTTAATATTCATCCCGGTGAAAGGATCGGCCTGGTTGGCCGCAACGGCTCCGGCAAAACAACGCTGTTTAAGCTGATCCTGGGCGAGCTCTCCGCCGATAGCGGAAAGCTGACCATGCCCAAAAGCTATACCGTCGGTTATTTGCGCCAACATCTCAGTTTTACCGAAACAACCGTTCTACAAGAAGCCTGCCTCGGGTTAAAACCAGAAGAAGAAACGGAAGTCTGGAAAGCAGAAAAAATCCTCTATGGGCTAGGCTTTAGCGAAGATGATCTCTACAAGTCACCAGCTGAATTTTCCGGCGGTTTCCAGGTCCGCCTCAATCTCGCCAAAGTTTTGTTAGCAGAGCCGCATTTACTTTTACTGGATGAACCGACCAATTATTTAGACATTATTTCTATCCGCTGGCTCACCCGCTTTTTACAGCGCTGGCCCAATGAACTAATGCTCATTACTCATGACCGCGATTTCATGAATAGCGTCACTACTCACACAATGGCAATTCATCGCACAAAAGTCAAAAAGATCGCCGGCAACACCGAAAAACTTTTTGAGCAAATAGCGCTCGAAGAAGAGGTCTATGAGCGGACTAGACAAAAAGAACAAAAAAAACGCGATGATGCGTTAGAGTTCATCAACCGCTTCCGCGCCCAGGCCGCTAGAGCGAGCCTGGTGCAATCGCGCATTAAAGCTCTGGCCAAAATGGGCGAAAAAAAAGAACTCGCCAAACTGACCGAGCTCGGTTTTAGTTTTAATCCCGCTGATTTTCCCGCTAAAATTCTCTTGCGGATCAAAGAACTCTCTTTTGGCTATACCCCGGAGCGCACACTTATTGAGGACCTCTCGCTAGAGCTCGGCAAAAATGACCGCGTCTGTGTTATTGGCAAAAACGGCAAGGGAAAATCGACACTCTTGCGGCTCTTAGCCGGCGAGCTAACACCAACAGCCGGCGAAATTAATAAACATCCCGCCTGTCAAATTGGTTATTTTGGCCAGACCAATATTGAACGGCTAAATCCAGCCAATACCATAGAAAAAGAACTCGGCGAAGTACGTCCGGACCTGCGCTATACCGAAGTGCGTAATGTCTGCGGTGCCATGATGTTTGGCGGCGATGCGGCGCTCAAAGAAATTTCTGTCCTTTCCGGCGGCGAAAAGAGCCGCGTTTCCCTGGGCAAAATTTTACTAACACCAACTAATCTGCTCTTATTAGATGAGCCGACAAATCACCTCGATATTGAATCTTGCGATTCAATGATCGCCGCGCTTGATGCCTTTGCCGGCGCCGTAATAATTGTTACGCACAGTGAAATGTTCCTTCATCATTTAGCGACAAAATTGATCGTCTTTAACGAAGATCGTGTTTTTCTTTTTGAAGGAACCTACCAAGAATTTCTAGATAAAATCGGCTGGGAACCGGCGGTTGGCAAGCAGGAAATAAAACAAAAAAAGGAAACAACCCATCAAAAAAATAAAATTATGCAATCCGATCAAAATAAAAAACGCAAAAAAATCATGGCGGAAATAACTATTATTGAAAATAATATAAATGAAGCTGAAGCCACTCTGACAAATATAAATAAAAAAATTATTGAAGAAGCAGGGAATTCATCCGGACAAGAAATTCAAAACCTCCAGGTAAAAAGTCATCAATACCAAACAGCCATAGACAACAGCTATCTTCAATTAGAGGGGTTAATGGCAGAGCTGGACAAATTAAACGCCGTTAATTAATTTCCACTCCAACCAGCTAATCTGGCCCATAACCACCAGGCAGCATATGCTTTTTGATTAGCATTGAGCGGCTGACTATGAGCAGAACCGCAGCTATACCAGTCTGTATTTTCAACATGACTAGCCTGCCAGTCTAAAGCCCAGTTTTTATCTAAAGAACCATTGTCATCGCTGTCATAATCACAATTATCGTTGGGAGTTTTATCTCCATAGTATGTCCCATCCGGATCATAACTCTCAATATCTTCAAAATCATAAAGTATCTTATTATTATCACGACAATATTTGCGGATCTGTTCATTGCGTAAATGTAAATTACCAGATAAACCTGTTCCGGCAAGATGACCTGTCATATAAACAAATTTAATGTCCGGATAATCTGTCTCCAGCTGGCTCATTAAACTTAAATATAGTTCGATATTTGCTGTTGTAGTATCAGCACCGCTACACCAAGACCAAACAACTACATTAATACTTGGATGAGAACTCAAATAAGTCCTTGTTGCCGTAGCCCAGGCAGAATAGCTCGGATTATTGAGATCATATGCACCATAAGCACTGGAATAATTACCCATATCTTCCCGCAAATCTAAAGCACCACCGCTGCCGCCAGAATTAAAACTATACTGCGTGCCTTTCCAGGCAACTAGTCCGGACATACCATCAACTAATTGAGAACCGTGTGACGTATGTCCATAAGCAATATGTAAAGAGTCTTTTGCTTGATCTAGCCAATAAACAGGAATTTCGCTTAGGGCTGTAGACGTATGATCAATTATCAAATCATTTGGTGTTACAGCCTGAACACTATCATCATCAATAGGCGGTATTTTACCACAAGCGATCAGCAGAAAACCTAAACAGAAAATACAAAATATTATAATTAATTTTCTCATAATAAATATAATATATACCCAGTTTTTTATAAAATATACCTGTTTGAATTTTCTATTAACATTTTTTACGAAGAAGTTTGTTTTCTTGCGATAAGTAAAAGCCCTATTGTATAATTGGCTCAGATACGAAAGGAATGGTTATGCTCTTTTTTAAAAAAAATATTTCCTCCTACGAGAAAACACGCGAACATTTCACAGCACTAGATCTGGCTGGCAAAAAAAAGAGTGTCTTGTTTTGGTGGCAGAAAAATGGGCCAACCAAAACACTTTATCTGTTTAAATTACTGGCCGCCGATCAGCAATTTATTGGTGAACAACGTGAACAATCCGCAGAAATTCTCAATATTATTAAAGAACGTCTAACTACCATGACAGAAAAACCAAACGTCCAGGATCTTATTAAATGTATTGAAGAGATCCTGTTTAGTTTAAATACCCAACCAGCAAGCCTGTCCAAAGAAGAAAAAACAAATAAACCAACGGCAAACATCAGTTCAGAAAACAGAGCAGTGCTCATTGAAAAAATAACCAGCTTAAAAGAAATTAGCCGCCGGGAAGGATTGTCGCTGTTAGAAGAAAACACCTCTTTCTTAAATCTATTGCCCGATATTTTATGGCGTCTCAACTTCCACGATATTCGACAGGAAATTATAGAGAAACACTTGCAAAACCATGAACTGTTAAAATCAATTATCCTCCATTTTTCAGAAACGATTGACTTCTTAAAGAATGACGAACTGCGCTTATACGCCGGTTTTCTTAAAGATCGGTTTTTTAATGTTGACGCCGATCCCAAATTACAAGAACTCTTTGCCCAAACCATTGAAGATTACTTGTCTTGTTTGATCGATGATCAGCCTGATCTTTGGCAAGAGATCTCCGGTTTTATTATTGCCAAAGCTGCCAAACAAAATTTTGATGACATTTTAAATTATATTTTTGAAAAATTAGATGACGATAATTATTTTGTTTTAATGCATACATTAGGAAAAAGCTTAATGAATTTTGAAAAAGAACAAAATTTTAATTTTATTTTACGCCCGTCGATCACCAGCCAGCCGGAATTATTAACTTTTATTCAAGAAAAAACCGGTGTTTATCTGCCGCTTTTTTTAGGCAAGAAGATCTGCGGCCAAAACTATGATCTCTTTAGAAAATTTATTAAAAACGATTACCGTCTGCTCCTGCGGCAAAACAATCTAGTACCAGCAGCAGTTGAAGAATGTCGCTCAGCAGAGATAGCTGTCCGTGACCATTTTGCCAGCCTGCTCTCTTTAAAAAATATCAGCGAAATATTGGGCGCTATTGACCGCTCATTACAGCTGCCAGCTGATGTAAAAATAATTTTACTGGAAACCTGGGCCGCCAAAAAAACAGCAGAGAATGTTTATCTGGAAGCCGAAAAAGAAAGATTGGTCAGCTTTTATGAAAAACTTTTAAATGAACAGGAAAAACTTTTTTTAGCGGAGCTCCGGCAAAAATTTTCTAAATAACCAGGACTTTTTAGTCCTGCAGTTTTTTGTGCTAAAATGCCAGAAATTTTTTAAAAGAGGTATACTATGAAAAGAGCTAAAGAACTTTCCTTAGAAGAAATTTTAGAGGTCCACCAAAACGGCAAACTTACCATAGAGAGCACCGCCAAATTAACCGATTTCGAAATGCTCTCCAAGGTCTATACTCCTGGCGTAGCACGCGTCTGCAAAGAAATTGAAGCCCAGCCGGAATTAGCCAAAAAATATACTATGATCAATAACACCGTCGCCATTATTACAGACGGCACCGCCATTTTAGGACTCGGCGATATCGGCGCCGTCGCCGGCATGCCGGTTATGGAAGGGAAAGCGGTTTTGTTTAAAGAATTTGCCGGCATTAATGCTTTTCCTATTCTTTTGAACACCAAAGATGTCAATGAAATAGTAGAGACCATTGTCAATATTGCGCCGACTTTTGGCGGTATTAATTTAGAAGATATCTCCGGCCCGCGCTGTTTTGAAATAGAGCGCCAGCTTAAAGAACGTCTAAAAATGCCTATTTTTCACGATGATCAGCACGGCACCGCCGTAGTAACACTTGCCGGTCTAATTAACGCCCTTAAACTGGTCAATAAAAAAATTGATGAAGTGAAGATCGCCATCAACGGCGCCGGCGCAGCCGGCATTGCAATTACCCGCCTGTTAATGAAAGCCGGCGCGCAGCACATTATACTTTGCGATCGGCAAGGGGCGATCTATGAAGGACGCGATAACCTCAACGCCGAAAAAGAGGTCTTGGCTAAAATCACTAACCATCATCGGCTGCATGGCGACATCAACACTATCTTAAAAGATCAGGATGTTTTTATTGGCGTCTCCTCTAAAGACTGTGTCACAGTTGAGGCGGTCCAATCAATGGCAGCACAGCCAATCATTTTTGCCATGGCCAACCCCGACCCGGAGATCAAACCGGAGCTAATCAAAGATCTTGCCGCAGTTATTGCTACCGGCCGCTCCGATTATCCCAACCAATTAAACAATGTCCTCTGTTTTCCCGGCCTTTTCCGCGGCGCCCTTGATGCCCAGGCCACAGACATTACTGTTGAAATGTGTTTAGCCGCGGCAACCGCTATTGCCGAAACAGTTAATCCCGGCGACCTAAAAACAGATCACATCGTGCCGGATGTTTTTGATAAAGAATATGTTGGACGCGTAGCAGAGGCCGTAATTAAGGCCTGGCAAAGCTAGCTTTTAAACAATCTCGACTCCGGCGCGTTTGGAGTTACGAACAAAAATAACCAGCGGCAGCATTTGCACATATTTTGCCAGCCCTTGATAATATTCCCGCTCAGTACCTTTTTCCGGATAAGCTAAGCCCAGCATTGTCATACGACTTTGCCCTGATCTTTCTAAAATATGTTCGCCAATAGAACGTTGCCGTTCAATGATCAAAATTTCGGCATCAATGCGCGCCACGGCAAGAAAAGTTTTGAGCTGTTCCTCTTTCTCTTTAATATCTTGTGCCGGCAAAGCCATTAAAACCCTCAATTTTATCTGCTGCCAATCCTGATGCATTTTTAACTGATGCGCTAATAACAGCATCAATTCTATATTGCGGTCCTGGCCGCCCCACCAGATATCAACAAACGCGGCCGTTGCCGTCTTGGCGGAATTTGTTCCTAGAACCACCGTATTTTTGCCAATATAGAACTGGTTGCGGATCATTGCCACAAAATGTTTCTGCTGCAGCCAGGACATCTCCTGCCAGGGAAACATCACCGTATTCGGCTTAATATCACCAATACCAGCCGACTGCACAATAATGGCAGTATCCTTCTCAAAATTTTCAATTACACTCGTTGAAACAAAGGCGTTAATCCCTTGCTCTTTTAAAAACTGTTCGGTCTTTTTTTCACTGCGAATAATTTCACGAACATTCTCTTCCAGCTTGCCTTGAATTAAATTGCAGGCCAAAACAATACTACTTTCATGCGCAAACCAGTGCGCCGCACGGACCAGCTCTTTTTGTTTTTCCGGATCACTGCTAAAAACCAAAATGTTCGGCCGCCAGTTCTTAGGGTCATTTTTAAGTTCTTTTAATTTATTTAAACAAAAGTTAGTAACTGTCAGCCAAAATCCTTTGCCGATATCACCCCAGGCCTGCTGCCAGCTGCGCCGTTTAAGTAAAAAATAGATCAAAATAATAAACATTAAGGCTATCAACGACGCCAGCTGATTAATGATAAACATAATAGCAAAACAGCTGCCGGCGCCTATTAAAGAAACATACCAGGGCGTTTTAAAGCCGGGACGATACTGCGGATTCTTCACCAGCGTTTCTAGTCCGGCCACAAAATTTAAAGTGCCATAGGTGGTTAAAAAAAACATTGTTAAGATCGGCGCAATTGTCTCTATTGAGCCAAAAACCACGGCGATAAAACCAATAATAAAAGTTAAAAATAAAGCAACTAGCGGTTCATCTTGTTTGCCGACTCCCTGCCCTAAAAACTTAGGGAAAATATTATCGCGGGCCAGCGCCTGTAAAGTGCGCGGTGCGCTCATAATAGAACCAAACGCCGAAGAAATAGTAGCGGCCCAAATACCCAGAAGCACGAGAAAGGGCCAGCGGGCTACTTGTGAGACTATCATATAGTTGCTCAGCAGTTCACTGTTAGGGGCACAAAAACCAATAGAAAAAGATACCGTAAAATAAACTAAAAACCCCGTAATAATTGCCGCTAAAGTACCGCGTGGAATACTTCTCTGCGGATCTTTAAGATCACCAGACATGCTAACTCCGGCTAAAATTCCTGTAACTGCCGGAAAATAAACAGCAAAGACAGCCCAAAAACCTGGCGAACCAGCCGCCTGACGCCAGATCAACGGCGTATATTTTAAAATCCCCGGCGAAAGAACACTAAAAAAATAAGAGAATAGCGATCCGGCAACAGCCAGTAAAATAATGTATTGTAATTTAATAACAAATTTTGTCCCAATAAAGGAAATTATTGTCACCAAAATAATCGTTATCACCGCCGCCTGCTGCAAATTAACCGCCGGCCAAACTAAGCGCAAAGATTCAGCAAAACCAATCACATATAAAGGGACCGAAAGCGCCTGCGAAAAATAAAGCGGCAGTCCGACCGAACCACCAAAAGCATAGCCCAATGAACGGGAGATCATATAATAAGCGCCGCCCGTCTTGACTTCCATATTAGTAGAAATAGAAGAGATCGAAAGCCCAGTAATAAATGTGATAGCACTGGCAGAAACCACAATGACCAGCGCTCTAGCTAAACCGACACTGCCGACTACCCAGCTCAAACGCAAATAGAGAATGACGCCTAAAATAGTAAGAATACTTGGCGTAAAAACACCGGCAAACGTGGAAAGCGAGCGTTTCTCATCGCGTGGTTTGATCAACCTATCTAAAAACACAGCCAAACTCCTTTATTCTCGTTGCTCACTTTAAAAGAGCTGGTAATTTTAACATTTGCGGCCGATCCCGGCGACTTCACAAAAATCACAAACCGCCTTCAGAGCATCCACAGCCGAAGAAGTTATCCCGCCAGCATAACCAGAACCTTCGCCAATAACAAACAAACCTGGGAAGCCATTGACCTCTGCACGCTCATTGCGCAAAAATTTAACAGGTGAAGAGGTTCTGGTCTCCGCGCCAATCAAAAGTGCCTCGTTAGAAACAAAAAGAGGCACTCTTTTCTGCCAGTAATTAAACGCATATTTTAACTCAGTACAAATAAACGGCAGCAAAAAGCTTTTCAGCTCTGCAGCAGCCGTGCCGAGCTTGTGCGAGTTGTTTAATAATTTTTCCGACTGTTTGTCTTTTAAAAAATCTTGCAGATTCTGTGCCGGCGTTAAATAAGAACCGCCACCGGCCTCAAATGCCGCAGACTCTATGTGCCGTTGAAATTCAACACCAGCCAGCGGATGATTTGAATTAAGATCTGACGGCATCACCGTCACAACCAGTGCCGAATTAGAAAAAAGAGAATCACGCTTTGCATAAGACATGCCGTTAACTACACTCATCTGCTCTTCAGAGCTAGCTGCGACAACTTCACCGCCCGGGCACATGCAAAAAGAAAAAATACCGCGGCCGCTCTCTTTATTGTTGGCGGTCAGTGCATAATCGGCAGCGCCTAAAAAATCTGCCCGATAATATTTTTTGCCATATTGCATCAGGTCGATCTGTTCGCGAGGATGCTCTATTCTTGTCCCGACAGCAAAAGGCTTCTGCTGCAGATCGATCCCCTGTTTTAGCAATACCTCCAGCGTATCTCTGGCAGAATGTCCAATAGCTAAAAAAACATACGGCGAAAATATTTTTTCCGTGCCATTGATCTCCACACCAGCAATTACCCCTTTTTCTAAAATAAGTTTAGTCAGCTTACTGTTAAATTTGATCTCTGCTCCGTGAGCCAGCAGATACTCTCTGATATTTTTGACAACCTGTCGAATGACTTCTGTCCCTAAATGAGGTTTATTTTGATATAAAATTTCTGGCGGCGCGCCGAAATCGACAAGTGTTTTTAAAAATTTAGCGATAAAAAAATTATCTTTAATACGTGTATTTAGTTTGCCATCAGAATAAGCGCCGGCCCCACCTTCGCCAAATTGAATATTAGATTCCGTATTAATTTTTTTATTTAAAATAAAATCAGCAATGTCTTTTTCGCGTTCATCTATAGCTTTACCACGCTCAAAAATTACCGGTTTGATACCCAGCTCTAAAAAAGTTAACGCGGCAAATATTCCCGCCGGGCCAAACCCGATAATAATCGGCCGTTCGCTGATCTTTTTGCCGGGCAGAAGATCGAGATCAAATTCAGTATAAACAGTTCCGTCTGTTAAAGGCTCTGCCAGTTCTACCGCTGCGCTATACTCAAAATAGAACTGCTCTTTTTTGCGGGCATCAAGCGAGCGTCTAATTTTTTTAACCGATAAAATATCATTGGCAGGGACACTCAACTTTCTGACTATCGCCTTTACGAGCGCATCTGCAGAGTCATCTTCTGCCCTAACACGAATATTAGAAATAATATAGAACATTAACTAATAGTAACGGCAAATATACGAAACCGCTTCGGTAGCAGCAACTTGAAAACTACTTTTGGCCTCTATTTCAAAGGATTTACCTGAACTAAAAACCTGCCACTCATTCTGGCCAGCGATCTTAACTTTCATGTTACCGGAAACAACAGTCATTACCTCTTTAGTGCCGGTATTGAACTCATATTCGCCGGGAAGAATTACGCCGACAGAAGCCTGTCCAACATGGTCATTAAAACCCAGCGATCTAACTTTGCCGGAAAAATATTCATTAACTTTGATCATTATAATACCTCCGCTTTTATTCTGAACTTAATTATATCTAGATTAGCTTTAAAGCGGTAGCGTTTTAAAAGATCACTTTAATTTTTAACAAACTAAAAAAATGGACCTGAAAATAAAAAGTTCCGATAAAATCACACACAGAGAAAATTTATTAAATATGTTAAAAAAAATTATTAAAGAAACTATTGCCAACATCTGGAAAAAAGTAACCTCCGCCAATGAGCTCTTGGACATTGTCGATAATTATATAAGCCAGGGCGATCACGCCCGTGACCGAGGACACTACGACCAAGCCATTATTAATTATGAGATTTCCTGTAGCCTAATGGAAAAATACTGGCAGGGACTTTACCAAAACGCCCTGCTAATAAAAGAAGACCCGGCCGATTACAAAAAATTCAAAAATGATGTTGATTATGTTATAAAAAATTATACACGCACCAGCTACCGCGGTTACGCCTTGGCTTATAACAAATTGGCACAAATTTATCAATTAAAAGGCGACATTCTTAAGGCTCATGAATACCTGGAAAAAGCGCATGACTCGCTGGTCTTCATTACCAGTAAAGAAATGGCTCAAGCTATTAAATCTGAGATAACTGATTTTTATAAGATGGTCAGGGAAATTGATCAAGAACCGTATGAAAACAAAGTCGATGAACTACAGTATAAAATGATCTTATTTGAGCATTACTGTTTTACTAAAAAAGAGAAAAAGGCAAAGGATCTCCTAGAAAAAATAGAAACAATTTATAAAATCATTACACAAGAAGGCTCTCAAAAAAATAAAATCATTTTAAAAAATAACCTCATCCAAACAGCCCAAGAAAAGTATCAGAAATATTTTGCCGGGTAAAGCAAGTGGTAGGATACGGCTAGATTAATTATAAAAATAAAATCATCTAAATTTTTAATAGATAACTTGTTGAACGGCCTCTATTAACAATAGTTAATATTTTTAACTGAACCAATTGACCAAAATCTTTTCTAGCTGTCTCATCTGAACATTTATTTATTTTGCAATATTTTCTGGTAGTAATTGGTTCTTCAGTTTTCAAAAGAATAGCAAGTGTCTTGATTTGTCGCTTATTTAATTGCACATAGACACTACTCTTAATAAGATCTTTTATCGTTTTTATTTTTTGTTCTTTAGCAATCTCTTTTTTGACTTGTATAAGTTGATTTGCCAAAGCCTTTAAATAATAAATAATAAAATAAGTAGTATCATAATCATGGACCCGAGAATCCTGAATTGATTTATAATATTCACTACGATAATGATCAAAATAATCTGATGGCGCCAGAAAATTAATAAACTTATAATTTGCTTTTTCTAAGAAAAGATTTGAAAGAGCACGCGCACTGCGACCATTGCCATCATCAAAAGGATGGATATGCACAAAATACAAATGAACCATTGCCGCCTTAATTAAGGGATGCAACTCGCTTTCTTCATTAAGCCACTTAATAAAAAAATTCATCATTGGCATTACTTTTTCTTGCGTAGGAGCTTCATAAACAACTCTGCCCAGACCATCTACAACATAGACCATACCCTGCCGATAAGCGCCAACTGTAATTGGTTTTTCTTTATGCGTGTTATAGACTAAAAGTTCATGTAATTTATAGATTATCTCATGAGAGAATGGCTTGCTGTTTTTTTTAAGAATAAACTCTAAGGCAACTTTATTATTGTAGATCATTTGCATGCTTTCATCGACGTAGTTACTTTTTGAGGATTTCAAGTTTAACAATGCTTCTTCCAGCGAAGTAACCGCTCCTTCAATATGGCTCGAATAATAGGCCTCTTGATTTAACGCTTTTTTATGAAAATTATGTAAATAGTTTTTTGGCAATTTTAAAGAATCTAAAAATCCTCTTTGATTCTCAATTTCTGAAATTAATTTAATAATAATGGAATCCATTACAAACCATAATGGTTTATCGTCTTTAGATATTAATTGCAGATTTTCTGCTTTTTTCTTGCGCAGCTGCTCAACTTTAACCCACTCTTTATGATCATATTTACCAATAGTTTCTAATTTTGTCAGGTATTCTTTCATTTTATCTCCTGTCGGCTCAAATTAATCGCCAAAATAAACGCCAACTAATCGCCAATAATTATACACAATAATTGGCGATTAAAATAGTGCTATTTCCTCTGCTTTAAACCTATTAATTATGTAGTAGAATATTAATAAATGACAAATATTATTAACAAAACATTACAATTATCCGCTACTATTGAATACGCCAATGACTCCGTAGTCAGTAAGATCATTTATAAGAACGATCATAATATTCTAACTCTTTTTTCTTTAGATAAAGGGCAATCTATTGCCGAACACGTAACGCCGTTTGATGCTATGGTACAAATATTAGAAGGTGTTGCTGAATTAACTATTGGTGGCGAGAAAAAGATCGTCAAGGCCGGAGAGAGCATTATTATGCCCATGAATATTCCACACTCTTTATATGCACCAGAAAAATATAAAATGTTGTTAGTAATGATGAAATAGTTTGGGTAAAACCACTCTATTGGATTTTAGAAATAAGCTTTTGTGGTTGACTAGACCAGCAATTACAAAAATATTTCCAGGTTAACAATTATTATATGGTATAATCAATATACAAAAGAGTTACGTGTATTTTCCAAAAAGAGCTTCAATATCAGCAAAATCAAACTTATTTTTTAGAAACAAGGCCGGTTTGCTTTTAAACGCAGGTTTAGCCGGAAATATTCTAAATCAAAAAGATGTTTTTGCTAGAAAGGAGCCCATATTTTATGGACGTTGCAATACGTGGACTAGGTAAAATCAAGAAAAAACTTAGTGTTTTTCAAAAAGAATTAAAAACAATAAGCGGCAAAGAAATACCTGCTACTGAAATAAAAAAAATAATTAAAAATATTATTAAAAAAAGTTTTTAGTAGAAACTAGGCTTTATTGCAACAGTCATCTAAAAAAAGATGACTGTTGCCTACTTACTTAGATAAATGTAAAAATTGTAAGTGTTTTATAGTGTGTGGTACACCCTGGCGGATTCGAACCGCCGACCCATTGATTAAGAGTCAATTGCTCTACCAGCTGAGCTAAGGGTGCACAAACAAAAGCCTAACAAATAAATAAAATAATTAATTAATGGTCGGGGTGACACGACTCGAACGTGCGACACCTGGTTCCCAAAACCAGTACTCTACCAACTGAGCTACACCCCGAAAAACAAACAAGTTCTAACAAAAAGCCCCTCACCTTTTAAGGGGTGGAGCTCTCCGTAAAGAACATTCAAAAAAACAAAGAACATGCTCACTGACTGAGCATACCCGAACTTAACTCTCCGCCAACGGCGGATGTGTTAAGAGAGGGCAACTTCTCGCGCAGCGAGATGTTACACCCCGAAAATATGGCGCGCCCGACATGATTCGAACATGTGACCCTCTGCTTAGAAGGCAGATGCTCTATCCAGCTGAGCTACGGGCGCTTAACCTAACTATTACAAGACAAACTACGTTCCCGCAGCTCTCTTTCAGTAAATGCTAAAAATCAAAGATCGTATATCCTAACTGAGCATATCGCCAAAGGCGATATCAAGCGCAGCGCAGATACGGGCGCAACAAACTAAATATCAAAAAACTATTTTTCTTTTATGGGGTGATCGATGGGGCTCGAACCCACGACAGCCAGAACCACAATCTGGAGCTCTACCAGCTGAGCTACGACCACCATAAAAGAAACAAACAAGATAAAGCCCTATTGAGTAGCTCTATCTGCAGATAATATCAAAAAACAAAGGCGGTGTAACCTGACTGAGCATACCGCCAAAGGCGGAAACAAGCCAGGAACCGTTAGGTTCATGGCGCAGTTACGACCACCACAAAAGAAACAAATGGTGCGCGCGGAGGGACTTGTTCTTTCGTCTCGGTCGCCAGGTTCGCTTCGCTGGCTCCCTCGCTGCAGAGACGCGGCCTCCTGGTTTCGCCAATGCGAAACTGCGTCCGGCCTTTCAAGTCCATGCCGCAATATGTCACTGACATATTGCTTTCGGTGCAATTTTCCACACACAATCTTAGTATATCAAACATCTTAATATTAATGGTGCGCGCGGAGGGACTTGAACCCACACGCCAAAAGGCACTAGATCCTAAGTCTAGCACGTCTACCAGTTCCGCCACGCGCGCATGTCAAAAGAAAAATATCAAAAAACAACTGGAGCGGGAGACCGGGCTCGAACCGACGACCCCCAGCTTGGAAGGCTAGTGCTCTACCAACTGAGCTACTCCCGCTCGTCAAAGCTCAAGCTCACCGTTTCATGCTTCCTGCTAACGCAGAAATCATTCCACTTAATTCGCTTGGCTTCTCCTTTTTCCCACAAAAGCACCCGCTTTTGCGAGAACCCTGTAGAAAAGAAAAAGCCCTGAAAACAGGGGGATAATTGTATACTGGTTTAAATTAAAGTTCAAGAATATATCTGCCGGACTCTTAAGGAAATCTTGCCGGCAGATAATAAAAAAACGAACTAAAATTAAGCCTTAACTAACTTTTTTGAACCTTCGCCACCTTTTTTACTGCGCGTTTTTGTCGGCGAAAGCGTATCTTTGGCAGTGAACTCCAGCTGATCTTTTTTAAGCGTTACATTGACAGTCTGTCCTTTTTTGATCTCGCCGGAAAGCAGTTTATCCGCAAGGGCATTTTCCAATAACTCCTGAATTTTGCCGCGCAACGGACGAGCGCCCTGACTTTCTACATAGCCCTTATCAACAATAAAATCGAGCACCCCTTTGCCAAGTTCCATAACAATATCATGTTCTACCAAGCGTTTATTAAGTTCGCCGATCATAATCTTGGAAATCTCTTTCATATTCTCCTTATTTAAAATCTTGAAAATAACTACGTCATCAATCCTATTCAAAAATTCAGGAGGGAAGGCTTTTTTCAACTCATCAAGAACCGTCTCTTTCATTTTTTCATAGGTTTTACTCTCTTTATTCTCGCTGGTAACAAAACCAAAACCCGCCTCTTTTTTGAGCATATTAGAGCCGACATTAGATGTCATGATAATGATCGTATTCTTAAAATCAACTTTACGGCCGTTAGAATCGGTTAAAATACCATCTTCCATAATTTGTAATAACAAATTATGCACCTCTTGCGCACCCTTTTCTATTTCATCAAAAAGGACAATAGAATATGGTTTGCGGCGAACTGGTTCTGTTAATTGGCCGCCTTCATCGTGACCAACGTATCCAGGAGGTGCACCCACCAAACGAGAGGTGGTATGTTTTTCAGTATATTCAGACATATCGATCCGGACAATGTTCTGTTCGTTGCCAAAAAGATAGACCGCTAGGGCTTTAGCCAGTTCGGTTTTACCTACACCAGAAGCACCAAGAAAAATAAACGAACCAACCGGCCGCTTGGGGTCTTTCAACCCAGCTTTAGAACGCTTCACCGCACGCGTTAAAGATTCAATAGCCTCATCCTGACCAACCACTCGCTTTTTTAACTCTTCGGCCATACTTAAAAGTTTTTCCGCTTCCGTGCTGGTCAATTGATTAATGGGCACACCGGTCCAGAGCGAAACTATTTCCGCAATATCCTCGGCATTGACGACATTCCGCTTCCCTTTGAGAATTACCCGTGAGGCCGCTTCATCAATTAGATCAATAGCTTTATCCGGCAGCATCCGGCTGGTAATATAACGCACCGAGAGATTGACCGCTGCCTCCAGCGCCGAAGTTTCAAAAGTCACATCATGGAAAGCCTCATAGCGAGAGATGATCCCCTTTAAAATATTCAAGGTCTGATCTGTTGTCGGCTGATCGACCAGGACCGACTGAAAGCGGCGTTCCAAAGCGGAATCTTCTTCAATATATTTGCGATATTCATTAAGTGTCGTGGCGCCAATTAACTGGATCTCCCCTCTGGCCATCGCCGGCTTGAACATATTGGCAACATCCAGCGATCCTTCGGTTGAACCGGTACCGACAATAGTATGCAGTTCGTCGACGAACATAATGACATTTGCAGCTTTTTTTATTTCCGCTAATAATTTTTTCATCCGCTCTTCAAACTCGCCGCGGTATTTAGTCCCCGCCACGATCAAGCCGAGGTCTAATGTAACAACCCGTTTATTAAAAAGAGATTTTGGCACCTCTTCTTTGATAATGCGCTGGGCCAAGCCCTCTACAATAGCGGTTTTACCAACACCCGCCTCGCCGGTTAAGACCGGATTATTTTTTGTCCGGCGGCTCAGTATCTGGACCACCCGTTCTATCTCATGCTCACGGCCAATTACCGGATCTAATTTATCTCTGGCCGCCAGCCAGGTCAGGTCGCGGGTAAATTCGTTCAGAAGCGGCGTATCAGACGGCAGCGAAACCTCTTTATTTTCGGCGACTTCCACGCCCAGCAAAGAAACAATAACTTCGCGCGCTTTAATAACCGAAACATCATATTTACTTAAAACTTTAGCGGCCACACTATCTTGTTCACGCAAAAGTGCCAGAAAGAGATGTTCAATATTAACGTAACTATGGCCCAGTTGACGGGCTTCTTCCCAGGCATAGCTAAGTACTTTTTTTACCTGCGGCGTGAATGGAATATTGCCGCTTAAGGGCGCCCGGCCAGAAGAAGTCAAAAGCTCCTCTATTGTGCCAATAATATCTTCTTCTTCTATGTTGAGTTTTTTTAAAGTTTTTTTAACAATACTGTCTTTATCTTTAATTTCGATCAGCCCCAGCAACAGATGCTCAGTCCCTAAAAATTCACTGCTGAATTTTTTGGCAATATCCTGCGAGTTAATGATCGCCTGTATCGAGCGTTCGGTAAATCTAGAAAACATATATAAAAGGCCCCCTCAAACAATATATTTTGGCGATTATAACTTATATTCTGGTTTTATAAAACTTCTGCCTGGCTTCTATTTAGCCCAGCCGGCAACAGAGAAAATTGGTGTTTTTGCTGACGCTTTTTGTGCCGCAATCTCACCGGCAAAATCACGCTGCTTGATCGACATATAATACTTCATATTTTCCAGCAAAATTTCCAGCTCACTGACCGCCAGCTGTTTTTCGCTAACAGCTTCATTTTTTTTAATAAATCTCTTGGCCAGCAGACAATAATTGACCAGCGCATTGCCAATATAATGCTCCAGGAGCATAAAAGTTAATTCTCTTCCTGACCCGGCACTATGCCATTCGCAAGAAGAACAAAATTCTTTGCCTAATTTCTCATAAAGAATTTTATCAATGATCTTTTCCAGTTCTTTTAGCCGCAAATAGGCCGCACTCAAACGCTGGTCATTTGCAGTAACAATATTATCAACTTCACTCAACACAAAATTTAATTTTTTTGAAAAATTTTCCACTTGGGCAAACTCGCGCGGCGTTAAATATTTACCCGGCGTAATTTTAATAAAACCATGGCTTTTCTTAAAAAAAGCTACTGGCAAAGTTTCTTTAACAAGTTTTTTGAAAATAGGGGGTGAGTTTTCCTGAAACAGCAAGGCCACCTGTTTTGTATTTAAAGCTCTGTTTTTGTAAAGCTTTTCCCCCAAAACGACAATATTGTAGCAGATATTACAAAAAAATACACTTTTTTTTATTCTCTTTTCCTGTGTTAAAATCGCTTTATTTTTTAAAGGGAGTTTTATGGACGGAACCGGCGTAGTCGCCCTAATTATTGTTATTCTCTTCTTCGTAAATATCAGCAAGCATCCGCCTGTTAATCAAACTAGCAAGAGCGGCAACAGCGGGTCTATTTACACTGAACTCAAAGAGGACCGCTCCGCCTGGCAATACCAGTACTTGAGCCCAGAACGAATGGACGCTGTTATTTTAAAATACAATGCCAGCTTAAGCGCTGCCGAAACCAGCTTAATTAAGATCAACACCAACCTCTATTGTAAAGAAAAAGATATTGACCCCCGCCTTATTCTGGCTCTGATGGCCCGCGAATCGGCCTTCAATCCCCGGGCAGTTTCACCATCGGGCGCCGTAGGGTTGGGACAGTTGATGCCCTTCAATTTTAAAGAACTCGGCATTTCCGACCCGCACGATATTCAACAAAATATCCGCGGCCTGGTTTATTATTTTAGAAAGAAACTCGATGAGCGCAGCGGCGAAAAAAATCAGCTTGAGCTGGCCCTAGCCTCTTATCTGGAGGGGAGTGGCGCCATTACCCGCAAAGATAAAAAAATAGAGGGGCATACCGCCGTCTATGTTAATGATATTTTAAAGATCAGGAGCACTATTTAAAAACGCCTTAAGCAAACTCCGCTTATTGCCCGGCATTGATTTTCTTGCCATAATAAGCGCCGCATCTTTTAAATTACACTGGAGGTCCTATGTCAGGTCATAATAAGTGGTCTAAAATTAAACATCAAAAAGCCAAAACCGATTCTGTCAAAAACAAAGTTTTTTCCCGCGCCTCACTGGGGATCATGTCGGCGGTAAGAGAAGGTGGCAGCGATGACCCGGCACTTAACGCCTCTCTGCGCATGGCCATTGAAGAAGCCAAAAAAGTTAATATGCCCAAAGATAATATTAAACGCGCCATTGAAAAAGCCTCCGGCAAAGGCGGCGTTGGTCAAATAGAAGAATGCACTTATGAAGGTTATGCACCAGGCGGTGTAGCGCTTTACATAGAATGTGTTACCGATAACCGCAACAGAACTGCCTCAGAAGTCCGCTCAGCGCTCGATAAAAATAACGGTTCTCTGGGTGCCCCCGGCTCAGTAGCTTATTTGTTTAATAAAAAAGGGTACTTAGAGTTTGATGCCGAAAAAACCAGCGAAGATCAGCTGATGGAAATCCTCATTGATGCCGGCGCTGAAGACATTGTCAATAATGAGGATGGCACCTTCAGTGTGACCTGTCCTTATGCCGCTCTCAATAATTGTATTAACGCCGCCGAACAAGCCAAATTGCCCTTGGAAAAAGCGGAGCCGGCAATGATCCCCGATACCAAAATACAAATAACCGATCTGGAAACAGCAAAAAAAATATTCAATTTAATTGATAAATTAGAAGACCTTGACGATGTTAAAGAAGTAAATGCCAATTTTGATATTTCGGATGAATTAATGGAGAAAATTTCCGAATAAATGAAAATTAAAGCAGATCTACACACCCACTCCATTGCCAGCGGTCACGCCTATTCAACTATCGCTGAAATGGCGCTGGCGGCCAAAAAAAAGGGGCTCAAGCTTCTGGGGCTGACCGATCACGGCCCGGCCATGCCGGACGGTCCGCATGAATACTATTTTTACAATCTAAAAGCGCTGCCGGAAAAAATTCACGGTGTGCGGATCCTCAAGGGGATCGAAGCCAATATTATCTCTAAAGACGGTAAGCTCGATCTGGAGACAGCTCTTTTGGCCTCTTATGAAGTGGTCATTGCCTCGGCACACATTATTGCCTCGCCGGAAAATCTCTCAAAAAAAGAGACAACTAAAATGTACCTTGAAGCGATGGCTAACCCGCATGTCGATATCATCGGCCATCTGGAGAACCCACAATTCGATCTCGATTTCAAAGAGGTGGTCGGCGCCGCCAAAGAGACCAATACACTGATAGAGATCAACAACGCCTCTTTCGGCATTGCCAGACACGGCTCATATAATAACTGTATAGAGATCATGAAACTGATCAAAGAAAACAATCAGCCGACGGTCGTAAATTCGGACGCCCACGCCGCTTACAGAATTGGAGAAGTAGACAAGGCCCTAAAGACCGCACTGGAGGTTGGGATCAAAAGAGAGCAGATCTTGAATTTGGATCATAAAAAAGTGGCGGAGTTTTTGAAGATAAAATTATGATAAGGCCTCACCCCACAAATAATAATATTATTGGCACTCAAGCACCCCTCTCCAAATTTGGAGAGGGGCCGGGGGTGAGGCCGTGATTTCAAAATTACGAAAATTAAAAATCAATTTATCTGATTCCAGATCAAAAAGAATTATCTTCTACTGGCTGCCGTTTATTTTTTACAGTTTATTGATAATTTATTTATCACATCAGCCGCATATCGATCTCAAATATGATCCGGGCGATAAAACACTGCATTTTCTGGAATATTTCGGCTACGCTCTGCTATTGATCAGAATTTTAATTATCTACAATATTAAAAATATTGCCTTCTGGACAATTACCATCAGCACTCTTTACGGTATCAGCGATGAACTGCACCAGTATTTTATCCCCGGCAGACACTGCACGTTTGGTGATGTCGCGATCGATATTGTAGGGGCTGGCACGATCCTCTTGATTTTTAAATTAATTAGGAAGTTCTATCCCGGCGTCTAGTAGTTTATTTTTTCAGCAGCTCTTTTTTTCTCGAACTGTTCGAGTTTTTCTTTAACAAAAGTAAGCCCTTGCTCATTTTCACCGAGCTTCCACTTTTTTTTATTCAAAAAAATTATTTCCCAGCCGCGGCTGTTTAAAATGCGACGCTTAATATCCTTTTTGCCATACAAATAATTTATGTTATTAAGAGAAAAAGTGTCTGCGTCCATCTCTAGAACAATTTTTTTCTGAGGATCACCAACAAAAACCAATGAAGTCTCCCAATCAAAAATTTCAGTAAAATTACAGCCATTTATATTGTCATTTATTAATTTAATAACCTCGGCCTGCCAGCTGTTGGCAGGAATGCGTTTATTATTACTCTCTTTTTCTTCTCGCCATAGACAAGTCCAAACTTTT
>CAYUXF010000006.1:38467-40828 GCA_964448755.1 uncultured bacterium
AATGCGTTTATTATTACTCTCTTTTTCTTCTCGCCATAGACAAGTCCAAACTTTTTCTAACGCTCTGTGAGAAAGATCAAACGGGCGCCATTGAGTATCTTGCTGCGCGAGATTTTTCATTTCCAGATACATCGCATTGATCTTCCCCGCCTCGGCAGAGCCAATCAGACCAAGATTTTCCTCAATTAATTTTTTTAAAAAAGAAAAATACTCCTTATGATAAAACTTTAAAATAACCAGCGACCAGCCGATCATTAACTGATAACTAAAGTTCACTTTTTGCCCTTCGTGAACAAGTGCCAACATTTTATCCGCGATCATTTTACAAATGTCATTATCGCGCTCCCTGAATATCGCCAGATCATAGATCAACCAGGCAGAGGTATATTCAGAAGGAAGTTGCTTTAAACTCTTGATCTGTTCTCTTAGCAGCATTAACAACTCAACATCTTTTTCTGGAATAGTTAATAAATAGCGCAGTATCTTAATAGTGTTTATTGCAGAAAGAGGGGCTTTCAAGGAAAGTAATTTTGTTTTTACGGTTTGATATAGTTGAAAATCCGTATTACCGGTCAGCGTCAATACCTCACAAAAACCAGCAATATCAACAATATCATAGCGCTCAATATCACGGTTTTTTATAACAACTTCAAATAAGTCATCGCAGAAAAACTTATCTGCTTCACGTCCATATCTCAAATAATCGCCTAAATGAGCTAGGCGATCTTTTTCTGAAGCCATCTTTAATTTTTTATGTAAAATATTGTCCCTAAAGAAATCAAAAATCTCATCTAATTTTTTTAGATCGCTCTCTACAAAATATTTTTTTTCTATATAAGTATAGCCATTTAGCAGATCATGTATATTCCTAAAATAAGCATCTTTATTAAAATTATAGTTTTTTAAAAAATCTGCTTTTTTCTCATGAAGCTCGCTCAAGAAAACAGTAAAAACCTCTTCATATTGCTTTGACGCCGCCATAGTATAAATATTCAAAATATACCCTATATCTCTAACATTCGCTTTTTTGCTTTCACGCATAAAATAAAGGGCCAGCGGCCAAAGCTCCTGCTGTTCAAACGCACCTGTTCTATAGCAGGTGTTCAGCACAACCGTTACATCACGAATATTGATAGGCATTTCCCAGATGTTTTTTGGCTGCTCGATCAAGAAGAGCATTCTTTTTATGATCGCTTTAAAAATACTGGCAAATTTTTTCTTTTCAGAAAGGATAACCTCCGCAATACCATCATAGGCCAAGCCGCTAAAATAAACAGAGGCAAGTGTCGCCAAAGAGCGCATTTTTAGGCCGTCCATATTGGCAATAAATTCCTCTTCCAAATCAACCGCTATTTCTTCAACAAAAAGACCTTTTTTATAAAAAGCCTCCAGTAAAATTACTTTTTCCGTTATTTTAAATTTCTTTGGACAATAATATAAAAAATTCTTTATTTTTAGAAAAAAATCTTTATTATCAATACCTAATGCGCTCATCATTTTGGCAAAATAAACCAGCTCTTCTGCTGGAAAACGCTTTGCTTCTATAAACTGCTGCTCATCTAATTTGAATAAAGGAAGCCATTTTGTTTTAGGTAATTTTATTTTTAAGAAATGGACTACGCGCAAAATGTTATAAGCACTGTTCAAAAAAAGATCTTGTGGCATTTTATTGAAATTATCCTCTATATATTGCCACAGAGAATCTATAAAAAAATATGGCTGCGCCGTTTTATTAAAAAAAATAACTTTGGTCAAAGAATTAAATTCAGCAGCAGACATTTTTTGGATCCTCTTCTTTAATTCTCCTTCCGAAAGAAATTTGCGATCATAATAATTATTGTTTATTAAAAATAATAATGCCGGCAAAAAAACGTCAGCACCAGAGTCTTTTTTTTTCTCTTTTAGTTTTTTTATCGCTCTATCTTTAAGTAAAATCAGGATATTGTTTTTATTATTTTGATTATTTTTTGGCAAATATTCATTGATCAAATGCAATAATCCCGGGAAAGAACTCTCCGCCAGATTATCTATTATATTTAAAATCTTTTCTTCTATTAAAGCATTATCTATTTTTAAATTTACCAGGGCACTTACCAGCACTGCACATTTTTTTTCGCTGTTTTCCTGCCAAAAAGCATGGTCAGCTAAAATGACCTTATCTATGGTTTCAGCAATCTCCGCTCTCTTTTTTAAAAATTGGGCGACAGAAAATTTGATCTGGCCGGTTTTAACAAAAAAAGAAGTTTTAATTAAAAAATAATAAACATCTTCTGTTGCAACTTCTCTGCTCTTTATATATTTATCATATAGAGCAAATAACTCCAGTGGGGTCTTGGAATGTTTTATATCTTTACCATTTTC
>CAYUXF010000007.1:0-5052 GCA_964448755.1 uncultured bacterium
TTTTTTGATAATTCAGATTATCAGCAGATAGCTGTCGGTTTGCCGGAGTTCGATGGCGGTAAGGGCAAAGTAGTTTTTTATAAAATAGAAGATCGTCAATTAAAACCTGTCAATAAAGAAATTATTAATTATTCCCAAGGTGCTGGTTGTGGTTTTGCACTGGCGGCCGGTTATTTCGACGACCAGTTTGAACAAATTGTCAGTGCCGATGGCACAATAACTATTAAAAAACATGGCTATGAAGATCTGGCAGTTGGCTATCCTTTTGATTCTAAGTTTGCGCCGCAGGCTGGACGGGTGATTATTTTTAAATCAGACAGCAATGGTGCCGGAATAACCGTTCCTGATCAAGATAATCCTAACACTAAAAATATTATTGTTTTGCGGCCGGAAACCGCAAGTTCTAATTTTGGTTATTCTCTGGCTAAAATTAATTATTTGTCATTGCCAAGTCACTATAAAAAATGGGGTATAGCTTCTACGCAACAATATTATGATGATGCCGATGATTTGATGGTTGGTGCACCAGGTTATGATTACAATGCTAGTAATGCCTATAATGAGGGTAAGGTTTATATTTATGCCGGTGGTAAAAATCTGGATGCCAAGCCCGATGCCGGTTATGTAGGAAGTAATTCATCTCAATTTAAAGAATTGGGCAGTGTTTTACAGACCGGCGGTGATCTTTTAAATACCAATAATGATATTATTGCTGTTGCCGGAACATCTCAAGGCCGAATTGCGTTACTGCGCAACCGCTCTATTCCGGATACTACTCCGCCGCATGTGGAAAAAATTGTGCCGGAAGATCACGCTTATGATGTGCCGGTAACGGCAAGTGTTCAACTGGTCGTTTCCGATATTTCCGGTATTCGCGATGATAAATTAAATGTTTGGCGGATGGTCGATGGCGAAGAGACTTATCTGGTCCAGGCCGGTGTCCTTAAAAATAATAGTTTTACACTGACATCTAACCGTTCTATTGACGGGACGGAAGCTGGCTATACAATATCATTAAATTCAACTTATCGCTCACCATATAGTCCCGATGCCCATGTGGGTAAATGGGGACAGTCTGAAACTGTCGATCTGCGCTTTACTGTAGGTGATGATAGAGCAGTTTGGATCTCTGATACGGAAAGAGTAGAGAATCCCTTAGTCAAAGATATTAGTTTTGGTTTTGTAGCCGATTTTGCTAAAAACGAAGATGAAAAACAAATGACTTTTACCGGTCAGGGTAAATCAAATACCTTTTTTGCCGCCAGTATGGCTTATGTTGGTGATGTCAATGGTGACGGCCTTGGTGATTTTATAGTTGGTGAATATGGCAATAACGAACAGGGCTTCTATGCCGGTAAAGCTTATCTCTTTTTAGGACATCCTGATTACGAAGAATTTGTTAAACCAGATGCTGAAATGTATCTGGGTTTAAGCGGATTAGGCGGTCAGTCGGCGGCTCGTTTTGGCTGGAAAGTTGTGCCGGCTGGCGATATGAATGGTGATGGGTATGATGACGTGGCGATAGTTGGTGCTAATTCCGGCTTGACCGGTGGTGAGGTTTTTATTCTTTTTGGAAATCCAGATCCTCGCTCACAAACTGCCAGGGATAGAGCAGACGGCCAGGGGGCTTCTCCGATAATGGATCCTAATAATAGGGTTATAACAAAAGAATGGAATAATACTTATTTAGAGCGGATAGCTGTTTGTATCCAGGCGGAGATGCCTAGAGATTCTTTAGGTAACGGGATCCACGGCGGCGGCGATATTAATGCCGATGGTTATGCTGATCTGGTAATTGGTGCGCCAGGATTTGATGACGGCGCTACAGATACCGGCCGGGTGTATGTTGTTTTTGGCCGTTCTAATATGTTAATGATCAATAAACGGAGCGGCTATAATGAGTATGCCAAAGAAGATACTGTCTATGGACCGATTAAACTTTCTTCATTGCCGGCGCTGAAAGAAGACGGTGCCTTTCCGGACGGTTTTGATATTTATAAGAATTTTGGTTTTTATATTAAGAATAATTTTTCGGCACCCGATTACGATAAATTTGGTTCCGCTGTTTTGACCGGTATTAATATTAACGGCGACGAAGCGGTAGTAACTAAAACCGTAAATTATGTAACGGTCACTGAAAATGTTCCTTACTCAGAAATCCTGATCAGTGCTGTCGGTCATGACAGCGGCCGTGGTCGTGTAGATGTTTATTCTTATAAAAAATATCTTGACGGCAAAGAGTATCTTTATTTAAAGAAAACCATTGAAGGTGAAAATAAAGGAGAAAATTTTGGTTATTCTTTAGCTAATTTGGGTGATATTTCTGCGGATACCAATTATGGTAATTCACCGCGGGCTAATAATTTAATTGGTCAAGATTTTGCCGTGGGTGCTCCCTCTAATGACGGACCGGATCCGGTAGATAATCCTAAATATGATGTCGGTGCGGTCTATGTCTTTGTAGCTGCGCCGCAGACTACCGATGATTTTACAATTACTAAGAAAATGTTTTCCTTTGGTCAAAATCAAGGCGATAAATTTGGCTACACCGTTGCCAATGTCGGTAATATTGATAACGATGAATTTAATAATAATGATCTGGCAGTGGCCGCTCCTTTCTTTAGAGTTGATGATAAAGAAGATGCCGGCCGTGTTTATATTTTTGCCACACAAGTTAAAAATATGGGCAGCGATCTGGTTCCTGATTATCAATTGATAATGGACGGTTTTGCCGATTTTGTAGCAGAAGGTGTAGAGACCGGTGCGATGTTTGGTGCCTCTATTTGTTATGTTGGCGATCTCGACGGCGATTTTGTTGCCGAGTATATTATTGGCGCACCTTGCGGTGAATATAAAGAGAATGGTTCGCCGACATATAATAATGTCGGCAAGGCGACTTTATTTAGAAATCCGGATGTTGTGAATCCTAAAATGGCTGATCCGATGTCATATCTGGTCGGCAAGAATTCTGTTTCCGGTGCAGAAGTAATGCCTGGCAATAGAGAATTCCCATTAGTTGCTTACATTGGCACTGGAGAGAATAAAGTTCCTATTTATAATGAACTTAATTTTTCAATTTCAGATGATCGTTCAGTTGATCTGACATCCGCTTTAATTGAGGTTGACCCTGTTATTGAGATCAGTACAGGTAATTACGTTAAAGATATTCGCCGGTATGTTTTTGTTCCGTCTAAAGGCGATGAGGCCTACTATTTAATTCGCAATAGAAAATGGTCTGATCTTAAACTTAATTTAAAGAATAATGTTTATTATGACACTACTTATAATATCCGTGTCTATGCCAGCGATAAGAGCGGCAATAAGATGAAATATGATTATTCTGACGTGGCGAATTTTACGGACAATTCTATTAAAGCTGGTCTGGCTGGTTTTGGTGATACTGTTGCAAAGCGGATCCCGGTATATCGCTCAGAAAATGATATTACCGGCGATAAGATCAGAGAATATTTTCAATTCAGTTTTGTTTCAGGACCAAATTCAGCGTTAGGTCCTGAGATAATTATTAATTTATTGCCATCTAAAAATGCGCAGACTAACAGTGTGGTCGTCTCTTCTGAAAACGCGTTATTGGAATTAAAATTAAAAGATAAGCTGGAAGGTATTAAGCAGTTTACTATCCATGTTTCGCCGAATGTTATTGTTAATAATGATACGGTCGGTGTCGGTTCGATAGTTCAGCTGACTGACTATTTGCAGTATGGCCTGACAACAGCTAATATTTTAACGCTTGCCAATGGTCTGCCGCGCAAAGAATTTTATACTAAACCGGATGATATCGGTTATATTAAGATCTTAGATTTTCCAAATAGTCAGCCTGACGGTGCTTTCCGTATTTATGTTGAGGCACTGGATGTCTCAGACAATATTAGTACTAAGAACCGGGTTTTCTTTAAAGATACACAACCTCCTTATTATGAGACAATTTTGCCACTGGCCAATGCTAAAAACGCTAAGACCGACGGTACAATAACTTTTAAAGTTAAAGATAATTCAACTGGTGTGGATATTTTTAGTCAAGACAACAGCATTGATTATAGTAAGTTTAAAGTTTATATTTCTTCAACTAATCAGGCGCGCAGATTAGTGCCTTCTAAAAATATATTGCTGGATGTTTTATTTGATGAAGATCTGGTAGGTGAAAGTAGTATTCTACCGGCCCGCGAAGTGACAGTGACTATTAATGGCTTGTTGTTTGAATACGAAGAGGCAGTCTCGGTTAATATTGTGTTTAAAGACTTTGTCGGCCATCAAATTATTGCCACTTACTCATTTAATGTTTCGCCAGACTATAAGGCACCGCTACCGGATGATTCTCAAGGTGATGCTGTAACATTAAAAGAAAATCCTTACACCACCGGGAATTTAACTATTTCGGTTAATGCTAAAGATGATGTTGGTGTTGCTTATGTGTTATTTGAATTAATAGAAGATACCGGGCTCAATGGTTTGGTAGCTGATCTTTCTTTCCAGCATGCTACTGCTAATTCTTTATTGATCCCGGTAACACCAACTAAGAATTATGCTGGTATACATAAATTATATATTAGAGGTCTTGGCGCTAACTCCGCTAAAGATGGTATTCAGACTATTAATGTTTATTTTCTTGATGCGATGCTGAATAAGAGTATTGAGACGGACGTTAGTGTTAAATTGGATGCCGATAGTGTTGATGGTGGCCCGATCATGCCAATAGTTATTCTGGATTACGCTGACTCTGAAGATGTGCCGCTCTTTTCCGCTATGCCGAGATATATTAATACTTCAACTATTGATCTTTATCTTTATGCGGAAGATCCGCGGGTTTACCCGGAAAATGATCAGATAGAACGCGATGTTGCCGCTTATGTCTTAGAAATTAATCCGTCCGATTTTAGCGGTGCCGGTACTGGTGCAAAATATTTTAGCTCACCGAAAGTCAGAACCTTGCAGAGATATACACAGGACGGCGGTTATTTAAAAGTAGATAATTTTGATATCAGTGCTATGCAGGGTTATCAGGGTGGTGAAGAGATAGTTATTACTGTCAACTTT
>CAYUXF010000007.1:5152-31685 GCA_964448755.1 uncultured bacterium
TGAAAAATAAAATAGGTGCTAATACAGATGATGCTTATACAGATAACAAAATATTTGTTAAATACTCTGGCGAAGAAGAGACACCATTAAGAGTAGTTGAAGTTAAGTTGCTTGATCCTGATACCAGTGTGATAGAAGATGACCTTTTGACATCAGATTTCTTCCAGACGGCTACCGGCAACTGGACCCATTTAAATGTTGCTAATGCTCCGAGTGTTCGCGAGATACAGATGGGTAAACTAACTATTCCGGCGGCTTTATCTGAGAATGCCAGATATTATTTTAGAGTTGTCGCTAAAGATCTGGCCGGTAATTATTCCAAGATAATGACATCAAATTATTTTTATGTTGATAGAACGGCCCCGGTTCAGCCTGCGTCTTACTATAATGGCGATATTGTTTTGAATAGAAATGTTTTTAAATTTAATTTATCTGATAATATTTCCGGTATTAAAAAAGCGGGAGTTAAAATAGATGCGGCCAGCTCAACTTACCGTGATCTGCAAATTGTTAATGGTTATGTAATAACATCTAATGTTAACGGCCGCTTGGTTCAGGAATATATTAAGAATTACCAGGGAATGTCTTTTATGGAAGGAACTTTCTGGGATTCTTTACCGCAAAAACAATCGTTAAATCTTTATTTTAGAGTAGAGGATCCGGTCGGTAATTTCTGGGTCGACAGCGGAACATCTATTTTGAAATTCAAAAAAGATACCTTGGGCCCGGTAGTTAATTACAATTTTTCTAACGCTGTCAAATACAAAAACAAATATTATATCAATAGTGATAGATTGAATGTCGACCTTTCAATTACCGATACTGAGGAAAAAGGTCGCAATCTTCTGGCTATGAGCGAAGTGCCGCTGAGTGAACTGATAGTTAAGAGAGACTGTGACAATATAGATTATGGTTATGAGCCGTTATTATTGGCCGGGAAGGACTGGAGCTTTGAAGAGGCTGGTGACCGCAATTTAGAAACACCACAATACTGGCAGAAAAACGCTGAAAATATTTATTATGACTATGAAGTAGCGTTGTTAAATTCTGCTGATCTGGAAGAGACTGGAGATGCTTTTGACGATGAACATTGTACAGGTATCTACGGTTTAGTGGTTTCTTTTAATATAACACCAGCTAACTTTGGCGGTAAGTATTCCTGGGATGGTCTGTCTGCGACATTTAATGCGGCGGCGGCAAGTGAGTCGGTGACGTATACTGTCGGTCTAATGTTTAATATTAACAGATTTGCCAATATTGAAGCGCCGCTTTTGGGGACAGCTATAGATGACGGCGGTTTTGGCCTGCGTCTTGACGCTGTAAATGTGGATTCTGTTTATTCTAATAAGAGAGTTAACGATAAATCTGTTTCTGACTGGCAGTTAGTTACAGCTGCTATTACCGTGCCTGCTTCGCTTAACGCCAGAATTGTGACAGTAAATATATTGCATTTAAAGAATGGTAAAAAGGAACTCTTTCAATTTGATAGTACTAATGTTCAAGCCAACAAACCGGCTTTTAATGAAAAACTTTTAATAGATAGTTTCTTAGCAGTAAAAGGGAATACCAAGATAGTGCAAAGAGGCGGCTCAATAGAGATGTATCTTGATGAATACGCCGGTCCCGATATACCTGTTTATTATTTTGCCTATGATGCCGCCGGCAATGTCTCTACCGGGTCACCAACTGTTAGGCTTGATAATACGGCACCTTCCTGGAATGTCAGCGGTACAGAATATGTTTTAGTTCCTTATAACGAAAAAATAATTATAACTACTAACATAGTTACTACTGCCAATGAACCGGTTGAATATTTTATTAACGCGATCCAGAAAAATGAACATGGTCAGTATACCGGTTATTTAGCAGCTAGATTTAAAGCCAGTGAGCCGGAATCGGAAATAAATCTTTATGAATATGAGATCTATTCTTTAACCAGAGGCGAGATCGTTGATAATGCTGTCTGGTCGCCTGGTGCTGATGGCGCTGCCGATATTAAAATACAGGTTCCCCTTTCTGGCGGCAATAAGTATTTATTTAGAGCTAGAGCTAAAAATTGTCTTAATCAATACTCTGATTGGATCACTGCCAACGGTCAGGAATTTATGGTGGATAATAATTCGCCGATAGTTTCTTTGAATATTGAAGAATCAATTAAATACTGGGTAACGGCCGATGCTAAATATGCTCATACCGGTTGGTATAAAGATAGTATTAGCGTAACGATAAATGCCCGCGATGTTTATCAGCCTAGCGGCGAGATCTATCCGGGCGGTGTTGGCGTTAAGTATATCCGTGTGGCTACTTCCAGCGCTTTGAGCGATGTTCTGGTTGCTGATTTTACCGGCTACAGCCAATATGATGTTTCTTTGATGGCCTCCAGTAATATTGTAGTTACTGTTAATTTAATGGAAGACGGCGCCAATAATATTGTAGTTTGGGCTGTTGACCGCTATGGCTACGAGTCAGAAAAAATAATTGTCACTAAAAATCTTTATATTGATCGTGAGTCGCCGTTAATTAGGTCAACAGACTTGCAGCAGCTTATTTCTGTGCCGGGGGTTAATGAAAAATGGCAGAATAAAGATTTGGAATATACTATTTCGCTTACCGATATGCTGGGTGATGGTACAAAGTATGTTTATTTAAGAGTAAATGATGCGGTTACGCCAGATTACTTTACACTTGATACATCAGCTATTGGTAATAAATTAAGAGGCTTTATTATAGATGAAAATAATCCTGGCAAGACCATTCAAATAGTTGAGGGTAAGACGACTGGTTTCTTTAATAAAAACTTAATAGATAAAGCTACTAGGGAAAAACTGAGAGCTGCCGGTATAGTTAATACTTATGCTGAGACTGATAGTTCTATTTTCTGGACATTTAAAGGCAATGATCTTGATTTTTATGAAAACTTAATTAGTAATAATATTAGAGAAAAAGCGGAAACAGTTTTTGATGTCTGGAAATATAAGACTACCGATAAACAGGATGCTTATTTTGACTTAAAGACCAGTTTACTGTCGATCAATAAAGATGGTTTCCATAAAGTTGAACTTTGGGCCGAAGACAAATTTGGCCATACCAGCAACGTCAGTGAATATAAATATATTTGTGTTGATACCGGCAGACCAGATCTCTTAATTAGTCTGGGTGGTTCTTTTCAGTCAGTTTGGTCACTGGATGATATTGTTGTTAAATTAAATGTCTTTGATATGTTTGCCGATCCGTTCCCGGTCTCGGCTAGTTTTTATGCTGATGACACTGTTGTTCCGGAATCCTTGCGCGGCCTTGAGGTTACCAGACCTGGCGCCGGTGTAGCAATGGTCGGTCTATTGTTCAATGCTACCGCTAATGTTATGGATAAATGGCATTGGTTTGATGCTGATCCTTTTGGTCAGGTCGATTCTTTTTCTCAATATCAACTGAAGTTAGTTGATTCTGCTGTTGAGCCTACTCAACTGCCAAAGACCAGATTTGGCTTCTCTATTAATGAAGGTTTCTTGACCAACGATCAATATACTTACGTGTCAGACAGCGATTTTAGAGTAGATGAATATATTATTACCCGCAATGGTATTAACATGTTCGCTTACCAGGTTATTGATAAAGCTGGTAACGCCAGTCAGGTTAACTTCTGTCAGGACCCTGAAGGCAGCAAAGTTTGGGATGAAGTATTGAATACTTATTTTTATCCTGGTGACAACAGTATAATTAGAGGTATTAAAATAGATACTCTGCCGCCATATGATGGTTTTGTGGAATTGACACCGGCCAGCTGGACCGATATAGGTATTAATAACAGTAATTATCCGCTTTATACTAATAAACCGGAGATAGATATTAGATTTGGCGCTAAAGATGATGGTATTGGTGTTAAATACGGTGTCATTATCTGTGAACAAAGTGTCAACGATCAGCCCGCTGCACTTGGTTTAACCTATAACGCCGTAGTTAATCCAGATGTTTATTTGACACCGTTTGAGTGGGTAACTATTAATGAGATCAAGCCGTTCTTGACAGAGAACGATCGTCACCCGGTCAATAAAGAACAAGGTATTTTGAATTATGTCAATGAAAAGCGCATTGTTTTTGGTGAATTACAGGGTACCAGAAATATTACAATGTATTTCTCTGATGATTTTGGTTTTCCGTATAAACAGAAAATGGCTTCGACCGAAGAGATGTCAGTAACATTTGATATCACTAGCTATGATGCCGGCAGTAATAAGGTTTCCGGTATAGGTGTAACTGTTAATTATGTGCCGCTGGAGGTTGCTCAAAGCGGCAAGTATAGATTGGTAGATAAAGGCGCTAATTCCTATTTTGCCTGGAACGGTATTTTTGATGTACCGGCTGAGAACTTTAATAACTCAGCCTTGCCAAATTCTAATACTGATCCAAAACTTGGAGATGGCAATGGTCTTGGCGAAGATTGGGGTTATACAGTTACAACCAGAGTGCTTGATACCGGCGCCAGCCTGCTGACAATTAATATTTACAGCTGGGATCAAACTATGCCGCAGCATTTAGATCACCGCGGCGCTACTACGGATGTATTGGTAGTTGTCTATGACAATATTTTAAATCCGACAACTATTACAATGAATATTCCGCAGATCAAACAGGATATTATTAACGGTGTTGTTGCTGATTTTGTTAACGCTCCATATATCACAGTTCAATTTAAACACGATGAAACAGAAGAGCTCAGCGGTATTACACATGTAATGCTTTCCGGTAAAGAAATTAACGCCGCCAGCAGTCCCAATGCCTGGCTGACATATCAGAGATTTGTTACTAATAATTATACGGTGTTTTTAAATGAGCCGGAGAGTGACGGCTGGGTAACTATTAATGTTTCCGGTTTAAGGGACCGTGCTGGAAACATATTAAATAATATTACCGCCAATACACAGGTTAAGAGATTTTATTATGACAGAAGTCTGCCGCTGGATAATTTGAATGTCAATTTAGCAACAGCCCGAGTTCGTTTAAAAGATCAGAAGACTGGCAGAGCGTTGAATGGCCAGTATTTAGTTGATTCGGTTGATTACTTACTGGAAATGGATATGAAAGGTGCCAATGAGTATATTATTACAGAGCTGACCGCCAGCGGGACAGAGAATGTTCTGGCCAGAGGTAATTATGCTGATCTTTTAGCATTGAACGCCAATACGCGAGCAGTTACTTTTAGTTTGACTGAAGCCAATCGCATTGATGGTATTAAGGATCTTAGGGTCAGATTTTTTGACAGAGGATATCAAGGAAATTATCTCAATGACCATGGCGAGAGTCCGACTGCCAGCTATACAGAAATTGAATACCGCTTCTTAATTGATAATACCGCACCGAAAGCGACAGTTAAAAATTTAGATCTTAATAACTTCTATACTTATGAAGTTAACTTCTCTATTTTATTTGATGATCTGGCACCTTCGGCGGACTATGTTTCCGGCCTGGATAAGGTCTATATTAAGATCAATAATAGAACAACGATCAACGCCTTTGATTCTAGAAATCAGACCGGCATAGAGCGGGCAACTGTAAATATTAAGATAGTTGAGAGCGGTGTAAACAATAAAGTTACATATCTGGCTGTTGATCATTTGGGTAATAAGCTGGCGGGTGTTGTTAGCGGTATTAAGCTCAATGCCAATCCGCCGACGATCCTTTCTGTAGCGACAGCGCCGGGGTTTGGTGCCGGAAATTATGTTAATACATACAATATTAAAATAGATATTAAGGCGATCGGTACAGATAGAGTTATGATGAATGGCGATATAGCCTCTCCTGGTGAAAAAGTATATAACTATGGTGTTTTACAAAATGTGGAATTTAGCGGCGGTAATGGCGTTAAAGAGTTAATACTTACTGCGGCTGATAATTTAACCAGTCTTGGCGGCCCATCTGAGACCAGAGTTGTGACATTCCATGTTGATACTGTGCCACCGGAAGTTCCTTCTGTTAACACTAATTTGGCTAATATTCTCAATGTTATCCATAATGGTCTCTATATCTATGGTACTAAAGAAGATCCTGGTGATGATGCTTCCGGTTGTCAGGTATACGCTAAAGTGTCCAGGGAAAATGCGGACGGCTATGAAATAGATATGGGCAGAATTTTGCAGGCTGAAGAGTTAAGTGAGACAGAATGGCGGATTTCTCTGGTTAAACTGGTCCGTGAGTTTGGACCAATGACATATAAGGTCCGTTTCTTTGCTAAAGATAAAGCGACTAACGTCAGTGTTGACACCGCTCCACTGAAGTTTGAAATACCAGGTGTTTTTGTTCTGGGCGGCGCTATTAAAGAATTAAGTGATGGCGGATCGCTGGCTATCAATTCTTTAGAGAGCGATGATCTGCGCGTTGAGCGCGCCAAAGAGAGCCTCTCCGGTGTACAGGGGGTTAATGCCTTAGAAGATACTATTACTGAGTTTAATATGCGTGATCAATATGGTAACTATGTTCATGAATTTAACAGTACAGAGGATGTCAGTCTGGTAATTCAATACAGCAATACTGCGGCCAGAGAAGGTAATCCTAATAATTTTAGAATATATTATTTAAATGAGATCACCGGTCAATGGGAAATTGTTGAAGGCGAACAAGTAGTAGATAAAGAAAATAGAACTGTGGAAGTTAAAATAAAACACTTCTCTATATACAGAATATTTGCAACAGTAGATTTTGTTAATAATTTAAAGAATGTTCATGTCTTCCCGAACCCCTATAAGCCGAATGATGATGATCGTTCTACTGGTGAAGATGGCCACCCAGTTTACGGACGGGTTACCTTCCAGAATATTACCAAAACCTCTAAGGTCAAGATTTATACGATCTCCGGTGAACTGGTCAATTCTCTCGATCCTGTTCAGTCTGACGGTTCTGCTTACTGGAATGTAGATAATAAGAATGGTGAAAAAGTAGCTTCCGGTATTTATGTCTATGTTATTACTGACGATGACGGCAATAAGAAGGTCGGCCGGATAACGGTGGTTCGTTAATTGAGCCCTCAGCAAGCCCGAGATATTTTCGTTTTTAAGAAAAACACTTTGTGTTAAAATCGTGAAATTATGAACTTGCCTAAACAGGTTAATCCTGATTCTGTTATTATAAATATGCCCAGATATTTTGAGGATGCTCAATCTATTGCCGACAACCTTTTGCAGGGCCGGGTAGTGATAGTTGATTTCAAATATCTGGACGCTAACATTAAACAGCGGATGGTCTCTTTTTTAGAAGGAACGCTTTTTGGTATTGACGGTAAACTGGTAGTTTTACGTGAAGATATTGCCGTTCTTTTGCCTGAAGGGGCTCTGGCAGAGAAAAAAGAACAGCCGGCGCTGACACCTGTTAAATGATTAAGAGAGTAATTGTTTGAAAAAATATAATTTTTTAATTAAAAACAAACTGGTATTTATTCTATTAATAGTATCGCTATTAATGATGTTCTTTTCTTTTGTAGCTGCTGCCGAATATCGTTTATTAAAGGCGGAAAGAGTAGAAATTAAAACCCAGGACGATCTCTTTCTGGTAGGTACCTATTATCCGGTTAATGCTATTAAGTCGCCGCCGGTAGTAATTGTTCTGCATATGCTGGGGCGCAATCGCGGCGATTGGAATAAATACGCCAGATATCTGCAGCGTGACGGCATTGCGGTTCTTTCATTGGATTTAAGAGGTCATGGAGAATCCACTAATTTTTTAAAAGTCAGCTGGCGTCTCTTTAAAAACGAAGATTACTATCGATTACCGGAAGATCTGACCGCTGTTTATGATTTTCTAGTTAAAGAAAAAAAGCTCAATAAAAAGAAGATTGCTTTGCTTGGTGTTGCTATTGGCAGTAATGTTGCACTTAATTATGCTGTTAAGAATCAGGAGATAGCCTCATTGGTGCTGGTCTCGCCCGGTCTTGACTATAAGGGTATTAAAACCGAACAGTCCATCGTTGATTATGGTGAGCGGCCGCTCTATTTAATAAGCAGTAAAAGAGATCCTTATTCGCTGCGTTCTGCTGAGATCTTATGTCAAAAGGCCAGGGGTAAAGTAAAATTAGATGTCTATAATTATGAAAATCCCTGGTCTATTTTAGATGATCCCGCCAATCAAGTTAATAGATCGATCAATAACTGGTTTGTGCAGAATTTTTCTGATAAATAAAACTGCTTTTTATTGAGAATATTTCCTTTAATAAACGTAAAAACTTATTTGAAATCGTTCCTTTTTCGTGGTTAAATAATACATTATTATGGGGGGATTCATTAAAAGATTTTTCTTTTTATTGCTTCTTTTTTCTTTAAGCAGTGCCGCTTATTACGCTGTAGCGGTGGAGGGCGCTAACTTTAGGATTGGCCCTGGTATTAATTATCAAGTGCGTTGGGATCTAGATAAACATTATCCGCTTAAATTGTTGCAAACCAGTGGCGAATGGTTAAAAGTTCAGGACTATCAAGGGGATACCGGCTGGGTTAACCGGCAGACAGTAACTACAACCAAGACATTAATTATCCGGAGTAATATAGTTAATTTGCGCAGCGGCCCCGGCACTAATTATAAAAAGCTCGATAAAGCCTATAAAGGGCAGTGTTTTTTGCTTTTGTCCTCTGCAGGAGAGTGGTGTAGAATAAAGGACCCGGTTACTGGTAAAATATCCTGGGTCCATGCCGCTTTAACCTGGGGAAGTAAAATATGAAGAAACAGTTTAAATTAAAATTATTACTGCTCTTGATCTTAATAAGTTCACTGCAGGCTTATAATCATGGCGGTAAATACAATGGACGCAACTCTACAGCGGTAATTCCTTCTGTTTTTTCGCTTGTTTCCGGCGGACAGTATTCTGCTTCCAGTAACATGGTCAACGTTGCTACATTGAGAATTCGCTCTATTACTACTAGTGCTACTGATGTCAGTCCCGGTGATTCTATTACCGTTCTTGTTCCTGTTTTTAATACGGCGTCTGCTAATATTACTTTGAGTGCCGCCTCGCTGCGGATATATAATACAGACTTTAGTGTTATCCCTATAGGTGTTTCTCCGGAAGCTTATAGAATAGACAACCATGCTGCCTTAAGTATTGTTCTCAATACTCCTTTAGGTGTGCTGGCAACTGGTACGGAGGTTACGCTTAACTTTACTATTACATTTACTTCTGACGTCAATTTATTTCAGCAGGTGATGACAAACAATGCAATTGTCGATGCCCATGTTACCGGTAATTATTTGGCCGCTAGTGATGTGAGAGATACCCGTTACTGGTGGACAGCTGGCGATGAGTATCGCTATGCTTCAGAAGAGCAGGGCCATTTAGATATAACCGGCCCGCCATTTGTTTTGAGTGCTTTAGTAGCCCCGGACCCAACCAATTGCAAACTTCCTTCTGTAGTTACTTTGAATTTTTCTGAAACAATGAATACCGCGTTGCCGCCGAGTGTTTTTTATAGGGCCAATGGTGTAACTTATAATATTAATGTCGGCTCCTGGTTTGATACCGATACCTGGGTTGGTAATTTTTCTCCGGGGCTGGTTTTACCACCCGCACTATTGAATGGCTACGAGGGGATCGCTACTATTGGTGTTCTAGCGGCTACAGATAATGCCGGAAACGTCCTAGTTCCTTCTTATAGCGTGACTACGTTTGAAATAGATACTTTAAAGCCGACCGCTTCTCTGGTAATTAATGTAACAGCGAACTTAGCGGATACTTTTTTTGTAACGCTAAATGCGACAGATTATCTCTCCGCAACACCGGATATTTCTGCTGTATTTTCTCTAACGACATTTACTACAACTACGGTGCCGGTAATTTTTACCGCCAGTAGTGTCGGCGGCTCAGTCTGGAGCGGTACAATTCAGATCCCCAATAATGCTATTGTTGGCTCAATAGCTACATTTAATGTTGTTTCCGATTATACTGATGATGCTGGCAATACCAATAATATATTGGTTGGCAGGGTTACAGTTAATATAGATGCCGCCTTGCCAGATATTTACGATGTGCAGTTCGATACGGTCTCTGCTTATAACGGTATCAATGTCTCGGCAGTTCCTTTTATAGCTATATATGTAGAAGATCTGAAATTTTTAACCGCTAACGCTATTGATGCTTCTTCAATTAGAGTTACTGTTGACGGTACACTGGTTTTATCTGGTCCTTTGACCTATACCAGATTTAATAATAACTTTTATAGAATAGAATTCAGTTATCCGGGCTCGCTTTCTACTGGTGCACATATTTTTGAATTTGGTTTGAGTGATATTGATGGTTATCCTGCTATTCCTTTTGTTGTGCAGGTCAATGCTCAGGACGATGATCTGGAATTAACACAAAAACCGGTGCCGTTCCCTAATCCTTTTTCACCCAACGGCGACGGCGATAATGACTTTACTTATATAGTCTATGAGTTATCTAAGAGCACGGAAGTAAATATTTATATTTATGATATGGATGGAAATATTGTTTGGCGTAAAAATATTGCCTCCGGGCAAGAGGGCGGTCATGCCGGCATTAACAGAGTGCGCTGGGACGGCAATGCTTCTTACGGCCGGGAAGAGATCTTGTCTAACGGCTTATATGTCTGTCACGTGATCGCGGAGATAGACGGCGAAAAACGTTCTTTGGGCAGTACTAAGATATTTATCTTAAAGTAGAGCTGGCGGGGGCATAGAAAATAAACGTGATGTTTAAAAAACAATATATAAAATTAATTTTACTGTCAGTAATTATGCTGACGCCTGTTTTTGCTGATCTCAGTGCGCTAGATGGTTCCAGTATTATTAATGGTAGTGCCCGTTCCCTGGGGATGGGCGGCGCTTTTTTAAATATTCAAAATGATCCCTCAGTTGTTTTTAGTAATCCGGCTGGCGTGGGAAGTTTAAAAGAGACAAAATTCTTTTTTATGAATACTAGGACACTGCAGGAAGTTGACTACTTAGTTGGCGGTGTTACTTTTCCTATAGAGAACATTGGGACCATTGGCCTTTCTTTATTAAGCAGAAGTTCCGGTGATATTCCTTTGACCGGTCCGCTGACTGCGCAGCAGCTTAACGATCCTTCTACAATTGATTTTGAAAATATTAAAAAAGGGAGCTATACCGAAAATACTTTTTTAATTACGTATGCTAACGAAGCACTGTTGTTTAAAAAAAATATTCGCTACGGTCTTAATACTAAATTTTTTCAAAAAAAATTGAGCGGTTATGACGAAGGGGCGGCTTCTGCGCTTAACTTTGACCTTGGGCTGCAGTTTAGTTTAAATAGAGATCTAGATATTGCGGTCAAATTACAAAATATTATTTCCGGTTCTGGGAATGAGGCTTCTGCCGGTTCATTATTATGGGATACCGGTGAAGCGGAAAAGATCAGTTCTTATTTGATGTTTGGTATTGCCAATAAGACGTTGTATCGCAATGTTTTATTGGCACTTGATTTTAAAAAAGATCTCAGCCGCGAAGAATATCCGCTGATGCCGTCCTTTGGTTTAGAATGGCATCCGCTTGATTATTTGTTTTTGCGCTTTGGTCTCTGGCAGAGTTTACAGGCGCCAGATGCCGATTCCGGCGGCGGGAATATGCAGGCTATCAATAATTTTTCTATTGGTACCGGTGTTAATTTATTTGGCTGGCGTTTTGATTATGCCTATCTGCCTAATAGTGAAATAAAAGATCTTTCTACACATATGTTTTCTATTTCTTATGTGGGCGCCGAGCCTTCGGAAAAAATATCGGCACTTAAAGAGGAGCTGGTTACCGCTTCTGTCCTAATGGATCTTTATTTGCCGCTAGATAGAACGATAACCGATTCTGTAGTAATTAATGCTGAAGGTAAAATATATAAAGCCAATAGGTATATCTTAAACGGCGAAGAATATTTGGCCAATAAAAACGGCGAGTTTTCCAAAGAACTTATTCTGGCCTTAGGTATTAATGATATTACTTTAGCTGTGCCAGAATCTAATGAGACTATTGTGCGAAAAGTTTTGCGGATGGCGGCTTTTGATGACATAGAACAGAACCGCAATAAGAATGCCATAATTAATATGGCTACACTTGGTTATATTCAGGGAGATTATCCGCGTAAGTTTAATCCGGACCGCTATGTTTCTCGTTCTGAAATGGCCGCGTTGGTCATTAAGATCAATCGTTTTATGGTGCCGCTTTCTATGAAGGGTATTTGGGATGATGTAGATATTTTGGCCAGCCAGGGAATTTTAAAAGGTTTTCCTGACGGTTTAATGAAGCAAGATGAAAAATTGACTAGAGCTCAAGCGGCAATGGTCTTGGCCAGATTACAAGGCTTGCCGACAGATACTGCCGATTATGAGTATTCTTATTTGGCGGCAGAACACTGGGCTGAACCGGCCATTAAGTCTTTAATAGGCGCTAATTTGTATACGCGTGATGACTTTACACCATATAATGATTATATAACTAAAGAAGAACTGGTCGATCTTTTCAGCAGACTTAGCTCTGTTCAACAGAGTATAGATAAGTTGTTGAATTTTGATGAGACCGGGATGAAAGAAGACCTCAGCAGAGAGATCAATACTGTTTTTATGCGTCGAGCGGTAACAGAAGAAACCAGGAGTGATCTGGAGATCTTTAATGAAATGGTAGATGCCCCTGCGGCTTTACCTGAAGCTGCTGAGCCAGCTATTGCCGATATTTTTAATTATCAAGAAAGTATCCATACAGATGCGCAAAAAGAATTAAAAACATCTTCTGCCGGAGCTTTGCCGTTACTTTCTGTTGTTGCTCCGTCTGACAAGAGTGTTGTTTATGATAGTTTTATTACAGTCAAAGGTTCGTTGAGTAATGGCCATAAAGTTTTTGTTAATGGTCAACAAGTTGACCTTAATAATGGTCAGTTTGCGAGAAAGATAGCGCTTAAAGAGGGGAAGAATCTGATAATAGTAAAAGCATTTAATAAAGAAGGTAAATATGTTCGCCTAGAAAGACGGCTTTTGAAATTAAAGAAATTTACCGATATCAGTGAAAGTGATCCTAATTATAAATTATTTGCGGAAATGGCGGCGCTGGGTGTTATTTCCGGTGACAGCAGCGGTCGGTTTAATCCTGCAAAAAAGATCTCTAAAATAGAGTATGCCGGGATGCTTAATAATATTTATGATCTAAATAAAAATATTCCTAATATTTCACCATATAAAGATCTCTCTGTTAAGCACTGGGGGTACCGCAATGCGGTAATTTTAGATCAGGCGGCGATCATTAAAGCAGAAAATGGTTATTATAAGCCAGAGGATAAAATTACCAGAGCTTTTGGTATTGTTATTTTAGCCAGAGCGGAAAATCTAAATGTGCCGGCCAATGTCTCCGGTAAGGTCTATACTGATGTAGACAGTTCGGTCTGGGCTTATAAGCATATTTATGCAGCTAAAAGAAGCGGTTTAATTGCCGATGCTAAATATTTTAGGCCTTTTGAGGAAATGGACCGCCGTACCGCAGTGGTTTTTTTAGCAAAGACTAAAAAAATTCAGGAAAAACTTAATAAGCTATACAATTGGCAAGAAGGTTTTTGATCATAATTTTTTATTAAATTACCGGACAATAAATTTTTCTTTTTGGTATTTGATAAGAGTTTCTGAGGAAGTAACCGCTTCTATATAATAAGTTCCTTTGTTTATTTGTTTATCGGCCTGATAAGTAAAATAAAAAACCGTTGTTTCATTAGTTTTAACTGCGGCAGACTGTTCTTCTAATTCTGTGATCAGGTTGTTGTTTTGATCATATATTTTAAATGTGCAGGTGACCGCTTGTTCCTGATTGCCGATATTATCAAGAAAAACTTTAAAGAGCATTTTTTCCGTTTCTTGAAAATATCTGCCGGACATTAGGCTGATCTGGTAATCGTAAATTTTTTCTGTGAGCTCATCATTGAAAACAATTACTACTTCAGGTTCTTCAATATTTTCTTCTATAACCGGTTTGATCTCTTCAAAGGCCAGTTCAGTGTTTTCTGTGCTGGGTTTTAATTCTTCTATAATAGGATCTTCCGGCAGCGGCAGTGGTTCTATTTCGGCGGAGGTATTCTTGCTGACTAAAATGTTTTCTAATTCATACGCTAGACGGCGGTCATTAATGGCCTGTTGGAGTTTTTCTTCGTCTGAGAGCTCTTGTTCAATGGAGCCGATATTACTCAAGGTGTCAAAAACAAACGTCGCCGAAAAGTACTGAGTGTTGCCCAGATCGTCTTCGGTATTATTGACATAGGCGTAATCAACACTGAGATCTTTATAGCTTAGTCCGGTGCCAAGTGTAAAGGAGTCTTTATTGTAACCAGCCCTAAAAGCGAAGAAAGAAAAAGGTTTGTATTCAACTCCAGTGTGGAGGAAAGTATTTCTGTTTTCTGCTTTTTCTAGATCGGCAAAAAAAGATATTTTATTGTTTAAGGCGTAAGTTAAACCTAGTGAAATTCGGCTGTTAACTTCGTTTGTACTGCCAGTACTCCAGCTCATATTTGGTTTAATTAAATTGAAAAAAGAGAGTCCGAGCATTGTTTTTTTGTTTAGAAGATAGATTAGACCGGCATCCAATCCATATCCAGCAGCTGTTTCACCTGCTAAAGACTCGGTTAATATTTTAATGTTAAGGCCGTAAAATATTTTTTGATGATTTGCCGCCAGCGAGAAGATATAGCCGTTAGCAGAGTAATTTAATTTGTTGCCGGTTAGGTCTGCTGAGCCGGTATCAATATCGTAGCTGGCTTCTTCTATGCCGTCTACTGTTGTATTTAAGTAAGTTGCGCCCAGTGAAATTTTTCTTTTACCCAGAGGTAATGAGGGATTGATATAAGATAAATTAAAATATCTGACATCACTATGTAAAGTTCCCTGCATGGTATTGATACTGTGTTTGTTGTAAAGTTTTAGTGCAGCGGGGTTTTTGTAATTACTGCTGCCATCAATGACTGTGGCTGAACAATAGCCAAGACCAAGCGAACGGACGCTGATGGGGTTTTCTGTGAAAGCTGCAGCAGTGCTGCCAGCAGAAGCTAAGCCGCTAACTGTTGTTATTGCAATTAAAGTTAAAATTATTATTTTAAATATTTTTAACATTTTTTCTCCTAATTAAGAACAGCCAATTTTTTCTTTTTGTAATGTGTTTCACCGGTTACATTATCTGTTAATTTAATATAGACTAGGTAAACCCCATTAGCTATTTGGTCATTATAATTATTTTCACCGTCCCAGGTAAATTCATTTATTCCGGTGAGTAGATCTTCCTGGAATTTTATCAGTAATTCGCCGCTAATAGTATAGATCCTGACTTCGGCTGTTCCCGGATTAGTCGCATTATAGACAAAGTGGAGAGGCTCGCTTTCTAGTTTTACGGGGTTGGGCGCTAGAATAAGATCAAAGCTAGCCAATTCTGTAGAGTTGGAAATAGTGACCAGCCCAAAAACAGTAAAATGAGTTGTAGTAAAAGTAATAGAATTTGCTGTATAGCTTATTATAGTTATACCGTCATTTTTCCATTTGTTTTCGCTGTTGTTGTAATAGTAGATCTGGTGTTTTTCCGTGACATTAATACTGTTTGGAAAATAGAGAGTGATCTCGATAGGTTTTTTAAATGTTGAAGGCGCAGTCTTTCCTAGATCATTGCCGGTGGCAACCATTTCTAATTCAATAACGTAGGAGAGTTCAATATTTTTCCAGTCTGTTAACATAAAGTAACTGTTTGGTGTAGTGATATTGACTTCAACGTCTAGATCGACTGCTCCGGCTGGGATTTTTATATCAATAGTTGTGCCGGAGAAATTTTCGGTAAGCTGTTTGTCGGTGATGTTAAAATTAATTTCATTAGATCTTCCACTGATGTTCTGTCGGCCATCTTCGGCAGTGGCGTAGATATTGATATTGCCTGTTAAGTTTAACTCAAGCGGAATGTTGAAGAGACTGTAAGGATATTCGGTACGGATATATTTTGTAGTAAATAAAACATTGTTAACATAAATATTTAAAGTGTTGCCGTATTCTATTTCGCCGCTGATCGTAAAAGATGAAACATTGGTAGTTTGACCAGCTAATGCACAGTTTATAACTGGTGCTGCAGGAGCATAAATGTCGTCAGAGGTAAAGAAACTGTAAGAAATATATTGCTGATTAGCGCTCTTAGAGCGGTCAAAAGTTATTACTTCTATATTAATGGTAGTTAGATAATCATAATTGATCACCGGATTATAAGTTATTGTGCAATTAAAAGTTGTATTGCTGACAGTCAATAGATTGTAAGGAATAGTTTCGCCGTTAATTTTTATGCTGGAGAAAGAGCTGTTAACGCCGGTCTGAGAATCATTTATTTTAATGACTAGAGGAGAAAAAATATCTACCTGTTTTGCGCCTGGCAGCGGAGTGATAGCGGTAATTACTGGTAGCAGAGTATCGTTTAGGGTTTGAAATTTGTAGCTAATGTTATTAGTATTGCCGCTGAGGTCTTCAATTGCTATCTGTACTGCTATTTCTTTTTCGTAACCCAGCCAGAGTGGTTTGTAGCTGATATTGTAAGTACGTCCGGTTTGTTCAATTATTAAATTTTCCCGGCTAATGCGCTGGTTGTTTACAAACAAGTTAATATTAGCTGTATTGATGCCGCTGTTATCATCGCTCAATTCAAAATTAATTGTAGCTGCCTGATGATTATTTGTAGAGTTAATTGCCGGTGTAATTACGGTAATGACCGGTTTAATAAAATCATCGGTAATTGTAAAGTTGTAAGTTATTAAGAAGAGATTGTTGTTAAGGTCCTTAATGCTGATAGTTACTGGAACTGTTTCTAATAACTCGAACTGTTCGCTGGCATTGTAGGTAATTGCCAGAGCATAACCATCAGAGATCATTTCTATTTCATTTGTTAGCGGCAGAGAGCCTTTAACGGTAAAGAGCAAGCTGTTTAAGTCTAGTCCTGCTTCCAGATCGGTCAAGGCAAAGGCGATTTTTGCTGAAGGTAAAACATTGTTTTCGTTGACCCCAGGGGTTAATCTGGACATTATTGGCGCGGTCAGATCATTTTTTGTTTTAAAGTTTGCGGTAACAATGGCCCGGTTTTTGCCGTTATCCTGGACATTAACAGTTAAATTATATTCAGTATTTACCAGCAGGCGTTCACTGTAAGCGTAAATATCGCCAGTCCTGTTAAATGATGCAGTTTTATCTGTGTTGTTAAGTAGAATTTTCAATGAACTGGTCGCAATACCGGAATTATCATCGGTGATCAAAATACTGATAGCTGTAGTTACTGCTATTTCGCTGACAAGATCGGCCGGGGAAATTATTGAAATAGTCGGCACTATATTGTCAAAGTAAGTTGTAATGCCCACGGTAACAGTGAGTTCTTCAAAATTAACTGTTGCTACAGCTGTTTCTGGCAACTCGGCGTGAGTGTAGATAATATTTTCTGTTATTATTGCAGACGAAAGTGTACCGGCGCCGGAAATGCTTATTGCAGCGGGGATCTCTTTTAAAATACTATTATTTTTATCATAAATTTTGATACTGATATTATCGGTGGTATTGTGATTGCCGAAAATTGACTGTGCTTCAAGTGTTATTTTGTCGGCATAACTGAGACTGTAGCTGCCGGTAGCTGTTGCAGTAAATGTCATTCTGTTTTGAAGATCATCAATTACCGGATTGCCAGTGATCGCCTGGTCTTCGTTGTTTATGAGACTGCCGTAATAATCTGTTTTTATTAAATTCTGATGTCTTATAAAAGGATGTTTAGTTGTTGGCAATGAAATAATAAAGATGTGTTGATCAAGTGGTGAATCGGCCGGCACGAGTATAGTATTGTAGGTAATAACTATACTAGTAAGATTTATTTCGCTGAGATCAAAGCCGTTGCTTGCGGGAATAGTAATGCTGCCAATAAATTTATTATTTAATTCTCTGCCAATAGTTATTGTTGCTGTCGGTGAAAGATTTTCTCTGTTGCCGAGCTCATCTTCGCAGTAATAACCTTCGCCGGCCGGGGCATTGATGCCGATAGCCTTGTATTCATAAATGCCAATGTCAAACGTGTAAGTGCCGTCCTTGTTGCCGTCCAGCGGCCTGGTATTGTTGGCAATATCTTTAGTGACAATAGCGCTGATATCTTTGCCGGTATCAATACAAGCGGCGCCGGCAATTGGCCGATAATCTTTATTGCCGATGTCAAAAAAGATGGTAGATGAAATATTGGCCAGACAGCTGCTTAGTGAAGTTAAGCCTGTTGGCAGTGCACCTGAAAATAGGGAGTTTTCCAGATACGCTTTATCGATATTGCGGATATCTTTATAATTTTGATCACCATTGTTTTCATAGAAGATCGTATTTGTAATTTTAGTTTCACCAGTGTTGTAAATGGCCCCGCCGTCATCATTGGCGGTATTTCTAATAAAATTACTGTTATAAATATCTATTTTGGTGAAATAGCTGTTGTAAATAGCACCACCGTCTCTGCCGCTATAAGGAGCTGTATTATAATCAAATAATGTATTGACTATTTTCCCTTCGGTATAGTTGTTGTTGTAAATAGCGCCACCATGGTAGGTAATAGACTGATTGCTTCTGAACAGTGAGTTGTAGATAAATATTTTACTGGAAGCTTCGTTGTATAATGCGCCGCCGTTTTGATTGGCTTTGTTTGATTCAAGTAAAGTATTTTTTAATATTAGAGTGCCTTTATTGTAAATAGCGCCGCCATAAAGTGTTGCCAGATTATTTTTAAATTGACAATCTTCAATAGTAACGATAGAGCCTGTTTCTATGCTAATAGCGCCGCCGTAAGTTGCTGAGCCGTTCAAAAAAACAAGGTTTTTTAAAAGTATATTGTTGTTGCCAATTATTTTTAAAATTTGTTTATTGTTTTCGCCATTTAAGCTGACATTGCCGCTGCCGACTAATCTTAAGTTCTCGTAGCTGTTTTCTATAGACAATACTTCCTGGTAATTGCCGCTGATAATATTCATAGTTGCGGTATGGATCTGATTAGTTGTTAAGTAATTAATACCATTTTGAATTGTTTTAAAAGGAAAAGCTGCTTCGCCAGATTCTTTTACGGCAACACTGTTTTTGTCTATAAAAATATCGGTAAAATGAGGTTCTGTTCTAAAAGTTAATATTTCTGTAGATAAATTTTCTGAGGTATCTTTAGCTGTTAAGCTGATGTTGTATGTTGTGGCAGTATTAAAAAAATTATTTGGTATAAATAAGACGCTGTAGCCGTTGTTGGTAACAATGAATGAAATATTGCCACTGATATTGACACCGATATTTATAGTTAAAAGTTCTTCAGTATTATCAATAACATCAAATTCGATAGTCGTTTGGATCTTAGTGGATGTTTTATTAGCCGGAGTTTTGACATAAATTGATGGTGCTGATATTTCTTTGGCGCCGATATCTGGTTTATGGTGCTGCGGCCGATTAATCTCATAAATGTCTTTGGTTGCAATGCTTAACTCCAGACCGTTGTCTACTGCAGGAGAATTGTGTTTTATTTCTATATATTCTTGGTCAATAAAAAGAGGATCAGTATTTACTAAGCAATTATTTAAATCAACGCTGTTTCTTGATGTGATAACGGTGTTGTTAAAAATAATATTGTTGGCAGCGGTTATTGTTGAATAGTTGGCAAAGACTAGCTCATTATTAATGAAATTGCTGTGATATATTGTTGCTGAATTTCTGTTCTCTAAAACAACAGTATTATTATTAAAAATAGAATTAATGATAGTGAGACTTCCGTTGTTAATAATAGCTTTTTCGCTGTCTGCTGCTTTTAAGCCATTGATAATTAGCCGACCGTTATTTTCAATTAGTCCTTTAAATTTAATTTGTTCAATATTGGCTGTTATGTCAGCCGGTATATTGATGTTGGCAGAGATCAATGAGGTATGATTGCCTTTAATGGTCAGTTCGCTCTTAGCTGGCCAGATGATGTTCTCGGTGGCAATGTAAGCGTTGTCTAAAACAATAATGCATTGCGGTATGGCAATATCAAAGGCTTTAGCAATTGTTTTGAGTGGTCTTGTGCTAGTGCCGTCATTGGTTAGGTCGTTACCTGTATTGGCTACATGTATTTTTTCCGGCGGTGCGGTTTTAAAAGTATAGGTATGGTTAATGTTATCTATTACAAAATTTACTGTTATTACTTTGCTGTATCTGAAATTTTCCGCTGGTGTTATTTCTATTAAAATATCGCTGCTGATGGCACTGCTGAGATCAGTTATTTTTAAACCAGTATTAGGCGAGACGTATAATGTGCCGTCAACTTTTAACCAGAAATTAGCAGCGTCTAGTTTTTTTTGGCTGTTACGCACTCTAAAGCTGATGTTGGTGGAAATTTCTGCTTCCTGGCTGTTAATTGCTGGCCAGAAATTATTAATATAAGTGTTTTTGTATTCATAATGGCCAATATCTTTGGCATCATAAGTATATTGTCCGGAGGCAGTACCTTTATCTATTAACGGTGAAAGGAAGTTTATTGTAAAGTTGCCATTTTCGGCGTCTGTATATTCCGGGTTTTTGCTGAAATTACCTTGTCCAGTATAATTTCTTTCGGTACAGCTGTAGGTGATGTTGAGATCGCAGTTATTAAATTCGCCGCCGCTCAAATCGTAATTGCTCTTGTTATTCCAGAGGACCGACTCTTTAATCGTTATATTGCTGTTGTCGGCGATTCCTGTATTAAAATACAAGGCGTTATTGTCATAAAGAACACAGCTGTTAAATGTCGCGGTTGATCCGGCAATTAAACCGCCGTTTTTACGCGCTGATATTTTTCTGAAAATAGAGTTGCTTGCTTCTATGGCGCTGTTAGAGAATAGACCGCCAATTGTTCCGGTGCCGTTGGCAATAGTACTATCTAGGATAACTATTTTAGAGTTAGCAGCCAGACCACTGCCTTCAATACTATTGGTTATATTGAATGTGCTGATAGTGCTGTTGCTTATTTTAATGACAGCGTTCTTGGCTAAGCTATTGCTGGCACCTCTAATGTTTTCTATATTGCTACCAGTAAGGTTTATATTTAATGGTTTATTATTGTTGTAAAATAGACCGTTGTTGCCTGAATTAAAACAATCTTTAATTGTAGAATTTGTGATATTGATATTTAAAGTTGCGACGTTGCTGTTGACGATAGTTCCGTTAACTAAAAGGTTTTGGCTGTTAATGTTGTTGATATGGCAGTTGCTAATGTTGGCAGTGATAGAGGTTCCTTCATTGAATTTAATTAGAGTATTGGTATTGCTGAAAGAGATACCTTCTAGATTTATATTGACGTTATAGTTATTGTTTATTAATAACTCCTGGCCAGAACCATTAATGATAATGTTTTTTGGGTCAGTGCCGGGGCGGTTCTTGATACTGATATTGTTTTTGTTTGGCCAGAGCAGGGATTGTGTCAGTTTAAACTCGTGCTGAAATAATTCAATGGTTTGGCCGTGGTCAACGGCATTTAGTGCTTCTTGCAGAGAGTTATAAAAATCGCCGCCGTCTATTTTTATATATTGATTGATCGGTACTTCATAGGCGCCGATATCCGGTGCTACACCTTGCGGTCTGATAGAACCTTCGATATCAATATTGGTTAAGTTATTGGAAACGCCAGTATCAATAGCGGGGGAATTATCATAAATATAATATTGAGGAGTTAAGAGCGGGTTAACGTGGCTGACGTTGCTACCGCTGAGTTTATTGCTAGATACAATAGAGTAGCTGGTATTAATTTTGCTGCTGCTGTTGGCAGTGGTAATGTCATTGCTGTTAGTATTCCATAAGATAGAATTATAAATATCAATATTGCCAATGCGGGAATCGATACCCAATGTGTTGGCGGCAATAGTCGAATGGTTGATAGAGGTGTTTTGCGTATAAAGGTAAATAGCGCTATTGTTATTTTCGGCAAAGATAGAGTTTTCAATATAAGCATTATTTGTATCGTCATTAATGTAAACGGCGCTGCCCAGACCTTTGTTTTTTAAAAAGCGGCTTTGTTTAATAGAGACCTTGTTCCCTCTGGTTAGATCTCCTCTGACATAGAGTCCGCCGCCTCGTTCCGCTTCGTTTTCATAAAAATCTGAAGATTTGATCACAACGTTATCTACATTATAAGCGTTTATTGCGCCGCCCAGTGAGGCGATATTTTTAGTAAAAGTACAGTTTTCTATATTTAACACTCTGATGCCGTTAGCATAAATTCCGGCGCCGTCAGAATTATTAATATTAATGAATTTGGAATTTAAAATATTGATAGTTGAAGTTGCGCCGCTCAGATAGAGTGCTTTAGTTGTTCTGTTGGCAAAAATAAGATTATTAATAGTGGCCGTAATATTTTCTGTGATATTAATATTAAAATTAACGGTGGTGTTTTCTCCCTGTAGTGTTAGATTATTAATATTGGGCCAGTTGAGTGTATCGATCTTTTGCCAGTCTAAAGCGTTCTCGTAGCGGCTATCAATATTGATAACGTGTCCGGCTGAGAGTTCACTGTCTTTAAGGGCTTCTGCCAAAGAGATATATTCTTTGTTTAAATTTAAGTTTTGGGCGTAATAGATCAAGCCCAATGCGTTGATCGTCAATGGCGAAGCTTCTTTTTCTTCACAGACGGCGCCTACTATAACTGTAGCATCGCCTTTGCCCAGGTAAATGTTGATCGAGGCAATGCCGCTGCTATTGGTTGTCTGTAAGAGCGGTTCGTATAATGTAGTGTTGTTTGCCGTGCTGTTGTTTATTAGTCTAAAAGTTACTGCTTTATTGGCCATAGGCTGATCTAGGGCATCAAGAGCTATAACTTTAATATTATAGGTTGCCTCTGCATTAAGGTTCATGGTTTCCGGTGTAAAAAGCAGTTCTTTAAATATGGCATTTTCCATAGTAAAAGAGCTGGTTTTGTTTTGAGAATTACCAATGTTATCGGTGGCGGCTATTTTTAATGTTACTACTTGATTGTAATTAAAAGCGTTAGTTGTAACTAATGTAACGTTGATATCGGCAGAAGTGCCGATGCTATTGTCTATAAAAGATAACTGTTCTGTTGGGATCGGCAGATCATTAATAAAAAGCTTTATATTAGTCTGATTTATATTGCTTTCAGCGCTTCTTACTCTAAAGTTTATGGTGGTCCTATTGGCCTTGACGCCTGTTTCGCCGTTTTCCGGAGAGATATTAGATATATAAGTTCCGGTATATTCATATTTGCCAAGATCATAATTGTCATAGATCAGAGGATTATTGATCAAAAGATTGTTTGTTCCTTTTTCTATGCCCGGGTCATTGTTTGCCAGATTGAAATTGAGATTAGTTGCGGAGATGAATTTTGGTTCACTGGTTATACAGTTGTTTTTTGGAAAAGTATGATTGTTGGTCTGGATATTGCAATATTCAACGGATAATAAATTGGTATTGGTTGTATTGAATAAAAGATTATTGCTGTTATTCCAGATAATGGAGTTGATTATTTTAGTGTTATCGGCAGGATCACTTTCGTTGGAGTAAGCTAAAGTGTTCTGTGCGGCGGTATTGCTGTAAAAAACACAATTCTCAAAATAGAGATTTTTCTTATATGAAATTGCAGAATAATTAGCTGCACTGTTTTTGTAAAACAATGTTCTGGCGGCAGACACATTTGTTAAATAAGAAAATCCGCCGGAGTTAGTGGCTTTGTTATTTAGAATATTTCCGCTCACTATTTGTAAGTTAGCGTTATAGGCAACGCCGCCGAGGATGCTGTTGCTGCTGGCAATAGTTGTGTCCTGAATATTAGCGCTGGTTTGATAGAAAATGCCGCCATAGCTTACAGCAGAATTGTTTTTAAATACTGAGCTGTAGATAAAAGCTTCTAAAAGTGTTCCGTCATTGGCAAAAACGCCGCCTTTATCGGCGTTATTGTTTTCAAAAAGAGAATTTTTAATTATTACTTTAGACGTCCCGTTATTATTATAAAAAACACCGCCGTTCTTGCCACCGTTAATGCTTGAATTATTAGTGAAGTGGCAGTTGTTTGCAAAAAGATAATTATTGCCTTTAAGATAGACGGCGCCGCCGTTGTTAATGGTTTCGCTATTGCTGTCTTTGCCATTAATGATATTTAAATTATTTAATGTTACAGATAATCCAGGTTCTATAATAAATATTCTATGATTGCTTTGTCCGTTTAAAGTTGTTCTGCATTCTGTTGCTGCTTGCAATGTAATGTTTTTAGTTATTTTGATCTCCTGTAGAATTAAAAAATCATTGCTCAATAATTCAATTGTATTGTTTGCTGCGGAACGGTTAACCGCTTCTTGGATAGTCCGATAATAGCGGTCGTTCTCTATTTCATGAATATTTGAAGAGATTGTTTTAAATGTTGTATGGAAAATATGTTCGTTGCGAGCATTATCCTTAATATTGATAGTTATATTAAATGTTGTCCAGTAGTCTAATAAGTTGGCTGGTGTAAATTCTATATAATAGCCGTTGGCAATTTTTTGAGTCTGAAAACCGCTGAGCTGTTCCTCTCCATTTAGAATAAATGCCAGTGAGGAGATATCTATATCAGAAATAGCATCTAATAATTTGAAATTTATTGAGCAGGGAGTGTCAATGTTTTTGGCGTTATTGACCGGATAGAAATCTGTTACTGCCGGCGGGATATTGTCTGTTACGGTAGAGAATGTCCAGTTATATGTTGTGGGGTGGTTGCCATAGATATCGTAAACAACAACGCTTCCGTTGATAATATCGTTATACTCCATTTGTGGTAGATTGATCGTTACGGCTAATGTATTGCCATTTATTGAGTAAATTGTGTTGTTGTAGTTGTACGTTGTTTGGCCGTTTATATCTTCAATAATTATCTGAAATTTTGAAATATCGATGAATGAATTTTCATCAGATAAGATTAATGAAATATTATCAGTAACGTCTATATTTGTTTTTTGTGGTTCCGGATAAGTGTAGTTAACTGTTGGAGCCGTTTTGTCTGTGATCTGTAAGTACGATATATTAGATTCGTCAGAAGGGAGATTGTCTTCGTTAGCTTTGTATTGAATAGCAAAGGCAATTGCTTGGTTATCAGAGACAGTGTAGTTAACTTCAGTAGTAGAGATCGGCAGCCAATTGCTGGTAGCAGTGCCGTTGCCCTGGGCAGTAGAGACGCGCCAGAGGAAAATACCGTCAAGGTCATCTGCTGGTAGTGAGAGCGTAATTAACTGTTCATCTTCAGTATTGATGTTATTAGAGTTGGTCCAGGAAATTAACGGATCACTTGGTCTGGCAGGTGAATTTATATTGAAGTTAAAATTTAGAACAACGATGTTACCGGAAATATCTTGGGCGTTAAGAGTAACATTAATGAGCTGGCCAAAGTTGTAAGTAATAAGTGAGGTATAAGAGATAGTGTAATTGAATGGAGATAATTCTATTATATTAAGCGAAGCAGTTTTATCAAGGTCATTAATAAAGAATTGAATAGAGTTAAGAGAGATGCCAGTCTCTGTATCAGAGATAGTAAATGTCAGTTCAGGGTTTCTGTTAGTTTCTTCTATAGTATGCTGAATATCAGGCGCGATAACATCCTGGTGAATATGGAATTGATAGCTGATAGTTGAAGAGTTGTTCTCAGTATCATTGACGTTGATCGTTACGAAGACCATATCATTATAATAGAAGTCATTGGCAGGGTCGTAAGTGAACTGATAGTTAGAGCTGGTGAGCTCAGCTGATCTGTCAGTTCCGTTGACCACAAAGATGATCGAGTTCAGCGAGATAGCTGAATGATCATCATTTAATTCAAAATAAATATTATTATTAGTAGGTATATCAGAAGCGTCGGCTAATGGAGCGAAGTTGGCTGTGATGAAGTAAGGCGCTGTTCTGTCGCCTATAGAAATAGAGGCGGTATTGGAGATGTTACTGAGAGCGAGAGTGTCGTTGTCGCGCCATTGAATGCTGAAAGAGACAGTCTGATTGTCGGCAAGATTCTCGATGTTAACAGAAGAGATCTCTATATTGAGCCAGTCGGTGTTTCCGATAACTCTCCAGGCTTCAACATTAACAGGAACGTTAGGTCTGGTTATTTTAACTATTTGAGAATCTTCAGAGTTAGGACCTTGGTCTAGCCAGTTGAGAACAGGCAGTTCTGGCGTTGTCGGTATGTCTGTCGTGAAGGAGAAAGTGGTGATAGTTTCGTTACCGGAGACATCTTGAACGCTGATAGTGGCGGCAATGTCCTGTCCCCAGTTGAAGAACTCAGCCGGAGTGTAGTTGGCAGTACCGGCGATATTCTCAGAGACAATGTTCAGAGAAGCTGTCGTGTCGCTACCGTTGATGACAAAAGAGAGTGTGTTCCAGCTGATACCGGTCTCGGTGTCGGCTATTTCAAAACTGATATTGGTGGATATTTCGGTCGAGAAATTGATGTTATTAACAGCCGGAGCAATGATATCCTGATGTATATTAAAAGAATAAGCGATCAGAGTAGAGTTGTTCTCAATATCATTGACGTTGATCGTTACGAAGACCATATCATTATAATAGAAGTCATTGGC
>CAYUXF010000007.1:31785-39766 GCA_964448755.1 uncultured bacterium
GGTCTCGGTGTCGGCTATTTCAAAACTGATATTGGTGGATATTTCGGTCGAGAAAGTATAATTTATAGTTGGCGCAGAAAAGAGCAGAGATAATCCGATTAATCCGTAAATAGAAGTTTTAAATATTTTTTTTAAAAAACCCATGCTCCCAGCCCCTATATATAAATAATATTATTTATATATTTAATATATCGTTCATTTTTTCCCTAAAAATGTATCGATATTTTCTGTTGTAATATATTATTGAATAAATATGCCAAGATTACTGGGTTTTTACTTGTTATTTTGTTTAATTTTAAACAGAATGATCGACTAGAATGCTATTTATAGCCTTTTATTTAATGAAAATATTTTTTTTCTATGTTACTATAATTTTCCAATTTTATGATGAAAAATAAAGTTAATATTAAAAGTTTTGCTATTGAGTTCCTAGCTACATTTTGCTGGAGCGGTTACTTGCCCTTATTTCCCGGTACTTGGGCATCTTTTTTTAGCTTATTTGTTGCCTATTATTTTTTACAGGGAGATTATTTTCTGACTTATGTTTATTTAATCTATTTTTTTCTGATTTTGGGTGTTTGGTCTGCCGCTAAATATGATCAAACCAGAGGAAGTAAGGATAATTCTTGTATTGTCATTGATGAATTTGTTGGTCAATTAATTACGCTTTTGCCACTGTTTTTTTACGGAAATGATAATCTTTGGTTTTATTTATTTGGTTTTGTTTTGTTTCGTTTTTTTGATATTTCCAAGGTAATGGGCATTAGAAAGATCCAGGATTTACCTGGCGGTTTTGGTGTTATGGCCGATGATATTTTAGCTGGTCTTTACGGCGCAATAATTTTGCAGGGGGCTTTATGGTTAATAAAATAACAAAGAAAAATAATAAACTTAAAAACACTAGTTTAAAAACTAAAGCGGATAATTTTTTTAACAAGAAAATAAAAAAATCAAATCTAGTTAAGCAGAGTGATGATCTTTTTAATAAAGTATTAACAAATATTAAAAATAGAACAACTACACTGGAAATTGTTTATTTATTATCTTTTTTGACAACGTTAGTTTTGTTTTATTGTGTGATCAATGGCTGTTTCTTTATGTCAGTTATTCCATTATTTTTAATTTGTTTCTGGCGTAGTATTAAAAATAATGCAATTCTCGATAAAAAATACGCTGATAAATTAATGCGTTTACGGGTAATTGTTTTTAATTTTTTAGAAGATAGTCTTTTTTTTATTGGCCTGATAATCTACTGGCATACAAGCAATAATTTTTTGGCTATTTTAGTCACCTTGCTTTTATTTACGATACATTTTCTAAATATTTATCTTAATTTGCTGCGTGAAGTTCTTAAAGTTAAAAAAGTTAAATTATTGGATAATTCTTCTTTTTTTTGGTTTTTATTTGCTGTTGGGGCGCTTTTTAATTTTTTATGGCTGACAATGTTGTTTTTTTTAGTTGTCAGCGGCTATCAGTTTTTTAAAGTTTTTACGGCGATGAGCATTAGCTTTAAAGGTGAAACAAAAAGTAATAAGGCTGAGAAAAATAATAACAAAAATAAGCGCAAGAAAGTAAAGCAGGGAACTAAAAATAATGGATAGGGTTTCTGCTGTTATTGATCTGGTTAAGCTGGAAAATAATTTTAATAAAATTAAAGAAAAACTTGATGCACAGGTTGAAGTAATGGCGGTGGTTAAGGCGGATGCTTATGGCCACGGCGCTGTTCATATTGCCAAAAAATTGATCAAGAGCTCAGCGGCTTTAACTTATTTTGGGGTGGCTTCGGTAACTGAAGCCAATGAGCTGCGTTTGGCCGGGATAACCTTGCCTATATTGATTTTAAGTGAATGTTCTGCTGAGCAATTAACGCAACTAGTTGATAATAATTTAACGCAGACTGTTTATAATAAAAAGTTTGCTCTACAGTTAAATGACCTGGCCCAAAAAAAAGAGAAAAAAATAAAGATACATTTGAAAATTGATACCGGTATGAATCGCGTAGGTATTGCCGCTACGGAACTAGATGATTTTTTGTATTCTTTAAAGGAGCTTGCTTTTCTGGAAGTTGAGGGTATTTTTACTCATTTAGCCTGTGCCGATGATCAAAAAAATGGATATACTGCCAAACAATTAAAATTATTTGATACGGCGGTCAATGTAGCAAAAAAATATTTTCCAAAAATCAAATATGTTCATGCCGCTAACAGTGAAGCTATTTTTAATTATCCGCAAAGTCATTATAATATGGTTCGTCCGGGTATTGCTCTCTACAGAGATATTATGAAATTTAATTCAAGAGTTAATAATATTAAAATTGTTCCGGCTGGTACTGCTATTGGGTATGGTTCAACACATTTGACTGCTGTTGAAACTAAAATAGCGACTGTCTCGGTTGGTTATGCCGATGGCTACAGTCGTCTTTTATCTGGAAAAGGACGTGTTTTAATTAAAGGGCGTTCTTATCCTGTGGTGGGGACTGTTTGTATGGATATGATCATGGTTGATGTTTTTGGTGATGATATTGATGTTGGCGATGAAGTTGTTTTGATCGGCACTTCTGGTCAAGAAAAAATTACTGCCAAGGAAATAGCGGTTTTAGTTAATACCATAGATTATGAAGTTTATTGCGGTATTGGCAAAAGAGTAGAGCGCTATTATTTAAATTAAGTTTGCGGAAGGGTTTGTATTATGGCATATGTTTCTTTGTATAGAAAATATCGGTCGCAAGATTTTAATTCTATTGTTGGGCAAGAGCATGTGGTGCAGATCTTAAAGAATGCTATTCAAATAGAGCGTCTGGCACATGCCTATATTTTTGCCGGGCCGCGCGGCACGGGGAAAACAAGTATGGCAAGGATTTTGGCCAAGGCTTTAAATTGTCGACAGGGGGCAAGTGTTCAACCCTGCTTGTCCTGTGATCTTTGTAATGCTATTAAGAACGGTACCGCTATGGATGTTATTGAAATAGATGCCGCTTCTAACCGTGGTATTGATGAGATCCGTCAGCTACGAGAACAGGTTAATTTTGTTCCTGCTGAAGGTAAGTATAAAATGTATATCATTGACGAAGTTCATATGTTAACAAATGAGGCCTTTAATGCGCTTTTGAAAACCCTTGAAGAACCGCCACAATTTACTATTTTTGTTTTAGCAACTACGGAAATTCAAAAAATCCCTGCCACAATATTGTCTCGTTGTCAGCGCCTTGATTTTAAAAGAATTACAGCCGATAAAATGGCGGCCCATTTGAAATGGATTGCCGATCAAGAAAAGATAAGTGTAGATGAAAAAACACTTAACTATATTGCCCGTATTTCCGATGGCGGTATGCGTGATGCTATTTCTTTGTTTGATCAACTAATTTCATTTAAAGGCAACGTGATAAATTTTGATAATGTTATTGAGCTGTTAGGTAGTTCTGATCTTACGGCGGTTGCTAAATTTGGCGAGCTGCTTTCTCTCGGTGACAGCGCTCCTCTTTTAGAATATTTAGTTGAATTGATCGCCGCCGGTAAAAATATTATTCAGATTAACAAGGATCTAATGGAATATTTTAGAAATATTCTTTTTGCCAAAATAGGCGCTGATAAAGCTATTGAGCTAAGTAGTGATAATATAAATTTTTTAAAAACTCAAGCTGCGGGATTTTCTGCTAAACAAATTAACGATATTTTATTAATCTTAGCAAAAGCTGATGCAGCTATGAAATGGCAGCAGAATGCCAGACTGATATTAGAATTGGCATTAATTGAAGCTGCTTTGGTGAAAGTGGATAATAAAGCTGACAGTATAGCTGTTAATGTAAATGAACCTAGAGTTATTACGCCTGTTATAACAAAAAAAGAGCCTGTTTCTTTAAATACCACGGAGGTAGTTGTTAAAAAAACAGAATTTGCCGGCAAGCCAGAAAACAAAGAACCATTATCTGTAGATAACAGCACGGTAACAACGGAAAATAGACCTTTAAAGAGCTGTAATTTTGCTGATATCAAAGTTGTCTGGCCGGAAATCATGCATAAAGTTAAAATGGCTAAACCAATGCTGAATGTTCTTTTGTGCGAGAGCGAGCCGCATTCTCTGCAGGATAATCTACTTGTTTTAAAGTTTAAAGATAATTATGGTTTTCATCGTGATAAGTTGCTGCAAGAAACTAATAAATTGCTATTAGAAAAAATATTGACAGAGTTTTGCGGTAAATCTTTGAAACTGAACGCGTTACTGGAAAAAGAAATTGCTGTTGAAGAAAATAAAAAAAATTCACTAATAAAGAAAACTGAACTAAATGATGATTTTCCTGATCAGCATAATAATTCCGAAATGCTTACGTCGGCAGACGATATTGTTAAAAAAGATGCGCAGGCTGAGCGGCTTGTTGATATGTTTAACGGAAAAGTTTTACGCGGCTAAAAAGATCATAAAAAAAGCCCCTGTAAAAACTACAGGGGCTTTGAGAAAATTCATAACTTTTATTACTATAACCTACTTCTTCTTAGCAACTTTTTTCTTGGTTACTTTTTTGGCTGCAGGTTTCTTAGCTACTTTCTTTTTTACAACTTTCTTTACAGCTTTTTTTGCTGCTTTTTTCTTAACTACCATTGTTCACCCCCTAATCTAACTTCCGCATAAAATTATATATACTTTTTCTTTTTGTTGCAATAAAAAAAATAATTTTTTTTGTCAATTTATTTTTTATAAAAAATTGATTTTTTTTGTTGTTTTGGCTAGAAGCCTTTATGGGTAAGGGTTTTGGTCGATAGACGTTGTAAAAAAATAAAATAGCGATTTTTAAATAAAATTTATTATTAAGATTTTTTTCATAAAAAAATATTTTTTTATGAAAAAATTAAATTATTTTGATATTTGGCAAAAGTTTTTTTAATTTCTTTTTTAATGGCGGTAATGAAATTTCTTCTGTCTCTTTATGTCCTTTAGTGATAAGTTCTATCCCAAGTTCTTGAGCTAATAATTTTTCATGGTAGCTGACCTCGCCAGTAATAAAAGCTTCGGCGCCTTTTTGAAAAGCTTTGTAAATGAGTGAGCCGCCATTGCCGCTACAAATAGCTAGTTTTTTAATTTCTTTGCCATTAATGATTAATTTTTTTTCAGGAATGCCAATTAAACCCAAGCCAAAAACTTGTTGTGAATTTTTTAATTCGTAAAGATCAAAGGCGATTTCTTCATAAGGATGTACTTTTTTTACTGCAGCGTGGAGTGCCTGCCATTTTTCTTCGGGAACAATTGTTTCTATTTTTGTTTCATTAACTTTTGCCAGTTTGTTTTTCTCTCCCAGGTAAGGAGAACTGTTTACTAATGGTTTAAAAGTTCCTTGGCCACTAGTTCTGAATGTGCATTCAGAGTAGTTACCAATATGTCCTCCTCCAGCTGCGGCAATTGCCTGATGGACTTTTTCTGCCGCTTCAAGGGGGGTAAATACAATATATTTGTAAAATTTTTTTGTATAAGTAGGTTCCAGTATTTTACATTCGGCGGGGTTTAACCCTTCTTGTTCTGCCAATGTCCAGTTGACGCCTTCTGGTGCGGCATCAAAATTAGTATGGGCAACAAAAACGGAGATATTATTCAATACGAGTTTTTTTATTGCTGAGCCGATCGGTGTTGCGGTGTCTATTTGGGAGAGTTCTTTGAAAAAAAGAGCATGGTGAGAAAAAATAAGATCTGCTTTTTGTGAGATCGCTTTTTTGATCGCTTGGCTATCTATATCTAAAGTGACCAGAATGGTTTTTATCTCTTGTTCTGTGCTGCCTAACTGCAGTCCGATCATTTTATCCCAGCTGCAGGCATATTCCGGCGGGGCTATTTTATTGAAAACGGAAATAATATCTTTTGCTTTCATTGTTTAATTATAAACTTAAAATAGGCTTATTTGTAGAGCATAAAGTTTGCAATTTTCTGAGAATATTTGCGATAGGTTAAGCGTATTATAAAAGTTAATAAAAATAACTATTGTATTAAAGAGGATATATGTATTTAAAAAGTATAGAAGATGGAAAGAGATCGAAAACTTTTGCAGAAAAAGTGGTTAGCGCTGTTACATCTGAAAAATGGGGATTGTTAAGAGAGATTGAAAATCTGGCAAAAAAATGTGAGATGAAAATATCAAATACCGATAAAAGTGGCAATAACTGGGGCTTGAAAAATCTTAACGAACAAGAACTTAATTCTATAGTTCGTTTACTTAGAAAAATAGTCGCTACTGGTTTTAAGGGATTTGATGCTGCGGTTTATTTTGGACAGTTAATGCAGGGAGACATTGTTCGTATTGATGAGGCTTTTTGTCTTGAGGTGAGTGCTAAAGATGTTTATTTGTATGATGAAAAACTCAAAAAATACAAACGTGAAATGGATATATTACTGAAAAATCATTCTATAGAAATAGATAGATTTAAAAAAGAAATAGATTTACTTAATGCTAATTTGGATATGTATAAAGAGAGAAGTGACAGAAAAAGTATTGCCTTGAAATTATTGCTTGATGAAATTGAACGTGCGGATGAGCTATTGAAACCCTATGTGAGCATTAGAAGGAACTATGATAGAAATAAAGATAATTTATTGATTGTAGATAGAATATGTTTAGATGAGAAAATTACTGGATATGAAAATGATATTGAGAAATATAAACAAGAATTAATTGTTCTGAAGAATAACTTAATTAAAAATTTTTCCGGCAAAATAAATAAGGCGCTTGATCTAATAAATGAAAAGACGGATCGCCATCAGCAGGCACTCATTAATGGCACAATTACTACAGGTGAAGTTGTTGTCGATGGAATATTAGAAAAAATAAAAAATTTACTCAATAAGAAAATACTGGTAGTTTCCAGACAAATGGAAGAAATAGATGATTTTAAAAAAATGATTGAAAAAAGTGAGGCTGAAAATAAAGAATTGCGGAATATGGTGAAAAAAAACGAGATTAAGATAAGTCTACTGGAAGAAGATAATAAGAAAATAAATGAAAAAAATACATTGATTAGGAATATGAAGACAGCCGTTGATTTGCGTATTTTTGATCTTCAACGTGAATTGCATTCTTATGGTATAGATGTAATGCCGGAGAAGGACACAAATGGTTTGATTGTTGGCGTTTCTTTTAGTGCTTCTAGATATGAACAGAATAGAGAACAAGAAAAACAAAATAGAGAAAATATGGAGAGAGCAATATCTCAGCTAAAAAAGGAAGCCAGACAGGAAGGGATCATATTAGATCTAGTTCCCTGGGGAGATAATAATTATAAAATTATTTGGGATGTTGAAGGCCTTAGAAAAAACAGAGAAGATTTGAATAAGAAAATTAGTGCACAGGCTCTTCTTAATGAACAGATTTCAAAAAAATATGAAAAGACAAAACAAGAAAAAGAAAAACTTGAAAAAGAGATAGCTGAACTGGTAAAAAAGTCGATTGGCTTAGAAGTTGAACAGAAGACACTAGGTGTAGAGATAGATTCTATTTTTGAAAAATTATCAAAGTATGAAAAAGATATGGATAGAGCTCATATTGAGGAGACAATGAGTGATCCTAATTATGCGGATAATTTTAAGACTAAGAAAGCCAGGAATTTGGCCCATAAGCTCAATAGATTGTTGATAGAAAAGAGCTTGCTTGACGGGAAAATAGAAGAATATAAACAAATGATAGAAAGTTATGAGCAAAAATTATTTGAAATAGGTAAATTTATTACCCGTTCGCTACTGCTGACGTATTATGATAAAACTGCAAATATTTTTGAGATACTTGTTGATAATAAATATCGGTTTTCTCCGGAAGCTGCTCAGCTCCTAGCTATTTATTTATGTGCTGCCGCCGATAAAAATGGCGATAGTAGTGTTAGACGAATAATATACAATTTTATTGGAGATAAAAATATTAAACAGCGGGAATATGTTACGAAGTGGCTGGAGGATCGAGACTGTAAACTAAACTGTGTAAACATGAATTAGTTTATGTTTAACCTCCCTT
>CAYUXF010000008.1:0-37704 GCA_964448755.1 uncultured bacterium
TTGGTAGCGGGGAGTGGGATCGAACCACCGACAACACGGGTATGAGCCGTGTGCTCTAACCATCTGAGCTACCCCGCCAAAAAAAGCCGTTAGGCTTGAACATAAAGAACATTTATTATCAAACAACCATCTGAGCATACCGACTACTTAACTGCTTTAGCTGTTAAGTGTCGGCAACAAGACCGCTTTGCGGTCGACGTTACCCCGCCATAAGACGATGTTACACCGCCATAAAGAAACGCCGTTATAAAAACGGGAGGCTAATTTAGCAAAAAAAGGCGGAGTTAGCAACACAAATATTGATTTTTCTGATCTTAACAATGATAATAAACGGGTGAAGTTTCTTTTAAAAAATAAATCATGTGCAGTTGTTTCTCTTCTTTTTTGTTTTCTCTTTGCCGGTCCGGCAGAGTGGCTTAACCCCAACGAGCGTTCGCTAACGGTCCTGCCGCCGCAGGTCCAGGAAAAAGATAATATTGTTTATGAGCTCTCTGCTGCTATTGTCAGCAATAATTATCTCTTTGAGCTTACAATAGATAATCAAGCGCTCGACAAAATTACTGTCGATACCGGTAAACAGATCTTTTTTAATAGTGTTAAGCCAGATCTTTATACGGTCCGGTCCGAACAAGTTACTATTTTGCCTAATGAAAGATATCAGAAAAAACTTTATTTTAGAGAGCAAAAATTGAGAGCCGGTGAAAAATACCAGTTCAATATCAACGGTGTTGCTTTTTATGTTTTTTACGCGGAAGCCGCCGCAGAACTCAAAACTTTAATGGCGGATGATCCTTCGGTTCTGGAGTACAACGCCGCGGGTTTTTATTTGCGCAGTAAGGGGAGCGGCTCAATGGTTTTAATTAATAACTCCGGGCAAAACATCAGCCGTGTTCTTTTTGTCTCCGGCAATGATCTCGACCGGCGCGATCTCAAGAAACTCGACCATAAACACTGGTATTTGTCCGCCGACCAAAATTTTGATGAAGCAGGTCTCATTTTAATTAAGACCGAGGGTCCAGATTATCAGGTTTTTTCTCTGAGTAAAAATACCATCAATAAGCGGCAGAGCAAGCCGCGTCCTGTCGACCAGTATTCTTTGACGCTTTTTCCGCCGGCAGTTAGACCGGCCGGCGAATTTGAGGTCAGACTCCATTTATTAAAAGCAGTGAAGCCGGAGCGTGCTACGGTAGAGGTTTTTGGCGAGAGCTATCCTCTGCGGCCGCAGAAAAATAATTTTTGGCAGTCGCCGGTTAAATTGCCGCCAAAAACCTATCCTGGCAGGTATCCTGTTAAGTTGTATCTTAAAGACGCTGATGGTGTTCTGGTTTTAACTGAAGAGATCGAGGTTTTGTGATAAAATAAAGAACTATTTAGATTGTAAATTTAGTTAGACGGGGTGGCTAAAATGCAAAAAGTTATACAAAAAGTTATCGAGAAATATGATCTCAATCAAAAAGAAGCAGAAGCAGTAATGGATGTTATGCTCAAAGGTGAGGCGACCAGCGCGCAGATCGCCGCTTTTATGACTGCCTTGCGTTTAAAAGGCGAGGTCATTACTGAGTTTGTGGGGATGGCCAAAGCACTTAATAGACAGGCGGTTAAGATTAAACCATCGGCGCGCGATCGTGTCGATATTGTCGGTACCGACTGGGATCTCATCAATACTTTTAATATTTCTACACTGGCTGCTTTTGTTGCCGCCGGTGCCGGAGTTACCGTTTCTAAATACTGCGCCCGTTCGCTTAACGATACACATGGCTCTGCTGAATTATTAGATGGGCTGGGTGTCAATTTAAAAGTTTCGCCTAAAGAAGTGGAAAAATGCATTAATAAGTTGGGTATTGGTTTTTTAGCTTCCGATATTTTTCAGCCGGCGCTTTTGCAGACTTTGCCGGCCCAGAAAGAGATCGGCATTAGGACCGCTTTTTGTTTATTAGAAACACTGGCTAATCCTGCCGCTGTCAACGGCATTGTCCTTGGGGTTTATGATCCCAAGCTGACAACTGTGGTGGCCAATACTTTGCGGATGCTCGGTTTTAAACGGGCTTTTGTGGTCCATGGCCTTGAGGGTATTGACGAGATCTCTATTAACGGTGAGACCCGTATTTCAGAGCTTCGCCATGGAACTATTAATACTTATTCTATTGTGCCGGAAGATTTCGGTATGGAAACAGCTTCGTTAAATAATTTACTTTCCGGTACGTTAGCGGAAAATGTCCGGATGGCCAGGGTCATTTTGTCTGGCAAAGAAAATAGTCCGCGGACCGACATTGTTTTACTCAATGCCGCGGCCGCAATAGCAGCCAGCGATAAAGCTGCTACGTTACATGAAGGGCTGCAGCTGGCACACAGTTCTCTTTTTGGCGGCAAAGCGCTGGCTAAACTGGAGGCGGTCATAGAGTTTACTAAAAAAACTGGCGGCGTCAAAAAAACAGCGGCCAAAACAGGGGCTAAAATAAGCCGGACAATAAAAACAAAAAAGACTTCTGTTAAAAAAACAGCCAAAGTTAAATCTGTCAAAAAAGCTAAACCTGCGCCGCGCAGGAAAAATAAGAGGTAAGATTGCTCGGTCCGATTCTTATTATTGAAAATGAGCAAACTACGGAAGCCCAGTGCAGTTTATTAAAAAAACAGCTGGCTGGTATCCCTTTGTTTTTTTCTTCTGTTGCGGAAGCACAGGTTTTTTTACGGGAAAATTCAGTTGCTGTTATTATTGTTTTAGCGGAAGAGCTTTTTGCTGCTCAATTGCGTTTAACGGGGCTGGCACTGCCGATAATTGTTTATTTTTTTGAAGGCCAGCAGTCAGGTAAAAAAGCACAGGATTTCTTGGACCTGCGAGATAACTACGATCTGGTTTTTCTTTTTTCTGCCGAACAGCTAACCCAAAAAATCAATGAACTCAGAGAGCAAGAATGGTCGCCTTATTTTATAGGGACATCGGAAAAAATTAATTTTTTTAACAGAGAGCTTAAACGGACCTTTATCGCTGACCAGGATCTTTTTATTTATGCCGAGCCGGGCTGCGGTAAAAAAGAGGCTGCTAAAATTCTGCATCGCGAGCTGGCCGGCGACGGTTATTTTAGAGAGCTGAATTTATTAAATTTTGTCGGCGAGAGCTATGAAACGCATGTTTGGGCCGCCTTGAACGATCTTTATAAATTAAACAGCACCGGCCGACTGGGCTGCAAAACGCTCTATGTTAAAGGGCTGGAAAGTAAAGATGTTTTATTTATTATTTCTGTGTTGGAGTGGTTTTGTGAGAAAAAGCGTCTTTTGCAGGAACAGAAAATTATCGCCCCGCGTGTGGTCTTCTCTTTTACCTCGGCGGCGCTTTTTGAGAGTTTGACCAATGATTTTAAAAATAAATATCTTTTTTTAATGATCCCCGCTTTACGTGAGCGGCGGGAAGATCTTCCTATTCTTGTAGATCACTTTATTAATAAATTTAATCAAACGTATAATAGAAAGATCCAGGCATTTTCTCTGGATTTCATGAAATTTTTTTTAAGATATGAATGGCCTGGAAATATTGATGAGTTAAGGTATAATTTAGAGCCTTTGTTTATAATTGCCGCTGTTGATGAGCGGTTAATTGATCTGCCCGGCCTGTTTTTCCCGCGCCGCGTCTTTGCGGAAACCGGTGTAGTTCTAGAACAAAAATAACAAGCGGAAAATTGTAGTTTAAAATATTTAGGAAAAGAGGGTAAGCGCTTTGGTTAAGATCACTGTCCCCAGAGGGACTAAGGATATTCTGCCGGAAGAAAATGTGCTTTGGCAATATGTTGAAGCTACTGCCAGAAAGATCTTTAATTTATATAATTTTAAAGAGATCAGGACACCTATTTTTGAAAGTACCGATCTTTTCATGCGCAGTATTGGCGACGCTTCCGATATTGTCACCAAAGAGATGTACACTTTTGCCGATAAAAAAGGTCGTTCCTTAACGCTGCGGCCGGAAGGTACGGCGTCGGTCATTCGCTCTTATTTAGAGAATGGTCTTTATCAAGAACCGGTCTCTCGTCTCTGGTATCAGGGGCCAATGTTTCGTTATGAACGTCCGCAGGCTGGACGCTATCGTCAATTTCATCAAATTGGCGGCGAGCTAATTAACGCTAAAACCCCTTATAACGATGCCGAAGTTATTGCCATGGCTCATCACTTTTTTTCAGAGATCGGCCTGCAGGAGCTGGAAGTAAACATTAACAGCGTCGGTTGCAAAGTCTGTCGGCCGGTCATTAAAGAGCGCTTAAAATCATTTCTTGGCGATAATTTAGAACACCTTTGTCCCGATTGTCAGAAGCGCTTTCAAACTAACCCTCTGCGGATCTTAGACTGTAAAAATAAACAATGTCAGAAATATTTTGTTTGTCTGCCAGATATGTCCGACGTGCTTTGTGCCGATTGCCGTGAGCACTTTCACGATGTTAAAAATTATCTGAATATTATGCGGATCAAATTTCAGGTCAATCCTCGCTTGGTGCGCGGCCTCGACTACTATACTAAAACTGTTTTTGAAATTATCTCTTCGCATTTGGGCGCGCAGAACGCTGTTTGCGGCGGCGGCCGTTACGATGATCTGATCTCCTCTTTAGAGGGGCCGGATACGCCGGCGGTCGGTTTTGCTTTTGGCGTAGAGCGGCTGGTAATGTTAATGCAGTCACAGGCTCTGCCGGTGCCGCAGCCTGCTCCTTTCTTGTTCTTGTTGCCCTTAGGCGAGAACGCTAAAAATCGTGCGGCGATCATTGCCAATAAATTAAGACATAGCGATATTTCTTTGGAAATTGATAATTCGGACCGCGGCCTTTCCGCTAAAATGAAATATGCTAATAAGCTGGGTGTGCAATATGTCTATATTCTGGGCGAAGATGAGATCATTAAAAAATACGGTCTTTTAAAAGAAATGGCGACCGGCAAACAAACCAAAGTTCCTTTTGGTAAATTGGCTGAACTATTAACTAAGAAAAAAAATAACTTAACAAAAAAGCAAAAAACTAAAAAAGAAAATAAAACCAAGAAGGAGTAATTAAAGTTTATGAAGAAGTATATACCATGCGGTAGTTTAAATAAGAACAACGTTGGCCAGGAGATTACCGTCCGCGGCTGGGTCAATAGAAGGCGCGATCACGGTGGTGTTATTTTCGTTGATCTGCGTGATCGTTCAGGAATATTGCAGGTGGCGTTCAGTCAGGAAATTAATGCAGATGCGCATGTTGCTGCCGAAGAGCTGCGTTCTGAATATGTGGTTGAGATCAGCGGCAGAATAATAGCCCGGACACCTGAAAATGTTAATCCCAAAATGGCTACAGGTGAGGTGGAGCTCGAGGGGTTGGCGCTGACGGTTTTAAATAAAGCCAAAACGCCGATCTTTTCCATAGCGGATGATCAAGAAGTTGATGAAGCTATCAGATTAAAGTATCGTTATCTCGATCTGCGCCGCGAAAAACTGCGAAACAATTTAATTCTGCGCAGTAAGATAGTTAAAGCGATGCGCGATTATCTGGATACTGAAGGTTATTTGGAGATCGAAACACCTATTTTAACAAAATCAACGCCAGAAGGTGCCAGAGATTATCTGGTCCCCAGCCGTGTTAAAAAGGGCAGTTTTTTTGCTCTGCCGCAGTCGCCACAGTTATTTAAACAGCTGCTGATGGTCTCTGGCATGGAAAAATATTATCAGGTGGCTCGTTGTTTTCGCGACGAAGATCTGCGTGCCGATCGTCAGCCGGAATTCACGCAGGTGGATATAGAAGCTTCTTTTGTTAAACAGGAAGATATTATTAATATGACTAACGGTTTATTGAAAGCGGCGCTGGCGGCGGCTGGCTTTGCTTATCCTAAAGAGATCCCGCATATTAAGTATGATGACGCTATTAATAGATATGGTTCAGATGCGCCTGATCTGCGCTTTGGCATGGAGTTGGTAGATATTTCAGAAATTGCCGCACAGTCAGAACTGAAAGTTTTTAGAGAAGTTGTTGACCGCGGCGGTATGGTTAAAACTATTAATGTCAAAGGTGCTGACGGTAAACTTTCGCGTAAAGATCTTGACGGCTATAAAGATTTTGTCGGCAAGTTCGGTGCCAAAGGGCTGGCCTGGATCACTATTCGCGAGAACGAGATCAATTCACCAATCGCTAAATTTTTTAGCGAAGAACAACTACAGGGTATTATTAAAAAAGCGGACGGTCAGGTCGGCGATATTCTGCTCTTTGTGGCCGATACTAAAAAAGTAGTCCATGAGTCGCTGGCTAAATTGCGGATCGCGCTGGCACACCAGCTTGGTTTAATTGAACCAAATAAATTTGCTTTCTGCTGGGTGGTAGATTTTCCAATGTTCGAGAAGACCGACGAAGGTAAGCTCACTTCCGTTCACCATCCTTTTACAATGCCGCTTGATGCTGCGTTGAATGAAAATACTAAAGCGGCCGCTTATGATATTGTCCTTAACGGTGTTGAGCTGGGCGGCGGTTCACTGCGTATCCATAATTCAGAACAACAGGCAGAAGTTTTAAAAGCTTTAAATATTGGCGAGCAAGAAGCGCAGGAAAAATTTGGTTTCTTGCTGGAGGCGTTGCAGTATGGTGCGCCGCCGCATGGCGGACTGGCCATTGGGCTCGATCGTTTAATTATGATGCTGACCGGTTCAGAATCAATTCGTGATGTTATTGCTTTTCCTAAAACTAAATCTGCTGAGTGTCTGCTGACCGCGGCCCCTTCAGCGGTCGATCTTAAACAGCTTGATGAGCTGGGAATTGAGACCGTAGAGCAGGAATAATTAAACCGGAAATTAAGCTCAAGAGGTGTAACTCTGTTTAAGAAATTTTTAGTGCCGTTTTTTTTGTTTTTTGCACTTAGTGCGGCAGATCTCACTTCCGATCTTTTGCGGCGTGAGTCCGGTGTTCGCGCTCTTGGGCTGGGTGGCGCTTTTACGGCGGTAGCAGAAGATACTAGCGCTCTTTTTTATAATCCGGCTGGTCTGGCTAACCGCACGGTGCAGTTCAATTATGGCGAAGATGATCTTAACCGCCGGGACGGCCTTAAGCTCGGCGTTGAGCGTGGTTTTAAATTAGGTAATTTAGCCTATGGCCAGCGGCACTATGTTGATGAGGAACTTAACTGGTCGCAGATAGACTCCTATGGCTTCGGCGTCAAAACTAAGCAGGGCATTGACTATGGCTTGACCTATAAAAAAATTACCCAGGAAGGCCCTGATAATTTGGCTGGAGTCTCCTGGGGTCTTGATCTCGGTTTGCTGGCTCATTTAACTCCAACCTGGCGTTTGGGCTTGAATGCGCAGAATTTTTCCGGCGGCAATCTTGATGTAAAGCCCAGTTATCGCTTTGGTACCGCCTGGAAAGTTATTGATAGAGTACTCTTTGTTTATGATAATGAGGTTTTTCATCCGCACGATACCCCTAACAGCGCTATTGCTCATTACGGCGTAGAATGGGATGCGGCGGACGGCTTTACTCTGCGGCTGGGTAAAAATGACAAAAATACTACCTATGGAGTTTCGCTTGGTTTTCTTGGTCTTATTTGGGAATACGCCGTAGAAGAAAAAGAACGGGAGATCATCTATCGCTTTGGTCTGAAAATGGGCAGTGATCGTTATAAAGATCAGCGCCGCTATGTTGTTAACGGCGCCCAGGAAATTTTATTAATAGATCTTTCTAAACCACTAGTTTCCGGACAGGATGGTTATACCTTTATAGAGGGCTTGCTGCCGGGCGGCGATAATCTGCTCAATACTATCAGATATGCCGCTGAGGATAATAGGATCACCGGCATTTTAATAAAAATGAAAGATCTGCCTAACAGTCTCTCTTATGTCGGTCTGGTGCAGGAACTGCGCACTGAACTCGTAGCCTTTAAAGAAAAAGGAAAAAAAGTAATTATCTATATTGAAGATGAGATCTCGGAGAATAGCTATTATCTGGCAACGGTGGCCGATAAGATAATTATGAATAAAATGGGGGCGCTTGTCTCTTTGGGTAAGTCTTTGACTGTAACCAGGTTGAGCGGTTTCTTGGAGAAAATAGGTCTTAATTATCAAACATTTAAAGCTGGTGAATACAAAGACGCCACCAGCCCGTTCAATGAGGCCTGGACGGAGGCGCAGGAAAAACAGCTGACCGCGCTGGTTAAAGATCTCAATAATCAGATAATTGAGGATATTAAAAAAGAACGGAATTTGAATGATGATCAGGTCGCTATTTTTAGCGCCGGCGGCATTATTACCGCTACCAAAGCGCTTTCACTGGGTTTGATCGATCAAATTGCTTATTATGAAGACATCAAAGATATTCTCAAGGAAGTTACTGATCTGGAACATGACCCTAAATTCATTACGCCGCTAGAACTACCAACCAATGTTCTGGATACGGTAATTCTGCCGGTAGTTGGCACAGTGGCTATTATTGATATTGACGGGCAGATCGTCAGCGGCCGTTCTAAACAAAATATTTTGACCGGCGAGAAAAATGTTGGTGCTGAATCTATTATTGAGATACTCAATGAGATCAAAGATAAGGACGATGTACAGGCAGTTGTGCTGAGGATCAATTCGCCGGGCGGTTCGGCGCTCGCTTCCGATATGATCTATCGCAAGGTCAAAGAGCTGCGTGAGGAACATAAAAAATATGTCGTGGTTTCCATGGGTAATATTGCCGCTTCGGGCGGTTATTATATAGCCTGCGCCGGCAATAAGATCATTGCCAACCGCGGTACTTTGACCGGCAGTATTGGTGTTATTGGCGGCGTTTTAAAAGGCTCGGCGCTTTATAGTAAATTAGGTATTAAAGAAGATACCATTAAGACCGGCGAACATTTAGATATGTATTCTTTCGGCCGTCAGCTGAGCGCGGCAGAAATTAAGATGATCGAAGACTATCAGCGGCAGATCTATGACGAATTTAAAATGATCGTGGCGCTGGAGAGAAATTTACATATGGCGGAAATGGAACAGATCGCCGGCGGGCGCATTTGGTCTGGGCAGCAGGCTAAACAAGTCGGCTTAATTGATGATTTTGGTTCTGTTTTTGACGCGATTGAATTGGCTAAAACTGGCGCCGGTATTAAAGGCAAAGCGCGCGTTATCAGAATGGTCCATACCGAAGATTATGGTCTGCTGACCATTCGCTCTAAGATCTCCGCTTTTCTGGGGCTGGATTCGCTCGGGTTTAATAATTTAAATAAGAGCAAACTGGCGGAGTTTAATTCTTATTTGTATTGATCTTTTATCTGTTTGTTTTATGAATTTTGTTATAATCCATCTATGAATTTTAACGAGAACCTTTTTAATAAAAATGACATTGTCTTAGCTGCTGTTTCGGGCGGTAGAGATTCTGTCGTGCTGCTCGACTGTTTGAGTAAATTAAAAGATATTGAGCTCCAGGTAATTCATTTTAATCACAAGCTAAGGGGTACTGATTCCGATGACGATGCTCTGTTCGTGGAGTCGCTGGCCAGAAAATATGGCCTCTCTTTTTCGCTCGGGTTTGCCGATGTTAAAAAATATGCCGCCGAGCATAAGCTTTCTATCGAAGACGCGGCGCGCGAAGTGCGCTACGATTATTTTGTTAAGACGGCGCAAAAATTGCAGGCTAATAAAATTGCCATTGCTCATAATAAGAACGATCAAGTAGAGACCATTGTTATGCGTTTTTTGCGCGGTGCCGCCGGCAAGGGGCTCTCTGGTATGCCCGAGAGAAGAATAATTGGCGATGTGGAGATAGTGCGTCCTCTTTTGTCTGTCAGCAGGATTGAGATAGATGATTACGCTGCGCTCAATGGCCTTGAAAATATTGAGGACAGTTCTAATGCTGAGACTGTTTTTCTGCGCAATAAAATTCGTCATGAATTGATACCGTTCTTAAAGAAGTATAACGATAATCTGGAAGAAACGGTCTTGCGGATGTCCGATATTTTAAAAGACGAAGATAATTATTTGCAGCGCCAGGCCTTGATCGCCTATCAAGAGGTTGTTTTACAAGAAGAGGATGCCCAAATTAAGTTGGATAACCGGTCGATCAAAAATTACGACAAAGCTATTCAGCGCCGCATTGTCCGCCTTGGCATTGAAAAACTGTTCGGTTACCTGCCGACAGTTTCAATGTCTTATATCGAGAATTTTTTAGACAATGATCTCTCGCAAATTGCCGTCGATCATGACGGCAATTTGCTAGTGAGTAAATAGCTGTTTTGTTGCTCTCTTTTAACTCTATGTTAAAATAGCCTTGTTATTAAGTGGTTTATATAATAAGTAGATAAACTGAATTGTAGACGATTTATTATGACCCCATCCCCTGGCCCCTTCCCCGCAAATGCGGAGAAGGGGAATATAAAGTAGATATTTTTTATTCTGAACGTGAACTTTCTCCGCGCTAGCGCGGGGAGAGTGACGAAAGCCAGAGGGGTAAAAATAGATCATAGACTTACTATTAATAGAAGAGGAAAATAAATGAGAGAAGATTTTTTGGTATTTGGTTCACCGCGCATTGAGCAGGAAGAGATAGACGCTGTAATTGACCGGTTAAAGACTGGCTGGATAGGGACCGGTCCCAAAGTTAAAGAATTTGAGGACAATTTTAAGTCATATATCGGCACTAATTACGCCATGGCGCTGAACTCCTGTACCGCCGGGCTGCACCTGGCAATGATAGTCCTCGGTTTAAAGCCGGGTGATGAGGTCATCACTACACCAATGACGTTCTGCGCTACCGCCAATACTATTATTCACGCCGGCGGTAAGCCTGTCTTTGTCGATATCAAAAGAGATACACTGAACATCGATGAAGATAAAATAGAGGCGGCAATTACACCGAAGACCAGAGCGATCGTTCCTGTTCATTTCGCCGGTCGTCCCTGTAATATGGATAAGATCATGGCGATAGCTAAAAAACATAACTTAAAAGTTGTTGAAGATTGCGCTCATTCCATTGAGTCGGTGTATCATGGACAAAAGACCGGTTCTATCGGCGACTTAGGGTGTTTCTCTTTTTATGTTACTAAAAATATTATTACTGGCGAGGGCGGCATGGTCACGACCAATAATGAGGAATATGCCGACAAGGTAAAGATGTACGGTCTGCACGGTATGTCGCGCGATGCCTGGAAACGTTTTTCCGACGAAGGGTTTAAACACTACGATGTTATCTTCCCCGGTTTTAAATATAATATGATGGATCTGCAGGCGGCGCTCGGCGTTGAACAGCTGAAAAAAATAGATAAATTTTATGATGTCAGAAAAAAGATCTGGCAGACTTACAGTGAGCAACTGAAAAAACTGCCGCTAATTCTCCCCAAAGAACCTGAAGCCGATACCGTTCACGCGCTTCATCTCTATACTGTGCTGCTCGATATCGATAATGTCAAAATGACGCGCGATGATCTTTTGAACGCGCTGATCAAAGAGAAGATCGGCACTGGCGTTCATTACCGTGCGCTTCATCTTCATCCTTATTATCAAGAAGCTTACGGTTATCAGCAGGGTGATTTTCCGGAGGCGGAATTTGTTTCGGCGCGGACGCTGAGTTTGCCTATTTCTGCTAAGTTGAGCGAGTCCGATGTGCAGGATGTTGTCGATGCACTTAATAAAATACTGGGTTAGTTTTTAAAATGTCAGAAATTGCCGTTAGTATTGTTATTCCTACATATAATCGCTACGGAATGTTAGCGCGGACACTAAACTCTTTAAAAGAGCAGACGTTCAGTGATTTTGAAGTGGTCGTTGCCGATGATGGTAGCACCGATAATACCGCCGATATTGTTAAACTGAAGTTTCCGTTTATGGTTCGTTACTTTTATCAAAAGAACGCCGGGCGTTCAGCGGCGCGCAATCTCGGCATTAAGAATGCTTACGGTGAGATCATTATTTTTATTGATGATCATGTTGTTTTGGAAAATGATTTTATTGAACAGCATTATTTAACTCATCAGCGTTGCCGGGCGGAGAATGTCGCTGTGGTGCGTGGCCGGGTCGGTTATATTGCCAATGAAGAGGAGCTTGCTGAAAAGCGCCTCTCCCGTATAGATATGAAAAAATATCAGCCGCCGTATAATGAGAATTCACCTTTTTATACATTTATAACCAATAATATTTCAGTGGCTCGCAAGGTCCTTCTCTTGGTCGGCGGCTTTGACCCAGATTTTAAAGAATACGGTTTTCAAGATCAGGAGCTCGGTTACCGCATCAGAGAGCGCGGTTTTAAATATAAAATTAATCCCAATGCCATTGGCTATATTTTTAGCGTCAATAATGGCACTGCCAAACGGTTGGATAAACACCGCCAGGCGGGGCGCTCGGCAGTTTTATTTTATAGAAAACATTTCTGGGGCGGTCTGCAGATTGGCGTTAACCCTTTTAATCTGCTGCTGAATAAATTTTTCTCTTTAAATAATAATTGGCTGGCCCGCTCTTATGCCAAAAAAATAGAGCGGTATGAGAATAAGAACGAAAAACTTTTTAATAAATATTTTTATAAACTCCGCGGCCTTTTCTTTTTGGCGGGGATCGCCGAAGGCCTAAAAAAATATCCCGCCAAAAAGTTTGGTGTGCGCAGCGGCCGAAATGTAGTTTTCCTGGTTTCTCATCAATCCAATATTGCGGGTGCGCCTCTTTCACTAGCTATTTTAGCTAACGCACTGGCCGCGCAAAACTGGCTGCCGGTCTTTGTTGTGCCGGAAAAAGGGCCGGTCCTGGAGCGGCTTGATCAGAAAAGAGTTATTGTCCTTGATCTGCAGAGGAATTTTAAATATTTAAAATTCCTCTACTGTCTTAAACTTTATCGGCCCTGTTTAGTCCATGCCAATACTTTTTTATCGGAATATGCTTTGAAGGCGGCTAGAAGAGCTGGCGTTAAAACGGTTATGCATGTTCGTGAAGATCTCTCTATTTATCCGCAGATCGCTGAGCGTTTATACCGTCAGGCCGATCGCTTAATAGTTATTTCTAAGAGCATGTTGAAAGATTTTCCCGGCAGCCAAAAAATAGATGTGGTCTATAATGCGGTCAATTCACTGCCGGCGGCAGCAGCTGTAAAAAAAATACCGCACCGGGTTTTATTTATTGGCACCATTGAAAAACGCAAAGGGGTGACCTATCTGGTGGAGGCTATTAATATTCTGCGCCAGCAGGGTAAGAGTATCTCGTTAGATATTCTCGGTGCGCCGCTTATTACAGAGCGCCGTTATTACAATAAGCTCTTGCGTTATATCAAAAAAAATAAGCTCCAGCAGCTGGTTAATTTTTTTGGCGTTGTCAAAGACCCCGCTCATTTTTTACAGCGGGCCGGTGTTGTGGTAGTGCCTTCATTGGCTGAACCTTTTGGCCGGGTCATTATTGAGGCAATGTCATATCAATCATTGGTGGTTGCTTCTGCTGTCGGCGGCATACCGGAAATAATTAAAGATAATGTCAACGGTTTTCTAGTTCAGGCCGCATCAGCCGAGGAGTTGGCCGCGACGCTGAAGAATGTTTTGGCTTTGCCGACCAGGACAAAAGAGCAAATTGGCCGCCAGGCCTTAGCAACGGTAAGAGACCGTTTTATGACAGACAACTATGTTGCCGGTGTTTTAAAAGTTTACCAAAAACTACTCAAGAGCTGAGTGCCGGCGTATTTGCTTATTGAAAAATAGCATTAATTGATGTATAGTTTTCCCAACAATGATTTGAGGCGGCCAATGGCCGCTTTTTTTATTTAAAATAATTTTTTTGGAGGAAAATATGCTGTTAATTAATAATTTTACCCAGGTCGTCACGCAAATTGAAAAAGAGCGCGGTATTTCGCGCGATGTTTTAATTGAGGCAATTAAAGCTTCCTTAATTGCCGCTTGTAAGAAAAAATTTCCCAGTGTTGAGAACCTGGAAGTTACTATTGAAGAAGATACCGGAGAGGCTTTGATCTTCGCCGGCAAAGAAGTAGTCGAAACTCTTGACGGTATTGAAGATGATGCCGAGCGTTTTTCTAAAATTTCACTGGCTGAAGCTGCTGAGTATCAGGATGATGTTGAAGTTGGCGACGTGATCATGATCGAGGTTACGCCCGATGACTTTGGCCGTATTGCCGCTCAGACCGCTAAACAGGTCATTATGCAGCGGATCAGAGAGGCGGAAAAAGATTCTATTTCCGGCGAGTTTGGCGATAAAGTCGGCACTATTGTTACCGGTACTATTCAGCGCCGCGAAGGACGCAATTATTTAGTTAATTTAGGCCGGACCGAGGCGGTTTTATTTTATAAAGACCAGATACCTAACGAGCAGTATAAACAGGGTGATCCTATTAAAGTTTATATTGCGGAAGTTGAAAAATCATCTAAAGGTCCGCGCATCCGCATTTCTCGTTCACATCCCGGTCTTTTGAAGGCGCTATTTGAACTGGAAATTCCGGAAGTTCACGATGGCATCATTACGGTGCTCTCAGTTGCGCGTGAGGTTGGCGTGAGAGCTAAAGTTGCGGTTAAATCTAATGACGCAGAAGTCGGTGCAGTTGGCACCTGTGTCGGTCATATGGGCGGCCGGATCCAGAACATCGTTAAAGAGTTAAATAATGAGCGGATCGATATTATTGAGTATTCTGATGATCCTTATGAATATCTGGTCAATGCTTTAAAGCCGGCTAAAATAAACAAAATTAAGCTGGAAGAAAATGCCAAAGACGAAGAAGGCAATACCTGTAATATCGCCACTATTTATGTTAACGAAGATCAGCTTTCTCTGGCCATTGGCAAAGGCGGGCAGAACGTTCGTTTGGCTTCTCGTTTAACCGGCTGGAAGATCGAAGTTGAGTCAGAAAAATCCAGCTTTGCCGCTAATCTTAAATCTGCTATTGCTGCGGAGAAAAAGAATAGTGCGGAAGAAGGGGAAACTGCTGAGCCGGCAAGTGCTGAAGAAGCTACTCCGTCAGCTGAAGTAAAAACAGAAGAAGCAGAAACAGCGCAGGAGGCCGCAGCAGAATAAAACTGGGTTAAGTGCTAAAATTAAAAATAAAAGAGAAATAAAAGGTAAAATATGAAGTTAAAAGAATTAGCTGATAAATTAGGTAAGGATATTAAAGAAGTTAAGCAATACCTGGAACAAAAAGGGATTGAATTTAAAAATATTAACAGTGTTCTTGACACTGCTATTGTCAAAGAAGTTACCGATTTTTTTCAGCCGCCTGTTAAACAAAAAAGAGTTATTAAGGTCATTAAGAAAAAGGATATTGATTCGCTGGCTGCGGAAGCTGGTAAAGAGGAAGAAGATTCGCTCAGTAAGAAAGCCTTTAAGGTTTTAGAAAACAAAAAAAAGGAAGCGGAAGAAAAGAACAAAGAAGAAACTGAACCGACTTCTCAGAGCGAGGAAGCTCATACTGCCGGTCAGTCCGAACTCCGGGAAGAAGCTCTCTCAGACAAAGAACAAGATACAGAAAAGAAAAAAGCGGACACAGGCATTGTTGATGTTACGGAGCTTGTTAACCCGGCTAAACCTGGTGAAGTTAAAAGACACGGCACCAGAGTTTTTGAGAAGAGCGATCGCACGTTTGTTAAAGAACAAAATGTTCTGGATGTTTTTAAACCAAAACAGAAAAAACGGAAATCAAAATATAAAAAACTTAAACAAAGAAAACTACTTGAAGAGCGGGCGCAGGAAGAACAAGAGCTTTTAAACAATCCGCTCAGCGAAGTTGTTTTAAATCAGGAGTCTTTTGAGCTTGGCGATCTGGCCCGTTTAATGCACTTGAAAGTTACCGATGTTATTGGCGCCCTTTTAAAACAGGGGATGATGATCACTATTAATCATAAAGTTGATCTTGATCTAGCCAAAAAGATCGGCGGTCTTTTTAATATTGAAGTTAAAGCAGATTTCTCGGAAAAAGAAGATTCTAAGATCAAGTATGATCTGCATATTTTAGAATCGAGCGAAAAAGAAGACAACGAAACTAACTTAAAAGAACGTCCGCCAATTGTCACCATTATGGGACACGTTGATCACGGTAAAACAAAATTGCTCGATACGATCCGCTCTTCGCGTATTATTGAAGGCGAGGCGGGCGGTATTACGCAGCATATCGGCGCTTATCAAGTAACAGTTACCGGTAAAAAAATAACTTTTTTAGATACACCTGGTCACGAGGCGTTTACAGCCTTAAGAGCGCGCGGCAGTCAGGTTACCGATATTGTTATTCTGGTAGTAGCTGCTAATGACGGTATTATGCCGCAGACTAAAGAGGCTATTGATCACGCTAAAGCGGCGCAGGTGCCAATTATTGTAGCGATCAATAAAATAGACCTGCCGGAAGCTAATGTCGACAGGGTTAAACAACAGTTAACAGAACATGATCTGCTGCCAGAAGATTGGGGCGGTAAAACTATTTGCTGTGAAATTTCTGCTAAAGCGAATATCGGCATCGATAATTTACTTGATATGATCTTGCTGGTAGCAGAAACTGAAGAGCTAAAAGCTAATCCGGACAAAAAGGCGCAGGGTATTGTTATTGAATCACAGCTTTCTAAGCAAAAAGGTCCGGTGGCCACAGTTTTAATTAAAGCCGGTACCTTAAAGAAAGGTGATCCGTTTGTTGTCGGTTCTGTTCACGGTCGTGTTCGGGCGATGTTTAACGACCTGGGTAAAGAAGTAGAGAAAGCGCCGCCTGCCTATCCTGTAGAGATCTTAGGTCTAACGGATGTTCCGCGGGCCGGTGAAATTTTTCAAGCGGTCGGTTCAGAAAAAGAAGCTCGCGAAATGGCCGAGCAAAAAGCCATAGCGGAAAAGGATCAGCTGCTTTTAAAGAAAAGAACAACACTGGCTTCTCTGGCGCAAAGTCTCCAGAATGGTGTGGAAGCAAAATCGCTGAATATTGTTTTAAAAGCTGACGTGCAAGGTTCTTTAGAAGCGTTGAATACTTCAATTCAAAAACTGAATACAGAAAAAGTTTCTGTTAATATTATTCATACTGGTACCGGTATTGTTAATGAGTCAGATATTATGCTGGCCAAAGCTTCTGAGGCAGTAGTTCTTTCTTTTACTGTGGGTGTTCAGCAAGAAGCGGCTGCGGTAGCGGAAAAAGAAGGGGTCGAGATCAGAGAGTACAATATTATTTATAAACTTTTAGAAGATCTGGAAAGAGCTATGCAGGGTCTTTTAGAGCCGGAATACGAAGATGTTGAAATTGGTAAAGCCGATGTCCGGGCAGTTTTTAAATATTCTAAAGTCGGCGCTATTGCCGGTGGTTTTGTTACCGAAGGTGTTTTAAAACGCAATTGTCAGGTTAAGGTTTTAAGAAACAAAAAAATTATTTTTGAAGGGACGCTCAATACACTGAAGCGTTTCAAGGATGATGTTAAAGAAGTTCAGAATAACTATGAATGCGGTTTTACGGTAGAGCGTTTTAACGATTTTCAAGAAGGCGACCAGATAATCGCTTTAGAAAAAAGAGAAAAAGCTCGGGGCTAGGGTGTCTTAAATGTCGAGAGTGGAAAAATTAGCGGAAACTATTAAAAAAGATATTGCTGAGTTGATCGCCAAAAAGATCAAAGATCAGCGGATCGGGTTTGTTTCAATAACCGATGTGGTCTTAGCTGAAGACTCTTCGGTGGCCAAGGTCTATGTTTCCTGTTTTGGTGACTCTACGGAAAAAAACCGTTCAATGAACGGTCTGCGTTCCGCTAAGTCTTTTATCCGCAGTACACTGGCTAAAAAGCTTCAGTTAAAGCATATGCCGGACCTGGTTTTTATTAAGGACGATTCTCTGGAACGCGGTTCAGCCATTATAGAAAAGTTAGATCAGCTTAAAAGAGAAAGAGAAGCCCGTGAACAAAGCGAGTCAACAGATCAAAACTAAAATTCGCGGCGCTTCAGCGCTGCTGATCTTGACCCATTATGATCCTGATGGCGATGCTGTAGGTTCGGCCGCGGCATTGGCAGGCATAGCTAAAAAAATAAATCCGCGGTTAAAAATTGACTGTATTTCAACCGAACAATATAAAACGTCCATAGAATATTATCTTAAAAAGTATAAATTTAAGTTCCCGCCGGCAATTGATCCTGCCGCTTATGATCTGGTCATTGCGGTAGATACCTCTACGGTCAGCCGCCTGCCTTTGCCAATTAACGTAGATATTAATATTGACCATCATCTTGATAATGAACGTTACGGCAGCTTGAATATTATTGATGCCGGCGCTTCCTCTGTCGGTGTCCTGATCTTTCGTTTAGCCGCCGCATTAAATATTAAAATAGATAAAAAAATGGCCGAAGCTATTTATCTTTCTGTTTATACCGATACCGGCCAATTTTCTTTTGCCAATTGCAACCAAGAGGCTCTGTCAGTGGCTTCTGCTTGTTTGGCTGCGGGAGCTGACGCGCATAAAGTCTATAGTGTATTGTATGAACAGGAATCTTTGGCTGATCTCTGTGCTCTTGGTCAAGCGCTTTGTTCGGCTCAGGCTTATTTTGACGGACGGCTGATCATGGGCCAGATCCATAAGAACAGTAAATTAGATAACAGAATTTTAATAGATTACCTGCGCCGCGAAAAGAATAGCGAGATTGCAGTAGTTTTGGTGGAAAAGAAAAAATATATTAAATTGAGTTTTCGTTCAAAGACCGGGTTGGATGTTTCTAAAATAGCGGCGGTCTTTTCTGGCGGCGGTCATCGGCGGGCAGCTGCCGGTCGGATAGATGGTGTGAGCTTAGCGCGGGCTAAAAAAATTATTTTAAAATATTTTTCTGAGAATGTTTTTTGAAGAAGGTCTCTATAAATTCAATAAACCTCTGGGCTGGAGCTCTTTTGATGTTGTCAATTGGGTCAAAAAAAGGACTACTGTTAAAAAAGTCGGGCATGGCGGTACACTGGACCCCTTAGCGGAAGGTCTTTTAATTATTGCCGTTGGTCGTACCGCGACCAGTTCCCTGGAAAAAATACTTGGTTACGACAAGGAATATATTTTAGAAATAACTTTTGGTCTGGCGACAGATACTTATGACAAAGAGGGGTCGGTAATAGCCGAAAAAAAAGATTTTGTTATTTCTCAAGAAGAGCTACTGGCGGTTTTAGATACGTTTAAAGGCGAGACCGAACAATTGCCGCCAATGTACTCGGCTTTAAAAGTTAACGGCCAAAAATTATATCAACTGGCTAGAGCTGGAAAAACTGTCGAACGACAGCCTAGAAAAATACAAATACACGAGCTGGAACTTCTAGATTATAATAATAAAGATAAAGCTCGTCTGAGGGTCGTTTGTTCTAAAGGTACATATATCAGGACACTCTGTTATGATATCGGTCAAAAACTGGAGGTGCCTGCGCATCTTTCTTTTTTGCGCCGGACCAGGATCGGTGATTTTGTTTTAGATGAAACGGCAGTTGTCCCTGTCGGGACAAGGAGAGAAAAAGATGAAACTGGCGCTCGGTGTTTTTGACGGTGTCCATAGTGGACATCAAAAGATAATAGAAAAAGCCCATCGGGTCATTACATTTGATCCGCATCCCAATAAAGGCGTCCATTTGCTTACTACTATTGCTGAGCGGCGCGGTTTGATCGGCAATTTGGATGTCATTAAATTCACAAAAAAGATCCAGAACATGTATCCGCAGGATTTTATTGAAAAAATAATTGTCCGCCGCTATCGTCCGGAAATATTAGTGGTCGGCCATGATTATGCTTTTGGCTATAACCGGGCGGGAGATCTGCGTATGCTAGTGGAGTTAGGCAAAAAATTTAACTTTAAAGTAGAGATAGTACCGGAAGTAGAACTGGATGGCCAGCCTGTCCGCAGTTCTTTGATCCGGCGCTTTTTAGCCCATGGCGATGTTGAAAGCGCAGCCCGTTATTTGAGCCGTAATTATTCACTGGCCGGAAAAGTAGTCCATGGTCATGGCCGTGGCAAAAAGCTCGGTTTTCCCACAATTAATATTAAGCCTGGGCATCCCAATAAATTAATACCCGGTGCCGGGGTTTATGCTGGTGAAGTTATTGTTAATAATAAACTCTATCCCGCAGCTGTTTTTGTCGGTGAGCGTCAGACTTTTAATGAAACAAAACGTGTTATTGAAGCTCATTTAATTAATTTTCAAGGACGTCTTTATGGCAAAAAGGCGGTCGTTTTTTTTAAGAAATTCATTAGGGCCGAAAAGAAATTTGATAGTGCAGAGGCTTTAGCGCAGCAGATAAAAAAAGATATTGCTATTGTAAAAAAATAATACCATTAGGCGAGGAAGCCATAAATAATGGAGTGCTGCCAGTATTAGACTTTTTGTTTATTTAATTATATAATTCTCCTAATGACTATAAGAAAAAAAGGAGGTTGAAAATGAAAAAACTTGCTGTTGCTTTAGTTATAGTTTCTTTAGCTGCTGTTATTGCCGGTTGCGGCGCTACTGCAGAACAAACTGGTTCTACAGGTTCTTATAACCAGAACCCAACAACTTATAAATAAGTTGTTATTTCTTAGTTATCAATTATTAGCCCCGGGTAATGCCGGGGCTTTTTTTTAGAATATTTATATGGAACTACAGACAGAGATAAAATATCTAAAAGGTGTTGGGCCGCAGCTGGCCGTTAAGTTTAATAAGCTTGGCGTCTTTACGCTGCAGGATCTTTTTTATTTTTTTCCCAGACGATATGAGGACCGCCGCAAAATAAATAAAGTTGCTGAGATACCGCTTTTGGCCGGCGAAAATATTTTGCTCAAGGGCAGTGTTATTTCCGTAGAGTTAGACCGGCCGCGTCCCCGTTTTTATGTACTCAAGGCAGTTTTTCGTGCCGAGGACGGCACTCTTTTTCGGGCCGTCTGGTTCAATCAGAAATATCTTAAAGATGTTCTGCTGCCAGACAAGAAATTTTTAATTTCCGGTAAAGTTAATTATAACAATTATACCGCGCAGTATGAGGTCTATGTGGAAGATTATGACCGGGCGGAGAATGCGCCGGATAGGGTAGTTCCGTTTTATCCTCTGACCGATGGCCTTTATCAAAAAAAAATTCGCAGTATTGTTGAGTACGGTTTAAGTAATTATCTGGAAAAATTAAATGAATTTTATCCGGCAGATTTTTTAACTGCGGAAAATTTATATCCGCTTAAAGCTGCCGTTAAAGAGCTCCATTTCCCTGTCGACCGCCAAAAATGGAAACGGGCGCACGAACGGATAATTTTTGATGAGTTCTTTTTTATTCAGCTGGCCATGGCTTTGCGTTATTTCAGAATAAAAAAAGATATTGTCGGCATAGCATTTGCTAAAGAGGGGCCGCTCTTAAATAAATATTTGCAGCAGCTCCCTTATCAGCTCACCGGCGCGCAGCAGCGAGTGGCGGGTGAGATACTTGAAGATATGGCGCAGCCGAAGCCGATGAACAGAATGGTGCAGGGCGATGTCGGGTCTGGTAAAACAGATATCGCTATCATAGCCATGCTGGCGGCGGTGCAGTCTGGGTATCAGGCGGCGATCATGGCGCCGACCGAGGTGCTGGCAGAACAACATTTTTTTAAAATGAGAGAACGGCTCTCGGCGCTCGGTGTGGAGGTTGAGCTGTTGCTTGGCAGACAGCGGCCTGCTGAAAAAAAAGCGGTTTATGAAAAATTAAAAGAACACCAGTGTCATGTTGTCATTGGTACTCATGCCTTAATTCAAGAGCAGGTTTCTTTCGCCCGCCTCGGGCTGGCAATTATTGATGAACAGCACCGCTTTGGCGTGTTGCAGCGCCAGCTTTTGCGCGATAAAGGAGAAGAGAATATCGATCTGTTGGTAATGACCGCCACGCCGATACCGCGCACACTTTCGCTGGCGCTTTACGGTGATCTCGATAAATCGGTTATTGATGAATTGCCGCCCGGCCGCCGGCAGATCAAAACTTATCATGTGGATCCGGCGGAGGTAAGAAAAGTTTATGAGTTCTGCCGGCGTGAGCTTTTAGCTGGCGGGCAGGTCTATATTGTTTATCCGCTGGTTGAGGAGTCAGAAAAGATCGATCTGCAAGCGGCTACCGAGTCTTATGAAAAACTTAAACAAGAGGTTTTTACTGAATATGATGTTGGCTTGCTGCATGGCAGAATGAAAGGTCAAGAAAAAGAAGTGGTTATTAGCCGTTTTAGAAAAAAAGAATTACAGGTTCTGGTCTCTACTACGGTTATCGAAGTCGGTGTCGATGTGCCGGAGGCCACTGTTATGGTCATTGAGAATGCCAATCGTTTTGGTCTTTCGCAACTGCATCAGCTGCGCGGCCGTGTTGGACGCGGCGGACGCGGTTCATATTGTTTCTTAGTGGCAAAGTTGGCTTCTGCTGAAAGCAAGAAAAGAATTAAAGTTTTGACCGAGACCGGCGATGGCTTTAAGATCGCTGAGGCCGATCTGGCTTTGCGCGGACCCGGTGATTTTATTGGTATCAGACAGTCCGGTCTGCCGGAACTGGCTAATGCCGACCTGGTCAAAAATGAGAATATTTTAAAGGAGGCCAGGCGAGCCGCTTTTGCGCTGGCAGAAAAAGATGTGCATTTACAGACAGAAAAAAATTATCTCTTAAAAAAAGAACTATTAAAAAGAAAAAAGGGTTTGGTCGATTATATTTTTCTTGATTAAGGTTTTATTGTGTTAAATAAAAATTAACAATCACTTAAGTTGTGTTTTGACAATCCACATTTGTATGTTACAATTTAACATCTATTTTGGGGGGTAAAAAATGTTCCGTCAATTTCAAGTTGCCGCAACTGGCATGGATGCTATGGAAAAAGATCTCGTTACGATCACCAATAACGTCTCTAATGTCAAAACAACGGCTTACAAAAAATCACGTGTTGAGCTGGAAACACTTTTTCCGCAAATTTTAGAGGAAGCGGTCAAAGATGCCGATAATGAAATTGAGCGCGGCGGTCTGGAACTTGGCACCGGTGTCCGCGTGGTTGGTACGCCAAAAGATTTTACCCAGGGTGCTATTGAAGTAACTAATAATGCGTTAGATATAGCGGTGCAGGGCGAGGGAATGTTTAAGTTCTTAATGCCTGACGGTTCTGTCGCTTATTCGCGCGCTGGCAATCTGCATAAAAACAGCGAAGGTAAATTAGTCAATGCCAGCGGTTATGCGCTGGAGCCGGAAATCACTATTCCGGAAAACACGACTAGTGTTTTGATCACGACTAACGGTGCTGTCTATGTTCAGGAAAATAATGAGCCGGTCCAGAGTTTGATCGGCCAAGTAGAGGTAGTTAAATTCATTAATCCATCTGCTCTTTCTGATATAGGTAATAATATGTATGTGGCTACAGTAGCTTCCGGCGATCCAATTGAAGGCTTGCCAGACGAAGCTGGGTTTGGCCAGATCGCTCAATATTCTTTGGAGAGCAGCAATGTCAATATTGTTCAGGAGATGATGCGCATGGTCATGACACAGCGTTCGTTTGATGTTATTTCCAAAGCAATACAATCTGGGGAACAGATGCTCAACTCCGCTATTGAAATTGCCCGCGGCTAAGTTTAGATAAATGAAGTTATGTCATCTTTGGGGCGCGCTCTTTTTTTTAACTGTTTTTTTGGCGGCGGCGGAGATCCCTTTAAGCAAAATAAATGAGGCGGCTGAGCGAGCTATTAAAAGCCAGTATTTGCAGTATGCTGATAAACGAGTTGAAGCTGAAGTTTCTTTAAAGGAATATCAAAAAAAATTACTGGTAAGAGAAGGCGAAATTATTGATCTGATCGTCAAGGTCCCTTTAAAAAAAGACCTTTCGCGTATTATGTATTTACCGGTCACTATTGTCGAAGATGGTGTCACTCAAGAAACCCTGAGCTGTCGATTTGCTGTTAAAGTCTATGATCAGATCTATCATGCTAAAACGGATTTGGCTAAAAGTGTCCCAATCACTGCCGAGCTGCTCTATTTAAAAGAGACCGATGTTTTAGAATATGCCCAGCAGTTGATCGGCAAAGATTTTGTTTTTGCAGATAAAATTTTGGTCAGCGCTCTGCGCGCCGACAAACCTATTGCTGCCTGGAAGTTTAAAAAAAGGCCGCAGGTTAAGGTTGGCGAAACTGTCGAGGTGATATTTTTAAAAGATAATATTAAGATCAAATCGGCCGCTAAGGTTTTGCAACAAGGCTATATTGGTGATAAGATACACGTCCGAGTTTTGAGTACCGGCAAGGTATTTAAAGCAAAAATAACGGAAGATGAAAATTATTTAGTGGAGTTGTAAGGTTTTTTATGAAAAGGCAGATGTTAAAGTCCAAGATCCATCGGGCGACAATTACCGATCTGAGTGTTGATTATGAAGGCAGTATCACAATAGATGAAGAGCTCATGAAAGCGGCCGATATTGTTGCTTATGAAAAAGTGTTGATAGCCGATATTAACAACGGCGCTCGCTTTGAAACCTATGTTATTAAAGGGCGGCCCGGCAGCGGCGATGTTTGTGTCAACGGTGCAGCTGCTAATTTAGTTAATAAACATGACAAAATTATCATTATGAGTTTTTTTGAACTGGAGGATCCGGCTGCTCTTGAATATGTGCCGCTGGCAATTAAGGTAGATCAAAATAACAGACCGGTAAAATAATTGACTAATTTTTTTCCTTCTGGTATTCTATTGATAATATAATAATGGGGGGAATAATGTATTCTTTTAAAAAGTTAAGCTTCGTGCTTGTACTCGCTTCTTTTTTATTTGCCTCTTCTCTCTGGACAGATAAATCATCTTCACCGTATGTCAAAGATCCTAATTATAAAGTTGGTGATACCGTAACGGTAATTATTGACGAGAATTTAAGCGCATTGCAATCAGGGTCTACTAATACTAATAAATCATCTAACCTGGGGTTTGGTTTTGATACCAAGAATGAAAGCAGTTTAGAAATGGCCAGTAAAGAGATAGCCACTAAAGGCGATAGTAAATTAAATATCAGCGGCAAAGGGAGCAGTAAGTTTCAGGGTAAAGGCAGTACGACCAGAAAGTCAGCCATTAAAACTACTATTACTGCGGCAGTTATCGACGTTCAGCCGGACGGCAAGATCTTTGTACTCGGTCAAAAACAGATCAGAATTAATGAAGAAGTTGAGAACATTGAAGTTTCCGGTTTGGTCCGGGTTGCCGATATTTCCGATGAAAATACCGTGCTTTCCTCTCAGATAGCCAATATTAAAGTGGCGATCAACGGTGTCGGCGTAGTGGCTAATCAGCAAAAACCTGGTTTTCTTTCGCGCGCGTTAGACTGGTTGTTTTAATTTGTTTTAAATGGGGGCGGCAATGAAAAAAATATTAACATTAGTTTTAGTGAGTTTTCTTTTAACACAGTTTATTTTTTCCGAATCTCCCGCGGTTAGAATTAAAGACATTGCTACTATTAAAGGTGTGCGCAGCAATCAGCTGGTTGGCTTCGGCCTGGTTGTTGGTTTGCGCGGTACCGGTGATACCACTAAGTCTATTTTTACACACAAAGCTTTTACCAATATGCTTCAAAACATGGGTCTTTCGCGTGACGATGAAATGTTCAAGAGCCGCAATGTGGCTGCTGTTATGGTCACTGCGGAATTGCCGCCTTTTGTTAAACCGGGACAAAAGATCGATCTGATCGTTTCTTCTGTTGGCGATGCTACATCTTTAAAGGGCGGTACGCTTATTCAGACACCGTTAAAAGGTGCTGACGATATTGTTTATGTGGTAGCCCAGGGGCAAATGGTCGTTAATACTTCTGAGTACAGTCGCAACAGAAAAGATAATGTTGAGACGGTCGGCCGAATAGTGGCCGGCGGTATTGTGGAAAAAGAAGTGGCGATCGCTTTATATGAAAAAAATAATTTAAAAATAGTTATTAATAAACCAGATTTTTCAACGGCCCTGCGCCTAGCCGATTCTTTAGATCGCGGCGGCTATGCCGGAGCTAAAGCGGATGATGCTGCGACGATTACTGTTCCTTTAACAGTAGAAGATAAGAGCAATATTGTGGCTTTTATTTCGCAGTTAGAAGATTTTTTAGTTGTTCCTGATAATATTGCTAAAGTTGTTATTGATGAAAAGACAGGCACTATTGTTATTGGCGAGAATGTTCGTTTATCGCCGGTGGCAATATCGCATGCTTATTTTGATATTCAAATTGGCGATGATCTGATGGCTGGTGCTACCAGTCAGTTATTGCCAGGGGCAGGCGAGAGCGCTGCCGGCACAGAAAATGCTGAAGCTAAGGCCAAGCTGGTGCACATTGATTCCGGTTCTAATTTAAGTAGTCTGGTTAACGCTCTTAACGCACTGGGTGCTTCACCTAAAGATCTGGTAGCGATCATTCAAACTCTTAAACAGTCCGGGGCGCTGACTGCCGAAGTTGAGGTAATTTAAAATGGTTGCTCCTGTTAACCCGGCTGGTTTTATGGGGGATGTTGTTATAAATGAAGGAATGCAGAAAACTATTAAGACAGATGCTGACCGCCAAAAAGCTTTTTCGGAGTTTTTGGTGGAGGAAATTTTTATTAGAGATATGTTCTCTCAGGAATCAAGTATTTTTAAACCAGAAAGAGAAGATGAGGACAGTTTGTTTAGTGCCGGTGTTAACGGCATTTACAGTGAATATACCAAAAAACAATTGGCTGAATATATTGCCTCAGAGGGTTTGTTTGACGAGATCGCTTATCAAAAAGCCGCGGACGAAAGGGTCAATTAATGGTTAAAAAATTTGAAAAAAATCCGCCGCGCAAAAAAAACATTAAAGAAAATATTAAAAATATTGATCCACAGCAGGCTCTTTTACAGCGGATGAAAAAGAAAAAAGAAATTTCCAATGAAGAGCGTCAGGCCATTATTGATGAACATACTTCGCTGGTCCAGATCATTGTAGCTAACGTGATGGGTTCCGGCAAAGCACCGCCTAATTTGCATTTTAATGATCTCTTGAGTACCGGTATAGAGGGACTTATTAAAGCCTGGGAAAATTTTGATGCCGGGCGCGGTATTCAATTTAAGGCCTATGCTTCTTATCGTATTCGCGGTGAGATCTTAGATAAGATCAGAAAAGAGTGGAAATACCAAAATCCCGGCAATTATAAATCTATCTATGGCCGGGCGGAGCGTAAGGTTGCGCAAGCTGTCAGTGATACCAAAGAGAATAGTAAAAGTGGTGATGCCGAGGGCGAAGTAAAAGATGTTATTGCTAATTCGGCTATGGCTTATCTGCTCTCGTTTGAGGATGTTACGGAAGAAGCTACCTATAAAGAAGATCTTGATCCCGGCGAGAGTGTTGTTGACCGCCTGGAGTTTTCACGTGAGCGCAATCTTTTGTGGGAAGCGGTGCGCGGTCTCTCAGATGACGAAAAGCAGATAATTAAAAGTTTTTATATTGAAGATAAAACCCAGAATGATATCGCCAAAGAGCTGGGGTATTCTAAAAGTAAAGTCAGTAGAATGCACGCGGCAGTTCTTTTAAAATTGCGGGTGAGGTTGCAAAAAAATGTCAGTAGATAAAATAATTGTAATTATTTTGATCTGTATTTCGGCTAATTTGTTTGCCGCTATGGAAGGCGTTTTATACGATGATACTATGCTGCGCCTGGAGGGCGAAATAAAACAGACTATTCGCCGGCAAGTTATTTATGCGCATAATGTTGCTAACGCTAAAACGGAAGGGTTTCAGCCGATCAGATTTGAAGATGAGCTGGCTGAACTGAGAACTAGACCGGGCTTTAACGAAGAAGAGGACGAAGTTGTTGTAGAAGAAGAGATGGCCAAGATGACCAAAAACAGATTTAAACATCAAACTTTTTTGCGTTTATATAATATGAAAGTTCAGACTTTAAAGACAGTGGTCAAGCAGGGTAAAGGATAATATAAAATGAAAAACAAATTAAAATTAATTTTTAGTTTTTTTCTCTGCTGGTCTTTTCTCGTAGCTGCGCCTATTTCCGGCGGGCTGGAGAACGCTCTTGATATCAGTAAATCTGGCGTCATTGCTCAAGGGATCAGAATGCAGGTCATTGCCGAAAACATTGCCAATGTCGATACCCTTAAAGATGAAACCGGGAATCCTTACCGTCCTAAGCAGGCAATTTTGCGGCCGGTAGAGTATTTCTCTGGCCAGGGGCTTGGCGATAATGTATTAAATGGTGTTGCGGTAGTGTCCATTGCCGAAAAAGGAAATGCTAAACATAATAAAGTTTATGAGCCGGATAATCCGGAAGCCGATAATGAAGGATATGTTTATTATCCGGATGTAAATTTAACTCAAGAGCTGGTTAATATGACCGAGGCCAATGGCGCTTTTGAGACCAATGTAGTTGTTTACAATACGACCAAAGCGATGATGCAGGCTAGTTTGGAAATAGGGCGGTAGCCCTATCCTGTACCTGAGTTTTAGGAATGGTACAGGATGAATAGAAATTAAAATAGCTGCGAACCGTTCTTACAATTATGGTTCACGGCGAGGGGGAAGAAAATGGCAGAAGCAATACAGGCAATTGGTGCGGTACAAAATATAACTGCTCAGCAGGAAACAGCTAATATTAATCCTGTTCAGGCGCAGAATAATACGCCGTTTCAATTAATGCTGGATTCCGCTATCAATGCCCTGGAAAGTGTCAGCGCTACCGAAGAAAAGGCCAACGCTTATATTGCCCAGTATGCGCGCGGCAATGTCAGTATGGAAGAAGTTTTAATGGAAGTTAATAAAATGACACTGGCGGTAGAGCTGGCTACTTCGGTAATGAATCAGGTAGTTACTACATTTAAAGAAATACAGCAGATGCCGGTTTAATTATTAAAAGGGGGTAATTGATGGGAGAGCAAGAAACAACACAACAAAATACAGGTTTTAATACTGCCGGTGCTAATAAGAGCAGTAGAGCAATGACCTTTATTTTAGGGACAATTGCTGTTGCCGTGATAATTGTTTTAGTAATAATGTTTGCGCCTAAAAACGGCGGGTCCGGCAGTATTGATTCTAAATATACTGTTTTGTTTAGAAATATAGATCTTACAGAAGCGGCTAAAGTCTTAGAATCTTTAAATGCTCAGGGTATTAGAGACATCAAGCTGGAGGACGGCGGCAAGACCATCCTTATTCCTAAAAAACAAAAAGACACCGCCGCTATTAATATTGCCGGCGAGGGGATCATGCCGGACGGCGGCTTTGTCGGTTATGAGATCTTTGATCAAGGCGGTCAATTAGGTGCTACAGATTTTGATAAACAAATTAAACTTTCTCGTGCTATTAGCGGTGAGTTGTCGCGCAATATTCGCCGGATCAGAGGCATTGAAGAAGCTCGTGTCCAGGTAGTTATTCCGCAGAAACAAATGTTTGCTACAGAACAAAATCCTGTTCAGGCCGCGGTCTTTGTGAAAATCCAGGAAGATATTTTATTAACACCTTCGCAAGTTAAAGGTATTATTGCCCTGGTCTCTAGCTCGGTTGAGAATTTACAAAAAGAAAATGTGACAGTGGTTGATTATAAAGGCCGGGTCTTGAGTTCCGATGAGTATTATAATGATTACGAGCGTCTTTTTGCCCTGTTGCAAAAACAGAAATCAGAATTGGATGTTAATAAAACTGCCAAGAAAGGTTTGTTTGTCGGCGCGGAAGCGGAAGTTAGTTTAGAAAAGACCGGTACCTTTAAAGGTGCAGATATTTATAAAAATTTAAGGTCCGCTAAAAAAGAGATCACCGATAAAAAATTAAGAACGGTTTTTAACGATATCAGTAAAAAAAGCAATACTGCTGAAGATCTGCTGGCTGCTAAGTTAAAGTTTAAAGAAAAGTATGAGGAATTGCTGGAAAAAAATGTTGATAAGATCTCCAGAGAGTTTTTTCCTAAAGATTCTTTTGCCGCTAAAGTTAATATAGAACTCAACAATGCCGCTGTCTTGGAAAATGATCCGGATTCTATGATCGCCAGAACTACTACTGTAGTTCTGCTTGATGAAAACAACAAGAACATTACTTTAACGCCGGAAATTCAAGAAGCTTTATTTAAGGCGCTGGCGTCTTCTGTTGGTTATGTGCGCGGCCGCGACCGCATCGATCTGCGCTGGGCGCCGATGGTCAGTGTTTACAGTAAAGGGCTGGCTAATGAAAAACAGACCGATAAAATAATGTCTGTTTTTAGCAGTGTTTTTGGCAAAGAGATTAAAAGTACCGAGAAAAATAAAAAAAGCGGTTTTTCTTTTAATTTTATTTATGTGCTATATTTGGCCGGTATATTTTTTCTTTATAAGATCATTAAGTTAATCTTTTCTAAAAAGAAAGTTTTAGTTCCTGAAACCGAAACAGCTTCATCTATTTTTGAAAGAAAAGCGGCCGAGGAAAAAGAGACCGCGGACTTTGATGATCTTAAAAAACCGTCAATAGAGCAGATCAAAGCGGCAGCCGATAAAGCGCCGGAAAGAGTAGCAGCGGTTTTAGAAAAATGGTTCCAAGAAGATGAAGAGAATGAAGAACGGTAAATAGTTTATTTAATGGGGGAAATAATGAAATTGACAGGAAAAGAAAAGGCGTTAGTTTTTTTATCTACTTTGGGCGACGAAGTTTCGGCCAAGGTCTTAAGGTGTTTGCCGGATAAACTGGCCGCTAAAATTTCTGCGGAATTGGCTGCTTTTCCAGGTCCGACACCGGAAGCTATTGCGCTAGTTTTTAAAGAGCTCAATAAATTTGCCTTGGCCACTGTCGATAGACCTAAATTGACCGGAGTTGTGGAATCGGAGGCTTCTACCGAGCCGATCGATTCTCTTAGTCATTTAGGACGCAAGACGCCACAGCAACTTTTTTCTTTATTACACGAAGAAGAACCGCAGGTACTGGCTTATGTGTTGAGCTATTTGTCGCTCTCTATGCGGGAAAAATTTTATCAATTATTATCACCCGGTAAACGCAGTGAAGTGAAAAAAGTCCAGGTTGAAAAAGGCCCCTGGTCAGATAAAGTCTTTGAATTAATTAATGAAAAAATATTGACCAGTGAAATTAAAGCGGCTTAAAAAGCGGGAGAAATAATAGATGCCCTTAATAAAAAAAGAAAATATTAGAAAAAGTAATAATGTCAGGATCCTGGGCAAGAACGCTGTTTCTGTCAGTATGTCAGAAAACGAGAGCACTGAAGAGAGTTCTAATATATCGGTAGAAGATTATATTAAAAACAGCAATGAGTATAAAAGAGAATATCAGAAATTAATTGAAGCAGCCGAAAGGGAGGCGCAAAAGACCCGAGAGGCGGCTTTGAAAGATATTGCGGAAAAAAGAGCGGCTGCCGTCAAGAGCGGTTTAGCCGAAGGGCAACAAAAAGGCTACAATGAAATGGCCGCTAAAATTAAAGAAGCGGTTAAGATCATTGAGCAGGCCAAAGCTCAGCGCGATGAGATCATTAAATCCAATGAACCGGAAACTCTGCGCCTGGCGGTTAAAATAGCGCGGGAAATTATTAAAAAAGAGATGGCGGCAGACCAGACTATTATTATGCAGATACTGGAAGAGGCTATTGAAAAGATCTCTGATAATGAACAGGTGGTCATTAAGGTCTCGCATAATGACTTGCAGGAAGTTCGCAATCATAAAGACAGAATTATTGATCTGGTCGAAGCCAAGAATCTTTCAATTGTTTCTGATAAACATATTGAAGACGGCGGCTGTGTTATTGAAACCAAGCTGGGTTATATTGATGCTAAAATAAAAACAAAGTTAGAGATCATTGAAGAGGGTCTGTTGGGTGTTTATGAAGAAGATAAAATCAAAGAAGAAACTATGGCTAAAGAGCAGGAGATGAAAAAAGAATTGGAAGATGATCTGCAAGCAGATGATCTCCTTGAAGAAGAAAAAGATCTAGCGGATGAAGAAGAAACCGCGGAACAGCTTGATGAAGACGACGGTTTTTTTGCAGATGAAGAGAATGAAGCTGAAACTGAAGAAGACGCCGATCTGTTAGAAGAAGATGATCTTGAGGACGACTTTGCCAGCGATTTTTCAGAAGATGAAAAGGACGAATTATAGTGTCTCCTTTTGATATTACTAAATATGAACAGGTTATTGCCAATGCTGAGCCGGTGCGGGTCATTGGTAAAATATTGCAGTCCGTTGGTCTGGTTATTGAGGCGCAAATTACCGGTGTAACTAACGGTGAATTATGTACAATTTTTTTAGAGGGCGAAAATCCACGCGAGCTTTATGCCGAAGTTGTCGGTTTTAAAGGCGAAAATGTTCTGTTAATGCCGCTCGGACAAACGACCGGTATTTCGCCGGGCTGTAAGATCGTTCCTTCCGGTCATCCACTGCGGGTTGGCGTCGGCTATCAATTATTGGGCCGTGTCTTAAATCCTTTGGGTCAGCCAATGGACGGCAAAGGGGCAATTGTTACCGAAGAATTTTATTCCTTTGATCAGGATCCGCCAGATGCCACTAAGCGTCCACGGATCACCGAGATCTTGTCTACCAGTGTCAAAGCTATGGACGGCTTGTTAACACTTGGTCAGGGACAGCGTATCGGCATTTTTGCCGGGTCTGGTGTTGGTAAATCTACTTTAATGGGTATGCTGGCCAGAGGCACCGAAGCGGATATTAACGTCATTGCCTTAATTGGTGAACGCGGCCGCGAAGTGCGCGATTTTATTGAGCAATCGCTGGGCGATGAAGGTTTGCGCCGGTCGGTGGTTATTGTGGCGACATCAGATCAGCCGCCGATGCTCCGTTTAAAAGGGGCGCTTTGTGCTACCGCTATTGCCGAGTATTTTAGAGATAAAGGTAAAAAAGTTTTGTTTATGATGGATTCAGTGACCCGTTTTGCCATGGCCCAGCGTGAGATCGGTTTGGCCATTGGTGAGCCGCCATCAACTAAAGGTTATACCCCTTCGGTTTTTGCTATGTTGCCGCGTTTAATGGAACGGGCCGGCACATCAGAGCACGGCTCTATTACCGGTATTTATACAGTGCTGGTTGAGGGCGGCGATATGGATGAGCCCATTGCCGATACCTCGCGTTCTATTCTCGACGGCCATATTGAATTATCCAGAGACCTGGCCGCTAAAAACCATTATCCCTGTATTAATATTCCCACGAGCGTCAGCCGTTTAATGTCAGAAATTTGTCTGCCGGAACATAAATCGGCGGCGGGTAAACTCCGTGAGGTTTTGGCGCGTTATAATGAAGCGGAAGATCTTATTAATATAGGTGCTTATGTTAAAGGGAGTAATCCTAAAATAGATGAAGCGTTGGAAAAAATAGACGAGGTTAACGAGTTTTTAGTACAGGCTACCGATGAAAAATTTGACTTCGATGAAACTGTGGCTAAATTAGAAAATATTTTTGCTTAAAAAGATTTAGTTAGGTCTGTAGAGTAAAAACGGTTAAGTTTCAGAGAAAACAAGAGAGTGTTATAATTGGTGCAGAGATGAAAAAACCCAAAAAAAGTAAAAAATTTGAATATAATTTAGCGACCGTGCTAAAAGTTAGAAATATTTTTGAAAAAATTGAGAAAGAAAAATTTGCCCAAAAAGAGCGCGAACACCGCGAACAATTACAAAAAGAAGAAGAGATGAAAAATTATCAATCACAAATGCAGCGGCAATTGGCCGAAAAGCTGCAGGGGGAAATTTCTACAGATTTTGCCAGTATTATGCACCGGCATGAGTATCTTAAAAAATATAAAGTTGATGTAGCGGAGCAGGAAGAAAAAACAATGGAAGCGGAGCAGAAAAAAGAGGAGCAGCGCGAACGCTTAATTAAAGCGGTTAAAGATCGCAAGATCCTCGATAAAGATAAAGATAATAAGCGCAAACAATGGAAGAAGATCATGAATAAAGAAGAAACTAAATTCTTAGATGATCTTTCGGTTTCCCGCTATTTTCGCCAAAAGAAAGACAGTGCCGGCAGTTTGAAATAATTTATTCATAAAATGAAATACTTTAAAAAAATATTATTCAGCCTGATCTTTTTAAACCTGCTATTTAGTTTAAATGTGCCGCCGCTGAGCGGGCGGGTTAACGATCAGGGTAATCTTTTAACGCTGCAAGAGCGCCAGCAGCTAGATGATTTTTTAATGGCCTATGAAAAAGAGACCTCCAATCAATTTGTGCTCCTAATAATTCCCTCCTTAAAAGGCGAGAGTTTAGAGGGTTTTTCTATTAGGGTAGCCGAACAGTGGCAGCTGGGACAAAAGGGCAAAAATAATGGTTTATTGTTATTGGTTGCTTTAAGGGAGCGGCAGGTCAGGGTTGAAGTGGGTTATGGCTTAGAAGGTGCTGTTACTGATGTTTTTTCTGGTGAAGTTATTAGAAGTATTTTAGCTCCCGCTTTTCAGGAAGGTAAATTTTACGAAGGTTTCTATGCCGCTTTCTATGCTTTGGCTCAAAAGGCTGGCGGTGAGTTTAGTGCCGATCAATATCCGCAGCCGGTTTATCGTTTTGATCAGAGCGGCCGGACAAGAAGCGCATTAAATGAGGGAAAAATAGAGAGTGCCTTTATGGCCTTTCTTTTGTTTGGTTTTTTTGCCGGCGGGATGAAAGGTGCCGGTCTTAAAAGAGGTTTTCTTGGTTCCTTTTTTCTACCGCTAATTGTTTTTACTTTATTAGGTGTGCCGTTTTCAATCCCCTTATTATTAATGTTGCTTATTTTCGGTTTTCCTTTTACGTTTCTTCTGATCGTTTTTTCAACAGCAGTTGGTTCAATGCGCGGTGGTTTTTATGGCGGGCGCAGCTTTGGCGGCAGCGGCGGCTTTGGCGGTTTCTCTGGCGGTGGCGGCGGGTTTGGCGGCGGCGGTGCCTCCGGACGCTGGTAGGAACGAAAGGAGCTTAAGATGTATAAGTTTACTGAAAATGAATTGAAAGCTCTGGCGGCCCAGGTAAAAGAGGCGGAGCGCCATACCTCGGGGGAGATAGTTCCTTATATAGCCTCCAGTGCTAATGATTATCTGGCCGGCACTATCCGGTTTATTGGTTCTTTTTTTATTACTGGCTTATTTTTGTTTTTTTTGTTTTTTACACAGGCCTCGGCGCGCCAGCTGCTGTTCTTTCAGTTGGCAGTAGTTCTTTTGGGGTTATTGCTTGTTAAGTTTTTTCCCGCTTTCAAACTCTGGTTTTTGACGGCTGAAGAAAAAGATAAATTAGTTAAAGAGAAAGCCCTGAAGGTTTTTTATGAACAGGGTGTTTGTAAAACTAAAGAAGCCACTGGTATTTTATTGGCGCTTTTTCTTTTGGAGAAAAGAGTGGAGATCGTTGCCGATTCCGGCATTAACAGCCTTTTGCAGCAGCGCGATTGGGATGATGTAGTATCCTTAATAACTGCCGAAGCTAAAACCGGCAGAGTGGCTGCCGGTTTTGAACTTGGTATTAAGCGCTGTGGTGAAATACTCAGCCGTCATTTTCCAATGGCAGATAATGGCAAGAACGAGTTAAAAAATAACCTTATTATCGAAGCTTAAAAGTTTACTGCCGGCACCGCTTGAGCATTAGTTGGCACTTCAATATAATTCTTTTTCATTTCAAAACCCATAAAAGAGGCAATAAATACTGTCGGGAAAGAACGCCGGCGAGTATTATAAATTTTAACAGTTTCATTAAAGCGCTGTCTTTCAACGGCAATGCGGTTCTCTGTCCCCTCCAGCTGATCTTGCAGTGCCAAGAAGTTTTTATTGGCCTGTAAAACCGGATAATTTTCAACTATCATTAATAAACGTGAGAGCGCTGAGGATATTTCATTATTAGCAGCTACTTTTTCGCCAACGGACACTGCTCCCGCTAATTTAGCTCTGGCGGTAGCTAGATTTTCAAAAATTTCTTTTTCGTGTTTGGCGTAACCTTTGACAACGTTCACTAAATTAGGTATCAAATCATTGCGGCGCTGTAACTGGTTCTCTACCTGTGCCCATTGCCCTTCAATTTGATTTTCCAGAGAAACCAATTGGTTATAAGTTCCGGCAATAGAAGAGAATAACCATAATATTACCAGGATAACTCCGCCAAGAATAAGCCATTTTTTTTGTTTTTGGTCCATGTTTTAAGCCCCTTTCTGTTAAAACGATATTTGAAAAGTATACCTGACTTTTTTACACAAGACAAATTTTTAATGTTATAATCTAGACAGTCTGGACAGTATTTTTTCGCAAGGGAGTATTTAATGAAAAAAGATAAAGAATGGCAATTGCAAGAGGCTAAAAATAAATTCAGTCAGGTTTTTAATGAGGCTTTAAAACATGGTGCGCAAATTATTACGCGCAATGGAAAAGAAAAGGTTCTTTTAATTGCTCTGCAGGATTATAAAAAAATTATAAATCAAAAAAACAATAAACTTTCTAGTTTTTTTAGAGGATCACCTTTGGTAAATGCCAAACTTGATCTTTCGCGCAGTAAAGATAGTACACGGGAAATTTCATTATGAAATACTTAGTTGATACCTGTGTTATTTCTGAAACATTTAAGCCTAACCCAGATCCGAAAGTATTAAAATGGATAGATGCTTGTGCCGAAGATTCCGTTTTTATTAGCGTTTTAACTATTGGGGAGTTGCAAAAAGGTATTTCTAAATTGCCAAATTCTCAAAAAAAACAATTAATGCAGCATTGGCTGGATGTTGATTTTTTACAGCGGTTTGCCGGTAGAATAATAGAAATAGACGAGGATGTTGTAAGTCTTTGGGGAGCAATGCTTGCCGATAAAGAAAAAAAAGGGGTAAATATTCCGGCGATTGATAGCCTTATTGCCGCAACTGCGCTTGCTAACGGACTAGTAGTTGTAACGCGCAATACAAAAGATTTTGAAAAATGTGGAGTAAAGATACTCGATCCGTTTAATTTTTCTGAAAAATAGCAGTTTATTTATTAAAAACAGTCCTTATCGGGTAAGGGATGTTGATATTTTCTTCCCGGTATTTTTTGTGGAGTTTTTTAATAAAGGCATGCTTTAACGGATATTGGTCGGTAAATTCTGCTGCTCTTAAAACGACATTAAAATTAATGCTAAACTCGCCAAAGGTATGGTATCTGATATAGGGTTCAAAATCTGGTACGCCGCCGGGAACTTGCTGCATGACTTCTCTGGCTGTCTCAATAGTTATTTTTTCAACTTTATCAAGATCGCTGTCATAATGGACGCCGACCGCTACCAGAAAAGAAGTTTCTTTTTGCGGTTGATAATAGTTGGTGATGATCGTTGAGGACATTTTGGCATTGGGAATAACATGGATATTATTTTTAAGCGACCGGACAGTGGTATTGCGCCAGGTAATATCTACAACGTAGCCTTCTTCGCCGGAATCTAATTTAATATAGTCGCCAGGACTGAACTGCCGGGAGGCCATAATATGAAAGCCGGCAAAAAAATTAGTTAAGGTATCTTGCAGGGCTAGAGCCACGGCGATACCGCCGACGCCTAAGGCAGTTAGAATTGGCGTAATAGAAATACCGAGAGATTGCATTACTATCAAGATGCCAAAAGAAAAAATAATAATTTTAAAAATGGTATTAAAAATAGTTGTTTTTTGAAAAACGTTATTTTTTTTATTGGTATAGTAAGCTAATAAGATACCGGAAAGATTAACCAGTAGAACGGTAAAAGATAAAATATAGCCAACCAGCAACAGCTTGTTAATGACCAGCAGGTATTTTTCTTTAATTGGATAGATCAAGAAGGCAAAATAAATGCCCAGCAGGATGAACCAAACCGAGGAAATGTCACGCAGTTCTTTGATCACAATAACAGAATTAATAAAACGATGTTTTTCCAGAAATTTTAAAAAGCGCGGAAAAAATAATTTTTTAAAGATCTTGCCGCACAATAAAGTTAAAATAAAAA
>CAYUXF010000009.1:0-34062 GCA_964448755.1 uncultured bacterium
CTGTAGCTTCCCCCTGGGGAAGCTGGCATGAACTTGAGCGGCTTGCTATGCACCCTATGTGGTGCATAGAGCGAATAGTTCATGACTGAAGGGGTGTTTTAGTAAAACAACTATTACTAAATTCCCGCACCGGAAAAAGAAAAAAATAATCTCTTCATGGAAATGTGCGTTAGTTAGAGAGGTCAAATTTATCCAATTAAAATTAATCGACGCCGGCACTATGCAGCTTTATAATCTCTGCCTTACGCTTTTTTTTATCCATTTTTTGAATATTTAATAATTTCCATTTAATAGCCGGCAGCTCTTTTAAATTATCAAATGGCAACAAATCCCAGTCAGGATTATTATTCATCATAGATAAAAGGAACTGTTTATGCCGTTCTGTTAACGATGCTTTCAATTCACTAATAATTCTGGTTCTAGTTGTAATTAAATCATCCAGCTCAATTTTTCTTTTTGTCATTCCCTGGAAAGCAGTTTTAAAAGTATTTTTAATATCAATTTCATGAGGAGCTAATATTTCACTAAAAGGCCTGCTGCCCTGAGCCATATAAGCAATAAAAGGATCAATAATATCTTTTAGTGAGTTATTTTCTAAAAATATCAACATATCAAAAATATCTCTTGGATGTTGGCGATCAAGCATGGCATTCAGTTTGCCAGCATAAAGTTCAAGTTTATCTAAACAAGGAACACTTCCAGCAACTTTAAAAGTATTTACAGCACTCTTGGCTAATTCTTTATACTTAATTGGAAACAAGGTTCCTCTCAATGTTGAGTTTGGCTCTATTACTATAGAGCTTTTTTCATTAAATACTATCAGCTTTATTGCAGGGTTGCTTTTATCAGAATTTACGAGCACGGATTGGTATCCCAGATTATCCAGAGTATTTTTAATTTTATGTACTCCCTCATGGATCTTGCTAAGAGAATCTTCTCTAGTTAATAATTTTGTATATGTTAGATCTATATCAACTGAAAATCTGGGCATATCTTCATAGAAAAAATTGAGAGCAGTGCCGCCTTTAAGAGCGAAATCGCCAAGATCGACAGATGTTAACACGTTAAGCATTAATTGTGTTTGTGAAAAATATTTATCTTTTTCAGCCATTAGTTATTTTATCTAGGTAGATATGATATTTTTTATTATAAACACCGTTTTTACACAAGTATAAGATACCTTTGCCAATAGTAATTTTTTTAGTGTTTAATTTGCAAAACCAATTGTGATTTATTATTTCAGCTGTTGCCAGAAATATTTTTTTTGCTTTACTTGAGGTGCAGGACGCCAATAACTTTTGTAAAATATCTGGTCTTAAATTAGGCGCTAATTGCAGATCATTAAAAAATTCTTCATACGAAACTTTTTTAGGAACCAATTCGGCCATTTCTATAAAAGCGCGCTCTCTTTCTGATAAAGGTATATTATTATCATAGGCTATAGCTAGTTTACTATCTTTAAATATATTCATTTTAATAAAATCAAAGTTTTTTAATGATAAAAACCAGGTATTTAGTCTATATTTACCCGAGATTATTATCTGATAGTTCTCTTGCTTTCTACCAAAATGACTTATGCCTTGCATAGACAATGCCGTTCTTGCACCAAAATGAAAAGGAAGACTTAATTGCTGATAGGCATTTCTCACAATAAGTTCAGGCTGCAATTCAGCTCCTTCTCTTTTATATACCCCTTTGGCAAGACGCTCCAACCAGCCTCTTTTTACATAAGCATATAATAATTGCGGAGAAAACCCTTTTTTATTCAAGTACTCTGAAAACAATGGTTCTTGATCAGAATATTTAGTTATTTCTTTTATATTATTACTCATAAATAAAACTTAATTTTATTATTTAGCATCTTTATGAAAGATATTAACACGTATTTTCTTATATTGCAAATAAATAAACAATTGTTTTATTATAACGTAATTATGTAAAAAAGGCGGAGCAATTGCCTTAAAAAACATACCCCAAGGGGAAGCCTCTGTTTTGACACTTTTTAAATTTAAAAAAAGAATCTCCCCCTGGGGGAGATGTGCGTTAGCGAGAGTGGGGTATGTTTATTGCTAATTTCTCACTATTAAGTCGGATTTTGCTTATTTTTGAACAAAAAAACCGCTAATTTACCCTTTTTTGTTGGCATATTATTTTCATTTATTAGACAGGAAACGGAGGGTTGCCATGAATACACTTGATAATAAAAAAGATGTTAACCCACGCGCGCTTAAAAAAAATAGCGGTAAAAGATCCGTTAGATTTTTATAAGACAACAAAAATTAAAAGGAGTGGATCATGTTCAAAAAAAATATAGAGCTTAAAATGTTAAGATCGATTTTAAAGAAAGAATACAATACCAGCGAACTAAAAGACCGCTATATTAAAGAGACCAGTGAAAATATCGTTCTGGCTAAAATAGATAAAAATGGTTTTTTACGTGTCGATTATAAAAAACTGACAAATATTTAGATCTAGCCTCTCTTTGGCAGAAATTAAAAATACTAAAATTTTCCTAAAAAATTATATTACGTGTATATTCCCGCCGGATGCGGGAATATACTATTTGTATTGTTTTATACTGAACATTTGACAGGTATTTTTTCTTCTGGTATTATTACTGATAATAAATTCAGTAAATAATTAATGGGGGGCTTAATGTCTATTCAATACAATGTTAAATTTCCGGGTGAATTACACTACATAAATACAGAATCTTTTTATGATGATAAAAATACGGTCTTACTGCCTTTACTTGGTACGGTAGCGGCCGGCGCCCCTATTTTTGCCGAGGAGGACATTCAGGAATATATTCCGGTGCCCAAAATGGTTATCAATAACCAGCAGGACGGTTTTCTTTTAAGAGTTAAAGGCGACAGTATGAAAGATGCCAATATTTTGGAAGGTGATCTTTTAATTTGCAAACTGCAGCCGACCGCCAAGAACGGCGATATTGTCGTTGCGGTCATTGACGGTGAGGCTACGGTTAAACGTTATTTTCATGAGGGGCAGAGAATTCGTCTTCAGCCGGAGAATAGAAAATATAAACCTATTTATCTTGAGTCTGATTTTGTTATTAACGGCAAAGTTACCGGTTTAATTAGGACCGCTGCCGATTAATGGTAAACTAAATAGCCGCCGCGGCCGTAACCTGTTTCAATAAAGTGTTTTTTACTAAGTGTGGTCTTTTCGCCGTAGCCGTTGTTGGTCCTGGCGTAACTCCAGGTGTTGCGAAATCTCAAAATAGACCCTTCTTCACTGGCCCCGGCTAACGTCATAGTATAACTGGTTTTCATTGGCATAGCGCCGTATTCCATGCCGTTAATAAAAATGCCGTGTTTTTTGAATGCCGTCCTTATTTCCAGTCCGGCACTGCCGACGTTAGTAGTGGCGTTATTATCGGCATACGCTTCAATGCCCAGAATGAACTGGCCGTCCTCGTTGCCGACATATATTTTAGACATGCTGGCCTGTAGTGTGCTGAACAGCCCTAAAACTAGCAAAGAGATCAGAATAACTTTTTTCATTTTATTGCACCTCGTATAGTTATCGTGAGTAACTGAAAAAAATTTCATGAGAATTTTTTTGAATAATGACGATATTACTAAGTATGATATTTAAAAAGACTATTGCAGAAGAATTATTTGATCCAAACAAGGATTGGTTTAGGCAGGTTTTTAGTCAGTATTATCTGGCGGCGGAACGCGGTATTGGCAGCACACTGCTGTATTTTGAACTACATGGTGTAAATATTTCGTTTTCGCCAAAGATAGAGAAAGATGTTTTGAGAAAAGAGTTTTTGCTCGGTGAAATTTTTTATGCTTATAAATCGATAATTAACGATGATAAACATAACAATCGTTTAATAGACAATATTTATGTTGATGTTTTTGACGAGAAAAAAAAATACAATAGAGAATTACTTATTATTTTTTCAAATGAAGGGTTTAAAGAAATAAAAGCGAAAATGGAAAATTATTTGAAAATAGAAGAGGAGAAAATATTTCAAACCGAGTTGCTGAAAATAAAATTATTAGATGCCGCTTTTGTAAAATTAGATAATTTTTTTAAGGAAAAAGGGATTGACTGTAATTTTTTAGAGCAAAAAGGCGATATTGCCGAAAAAGAATTGAAATTACGTAGTTTCAAAAAAATAAAGACCGTTATAAACGGTCTTAAATTAACAAAAGATGAGTATAAGTTCTTACCGGGTTTTAGTTTTGTTATTGCCGATCAGAAAAATGAAAAGCAAGCGAAAATAATATTTGATAATAATGTATTTACTGTAAAAACATCGGTTAGCGAGGCAGATCTAAGTAAAGTTTTAGCGCATCTACTGGAGAAGAGACGAGATGTAAATAATAATGATGTTAAAAAATTCGATAATGATCTTATTGAATATATTGCTACAACCTCGATTCTCGATATTGATACAGAAAAGTTTATAAAGTTAATTCCTGACGATATTTATTTTATCAAAGAAATAATGCAGGTATATCATCCTGATAAATGGCATTTTGCTCCTTATCCTGAAAAAGATAAGGTGAACGAGATTGCACGTGAATTGATTAAAAAACTTACTGCTTGTAAAAACCAAAAATAACTTCAGAGTAGAGTCGATGTTCCTGTTCTAAAACCCGGGCCGCCAGTGTTTCCGGTGTATCTGCTGGCAGAACAGGCACTTTGCGCTGGGCAATAATTTTCCCCGTATCAACACCAGCATCAACATAATGGACCGTACAGCCGGACTCTTTTTCGCCGGCAGCCAGAACTTTTTCGTGGACATGTAAGCCGGGAAATTTTGGCAGCAGTGTCGGATGAATGTTAATTATTTTATTGGGATATTTTTCAATGAAAGCCGGCGAGATGATTCGCATATAGCCGGCCAAACAGACCAGATCAATAGCGTATTTAGCCAGTTCTGCCAGAACATCATTTTCTGTCGGGCAGACTGCTGTTTTAATTTGATGTTCTTGAGCAAAAACTAAACCTGCCGCTGTGGGTTTATTAGAAATAACTACTGCTATACTGGCTTTGCCTTTTAAGATGCCGGACTCAATATTTTTTTGAATGGCTTCCAGATTAGAGCCGCGCCCGGAAATGAGTACCGCCAGCTTTAACATTTAGAGTCCTTCAATAATAACAGTTTGTGAGCCTTTAACGGTTTTGCCAATGACAATACCGTTAATTTTTGGGGCTTCTTCAGGTTTTACTACTAAGACCATGCCGATACCCATATTGAAAGCGGAGAACATCTCTTTGGCCGGGACCTGACCAAGCTCTTGAATTTTTTTAAAGATCGGCTGTGGCTGCCAGGTAGAAGCATCAACCAGGGCGTCGATACCTGCCGGTAAAACCCGGGCAACATTTTCATAAAGGCCTCCGCCGGTAATATTAGCAATAGCTTTGATCTCAACACCTTGTTCAAGATAACTGAGAATTTCTTTAACATAGATTTTAGTAGGGGTCAGGATCTCTAAATAATCTTTTTTGTCGATAACTTTACGCGCTAAGGAGTAGCCGTTGGAGTGCAGGCCGCTGGACGGGAGCCCTATCAGCAGGTCGCCTTCCTGGACCGTTGAGCCGTCAATAACTTTGCTTTTATCTACAACACCAACCGCAAAGCCGGCCAGATCATAGTCTTCCGGTCTGTACATATCGTTCATTTCTGCGGTTTCGCCGCCTACTAAGGCGCAATCTGCCTGACGGCAGCCGTCGGCAATACCGGCTACTATTTGTTCTACTTTGGCGGGAATAACTTTATTGACCGCTACATAATCTAAAAAGAAAAGCGGTTTGGCGCCACAGCAAACTAGGTCATTAACGGACATGGCAACCAGGTCAATACCTACGGTATCGTGTTTGTCCAATTCAATAGCTACTTTTAGCTTAGTGCCGACGCCGTCGGTGGCAGAAACCAGCAGTGGTTCCTGGTATTTTTTTAGATCGGCATTAAAAAGGCCGGAAAAGGCGCCAATGCTCCCAATTACGCCCGGTGTTCTGGTCGATTCCACATGTTTTTTTATCCGTTTAACTACTTCGTAGCCGGCGTGAATATCTACTCCGGCATCGCGGTATGAAGATGGCTTGGTCATATAATTATCCTTTCTTTTAATTAATATTGGTTTATTAATTTTTAGGTGTCGTTAAGACTGTTTTAAGGAGTGAATTTTAACACAATAAAAAATTAAAATTAACAACAGATTTAGAAGTGGTTAATTACTACTTTTTTTTAAGGTATTTATTAAAGATGATCTGTGGTGTGCCGTTGCTTTCGTCAATTAAACCAATGATCCGCTGATTGCCGTAAACACCTAAAAATTTTATTTCCGCGATCTTTTTGCCGGTTTTATGCTGATAAAAGATCTTGATCCCTATTTCATCAACCGGGCGGACAATACCTTTATTAAGCGCTTTTAAAATATTGTTTTCCAGTAAAGCCAGCTCTTTTTGTTTTAAAAGTTTTTGAGTAAAAGTGGCTTTTAAGACGGTCTGGAACGGTCCGTTAATGGTATAAAACACGCCTGGTTCCAATTTTTTAATTTCGGCAATTGGCGGGTTTTCTGTTTTTTTATTATCAATTGCGGTTTCTATTTCCGGTTGTTTTTGGTAATAACTTATCAAACCGTCCGCTTTTTGATAAAGGTGTTCTAAAATATTTTCTGTATCATTTTGCTGTGCGGTTAGCGTAGTGGGAACACTTTTTTTATTAGCGATATTTTCTTTTAATAAAGAGAGCAGGTTAATTACTTTCTCCAGTTCGCTGATATTGTTTTTTAATTTATATGCCAGATGATTATTTTTATTATAGAGCTGTTCTTTGATAGTTAATGCTTTTTGATCATATATTTTTTTTACAGCTTTATCTAATCTTTTAAAACGTTCTTCTTTGGCAGCTAAAAGCTCCTTTTTAGTTATTTTATTGAATGGATGTTCTAAGTGTTCTACTTCATTTGTACTTGAGATAAAGATATTTAAAACACAATAATTTAACAGTATCACGGGGAAGGAGAGTGTTTGCAAGATGACACTGCTGATAAATTTAAACGGTTCTTTCTTTTTGATATCACTATAAAAAACATTTTTATAAACAGAGTTAAGGACATTGTTGGCAAAATTTCTGATAAAAACTCCTTTTTTAAAGAGCAGGAGAGTGTTTTTTTCTAAAAAAGAAGCAAGCGGCTCGTTTAACGAAATATTTTTAGTGGCCAGCGGGTATTTATTGAGAACTTTTTTAAAGATCTTGTGATACTCGCGGTTAATAATTGTAGAGAGATATATTTCTTTTAAATAATTTAAAAAAAGATTGAGCTCAATTGTGCAGTTTTTTTTAACTAGTTTTTTTATCATATTAGCGGCGTAGTTATTGGGCAAAAGATCGCGTGAAATAACGATATTATAGTGGTCAAAAAATTTAATAGTTTTTTGTGTAATAAACTGCATGGCTTGAAGTTCGTTATATTTTTTTCTCTGGTGTTTGTCTTTAATGAGCTGATTATAGGCATTGTCGATAATGTTTTGGTGGCAGATAAACGCCAGTTCTTTTTTTTTGGTCTTGAAAAACAAAAAAGCTTCTTTAACCAGTTCTTTTTCTAGCTTTGTTAGCTGTGTCCGGAGTGCCGGGAGATCTTTATGGAAATCTTGCTGCAGTTTACTCCATTCGTCGGCGATCTGGTTTTCAACTGTTTGCGGGTCATTATAAGTAGCGATATTTTCTTTAAGATGTTCGATCTTGTTATTGAGGAGGAGTAGACATTTTTCAATATCGCTTGTTGTTAAACTTTTTTCTTTTAATTTTTCCTGATACTGGTTCGGGAAGAATAAAAAATTATTATTTAGTTCCAGATAAAGGGCCGCGTTGTTATTGACGGTGGTTACTGTTGGAACTTTTGCTGGCTTGTTTTCCGCCAGCAAGGCTATTTCTGTTGCTATTTTTTCGCCAATAGCCTGACGCTGGCTATCTTCTAAGTGACTGGCTCGGGAATTGATATAGGCAAGCAGAAGACCGGCTATTTTTTCCTGGTCTTTAAACGAGGTTTTTTTTAGCGAGTTCAAAAGGGCAGTGCTGATAATTTTTTTAAATATAAAAGGCATATCGTTTCTTTTTTAAACATATCGTAAATTGTTGTTAGAAATTGCAAAAGTGGAGCCGGGAACAGGATTTGAACCCACGACCCGCTGATTACAAATCAGCTGCTCTACCAACTGAGCTATCCCGGCTTAAGAAAAGAGGAGCTAATTTAACTATAGAAAAGAGATGACGTCAACCGATCAAACTAAAAAAAAGCAACAAAAAAAATCGATGTATATTTATGGCCCAAACAGGGCATATATAAATGTAAAGAGGCTGAGACAAAATTAAAGAGGGAAAAGAGGGCGCTATGAAAGACAAAGACCTTAAAGATCTAATAAAAAAAGCAGGCGATGAAGGTTCTAAAAAAGCTCTTAAAATTAAGACCCTGGAATATAAAATGGATTTTGGAACAGTCGACGCGATAGTTTCCATGAGTTTAAATTAACTTTTTTCTTGAATTTGGCGCTGCTTTAACTCTATAATAAGCTATTCTTAGAGGGGGGCTTAATGGTAGAGTTTGCCGGCGATAATTTGCTGTTAACTTCTGTTAAAACCAGCGATGTTCAGCAGATCATTGAGTGGTCGCGCGCTTACCGTGAATCTTTTTTTCTGCTCCGTTCCTTTTTGCCTTTAGCCAGCGAAGAGATCATTATTGAACTCAATACCGCCAATCAGTTTTATTTAATAGTCAGAGAGCTTAAAACAGAAAAAGCCTGTGGTTTGGTCAAGATCAGCAATCTTAACAGCCCAAGCGGCCTTTGCCATCTTAGCTTTACCATGCGTCCGGCCGAAAACAACCTTAAGTTAATGCAGGAGGCCTTGGAAATTATTCTGGACCGCGCTTTTTCTAAACACAAAGCCCGGCGGATCTATGTTGATCTTTTTCCGGAAGAAAAAGAGAGTAAAGAACTTTTGACCAGATTATTATTTGTTAAAGAGGGTGTTTTAAAAGAACATTTTTATACTAAAAATAAATTTCTGGATATTGAATTATTTGCCCTGGATAAAGCGGAGTATTATAAATAATGAAAAAGACGCAGGCAGTTAAAAAGAAAAAAGCCAGTTTAAATATTTTTTTGAGATTAATGGAGCGGCAAGATATCCCGACCGTTGTCAATTGGCTGATGTCGGCCGATTATAAAAATAATAATCTTTCCGATTATCCTGTAGAACAAAAGAACGAATTAAAGAACAGGTTATTAAAAGAGATAACTTTTAGCAAGATCCCCAATGCCGGTCTCAAGCTCTTGGTCACGGAGTCGGAAGGTGGTATTTTAACCGGCTTGGCAATTCTCAAAAAAATAAACTGGCAGAGCCGTAATTTAGAGGTGCAGATCTATGTGCCTGCCGATTTTCGGCAAACTAATGTGCCACAGCTGGTGACCAGAGAGGTCTATGATTTTTTATTTTGCGAGCTTAATATGCACAAAGTTTATCTTTATGTGCCGGAGACCAATACCCAGGTTTTGGAAAATCATAAAAAACATGGCCATGAGCCGGAAGCGGTTTTAAATAAATATTTTTCCGACGGCAAAAAAAATATTGATCTCTATATTTTTTCGGTTTTTAAAAAAGATATTGTTAAGTAGTTTTTAGCGCTCTTTTTCCGGCCAAAATTCAATGCCGCTTTTTTTATTGAGCCAGCGGATCAGTGAATGAATATTGATATTGAACATGGGCCAGGCCACATTGATAAAAAATTTTGTTTTACCCCAGGCTTCATTAAGCAGAGCATATTGGTCATCTTTAACAGCGTTAATCTCATCCTGGCCGGCGCCGCAAATTTCTAAGGCCTGAACTAGTCCTTCGGTAACAGCGCTTTTAATGAGCGGCAGATAATCGGTAAAACGATGTGTGAAAAAATTGAGCATTTTAATATAGCCTATTATGCCAACCGCTGTTTTGGTGATGCTCAGTCTCTCTTCGGCGCTGAACTCAAAAATTGGATTTGTTAAAACCGCTAAAATACTCTGCTGGATAAGGTCGCCGATCTCTTGCTCGTCATCAGTAACGGTCAGTATGCCGAAAATAATGCCCAGTAAAATATACTCAACAACTTTTAAGTAATATTTACGGTATTTTTCAATAACAAAAAAAGAGACGGTAGAGAGCTCGGTGATCAAGGGCATTAAAGATTCGCCGGTATCGTTATGGTATTTGAGGATAGTTTTGACCAGTAAGTTGCCGAGATTTTTGTCGATAGCCAGATATTGTTTAATATCCTCGCGGAAAGATTTCATAAAAGAGCGGGCATACGGCGAAAGTGTTTCCGGGTTTATTCTTGTGACATTAGCGTAAACACCGTCAATTATATTGTCTACCATAAGGTTATTTAAACAAAAAAGAGTGCCGCTAGCAAATGTTTTTCTTCATTATGCGTTCAGCCATCTTCAGGAATTGAGCCTTTCTCTCCGGATTGGCAAAAACAGCTTCTACAATAATATCCGGTTTGAGATCGACACCTTCTGTGGAGAGTGCCGCCAGAACAATGTTCCTGATGATCTCTCTTTCTTTGGCGGCGTAGGGCAGTGTCTGTTCTAGTTTGCTGACAAACTCCAGTGTTTTAGCCGCTTTGGTATCGGGTAAGAGGCCGGGACTGTGTTCATTGGTAAAGACGCTTTCTTCGTGAAAATAATTTTCTTGCAAATATTCTTCTCTCATTTTTTTGCTCCTTATCATGTAATTATATTTTGGGGCTGGTTGGCCCCCCCTCTACAATAGTTATATCGTGGTTTTTTAATTTAAAATTGTATCGAAATTTTCTGTTGGATGTTGTTATAATAGCCCGGTGAAGAAAAAAATATTAAAACATAGAAAACTACTTGAGCTTTTGCTGATAATCTTCTTAAGTCTGGTCCTGATTTTTCTGGCAGTTTCTTTAGTAATTAAACCGGGCACAGCGCCGGTCCAGAAACTGACTTTAAAAAACAATCTGGATGTTATTCTGAACCGTTCGGCCGGTGACCTGGTTACTGTTCAAGCCTGGGTGCGCACCGGCACTATAAATGAAAATAAAGCCACTAACGGTGTTTCCCATTTTTTGGAGCATATGATCTTTAAAAAAAGAGAATTGGTTAAGGAGATAGAACGGCGCGGCGGTTATTTTAATGCCGCTACTTCGCATGATTTTACTTATTACCATATTACGCTGCCTAAAAAACATCTTGTTTTTGCTGTAAATACCTTAGCTAAACTGCTTTTTGAGAATAGTTTTTTAACGGCCGATCTGGAGCAGGAGAAAAATGTTATTTTAGAGGAGATCGCCCGGGCCGAGCAGAATCCTTTTTATAAAATGTATACTATTATCACGGATGCTCTTTATCATGGCCATCCTTACGCTTTTACTGTCTTAGGCTGTGCAGATAATATAAAAAAGTTTACGGTTGCCGATCTGGAAAATTATTACCGAAAATATTATCTGCCTAACAACATTACATTTGTTATGGCCGGCAACATTGAGCAGCGTCCTTTTAAAAAAGCGCTCCGGTTCCTGAGCCGTTATCCGCAGCAGGCGGTGCCGCAGAATATTCTGCGCGAGGATTTTTTTGATCTAAAGGATCAGTTTAAACAGCGGAGTCTGCCTAATTTAGCCGTTCCCGTCTGTTATTATGTTTATCTGGTGCCCGGCGTTAATAGTGCCGATTCTTATGCTCTGGATGTTTTAATGTACTTAATAGCCAATAGAAAAGAGGCGGTTTTAAATAAGGTTTTGCAAGACCAGCTGGAGCTCACTTATCAAATTTCTGCTCATTATCAAACCAGAAAAAAAAGATCGCTCTTTTTTATTGAACTGCCGTTTAAAAAATCTGGGGATGCTCCTTTATTGAGGCGCGAGTATCAGAAATTACTCAAAAATATAAAGTTTGATACCGCGGAACTTAATTTGATCAAACAAAAAATTAAAAAAGAATATTATCTTGATAAAGAAAAAGTGGAAAACAGCGCCTATAGTCTGGGTTATTATAATACGATCGATTCTTATCTTTATGAGGTTAATTATCTTAATGAAATAGAGAAAGTTTCGCTGGCCGATCTGGACCGTCTTTTGCAGACCTACTTTTTAAAAGATGAAAATTGTTTTATTTTTTTACCGGAGAAAAAATGAATAAAAAAATAATTATTTTTACATTATTAGTGCTGATCGGTCTTTTATTGTTGTTGAATTTTTTTAAAGATCGTCCGGCAGTCCGTTCTTTGCCTAACGGCAGTAAGATCATTTATTACCGTGAAAACTCGCCTTTTGTAGCGGTCAATATTTTTATTAAAAATGCCAAGAAAAAAGAACCGCTGCCGGGGCTGACCAATTTTTCTTTAGAAATGCTGTTGCGCGGCAGCGAAGAGCTGAGCAAGGGCGATCTGGAAAATTTTCTAGAGAGTATCGGCGCAGAAATAGGCTTTGAAGTTACTAACGATTTTGCCTTAATTTCCGGCCAGGTTTTAAAAGATAATTTAAAAGAATATCTGGGCTTTATTAAATATATTCTGCTCAATGCTAATTATAATAAAAAAGAGATCAGCCTACTAAAAAATGAACTGCTGGCGCAGATCAAGCAAAATAATGAAGATCCTTTTTATAAAGCACTGGAACTAAATCAAGCCCAGCTTTTTAGCGGCCATTACTATGGTCTTCCCGCTTTGGGTACGTTAGATTCTCTGGCAAAAATAGATCAGGCTAAACTATTGAGCTTCAAACTTATTGATAATTTTTCATCGGCCGAACTGATCATTGTTGTTAACGGCAGTTTTTCTCCGGTCCAAATAAAACCTGAGTTGACAGCTTTAAGTGAAATTTTTAAAGGTCAATTAAAGAGCGAAAGAACCGCTAATAATTTTGTTTTTCCGTCAGCGGAAAAAATAGTTAATGAAGGGCAGGAGACCGCCATAGTTATCTATAATTATTTTTCGCCGGAAGCGGTCAGCCGCCAAGCGCCGCTCTATGATCTAATTAATTCTTATCTCGGCAGCGGCCTTTCTTCGCCGCTTTTTAAAGCACTGCGTGAGAAAAATGGTATCGGCTATAAAGTCGGTGCCTATCAAAATAAAAATCTCCAGGCCTCTTATTCGGCTGTTTATGTCCAGACCACGGTAAAAGATCATAAAAAAATAGAAGCTATTTTGGATAGTGTTTTTGCTGAGCCGTTAAATAAAGAAGACCTTAAAAAAGCCAAGAATTATCTGTTGAATAATTATTACCGGCAGAGACAAACGCTAAAAAGCCGCGGCTATTTATACGGTCTCAATTATTTTTTGAAAGGCCAGCCAAATTATAATTATGCGGGGTCAATAGAGAAAATATCGTTTAAAAAATTTGTTAAAGAATTACGCAATTTAAATAAAATAAATCTGCTGGTCGTTCGCTAAACGCTAGGCTTCGGTATTAAAGCTGGAGGTGATCGCTTCGAATTTGTTCTTGGGTGAGAATTTTTGATATTTTTGTTTTTCTTCAATAATATTTTCTATCATGGAATTTAATTTATCTATTTCTGCCTGGGCGGCATTATCTTTAAATTTAGCCTGCCCGGTATGGATATCAATAACGGTAACGCCTTTATTATTGATAACTTGAATTTCTTCGCGGCTGACATTTTTAGTCGGGCTGATCGTATAAGCGGCAAATTCCGGATTATAGCGGTCGCGCAGTGAGATAATAAAAAGATACCGCTGGTTATGGGCCAGATCTGCTTCGGAGGGATAGGCAATTCCCTGCGGGTGGGTGTGATAAACGCCGTAGTAAATTAAGCCGTGTTTTTTGGCAAAATCGTGGCCGCGGTAAATATCTTCCGGCGTAATGCCAAATTGTTTTTTCTGGTCGCCGTCGGCGTAGTTGTAGAGCGGCATGACACCTTTAATGATGCCGGTTTCATCGCCGCAGAGGATCCCGCCGGTCTCGTAGGGATAGTTTTTCTGCGCCTGTTCCATAATGATGTCGTATTGGTGCTGTGTAATAACAAACATGTTGGTGAGTATAGCAAAAAACTATTGGCTGAAAAACTATTAATAGTATAATGTTGAGATATGCGGCAAGAGAATAAAGGCTGGCTCTATTTATCTTTAATTATGGAACTGGGCATCAATATGGTCCTGTCGCTGTTATTCTTTTTGTTTTTAGGGATTTGGCTTGATAAAAAATTTAATTTAAACGGTATTTTTACTATAGCGGGGATTGTACTTGGTGTCCTGGGCGGTTTTTATAACTGCTATCAGGCGATAATTAATATAGATAAAAAATTCAAAAAAAAATAAGGAGTTCCAAAATTGGCACGGCCAGAAACGCAGATCACGGCAGTTCAAAAGCAGGTCATTAAACTGACCTACCAGATAATGCTGCTCTCTTTACTGTTTTGGGGTTTTGCTAGGGGGATAAATTATTTTTGGAGTGTTCTCCTTGGCACTATGCTCTCTTTACAGCAATTTAACAGCAAATTTGCTCTTATAAAAAAAGGGCTCAATAAAAAATTTATTGGCAAACAAACAGCTAACCATTTTGTCAGTTATACTGGTTTATTTCTTGTTTTAGTTTTTGTTAAGGTTTATACTCCGCTTAATGTTTGGCTGGTTTTAGGCTATTCTTTTTTGTGTAATATTTTGCTGATATTTGTTAGTATCTTTAACCTGAAAAATAAAAAGGGACGCAAGTAATGGATAATATCGGTATAGTTGAACGGATAACGGTAACTCTTTTTGGCAAGAGCATTGTTTTTTCGCTTAATATGCTGATCATGACCTGGCTGGTCATGGGAATTATTATCATATTTTCTTTTCTAGGGACCAGAAAATTGACCAGAGTGCCTGGTAAACTGCAATCGGTTTTAGAGCTGTTTGTCGGTTCTTTTAAAGGTCTGTCCGATGAGGTTTTGCCGGAAAAGCTGGCTAAAAAGTATACGCCGCTGGCGGCTACCTTGTTTATTTTTATCCTTTTCTCTAACTGGTTCGGTATTTTTCCGCCGGTCTTTCAATTTATTTATGTTGTTTTAAATTGGTTTAAAGTTCCCGGTATTGACTGGCTGGCTGCCCTGCCGGTTTTTGAGGAGCCGACAAAGTTTTTATCAACACCTCTTTCTCTTGGTATTATGGTCTTTTTGATCGTCCAATATGAGGCTATTAAACACAAGGGTTTGCTCGGTTATTTAAAGAGCTTTGCCGAACCGATCTTTTTATTTGCGCCGTTAAATATAATAGGAGAGATAGCTAAAGTTGTTTCGCACTCCTTTAGGCTGTTCGGCAATATTTTAGGCGGAGCTATTATTGTTACTATTATTTCCAGTTTATTAAATTTTTTAATTTTGCCGCCGTTTTTAAATGCTTTTTTTGGCCTTTTTTCCGGTTTGATTCAGGCTTTTGTTTTTACTATGCTGGCTGTTACCTATATTGCCGTAGCGGTAAATTAGATAAGAGGGTTTAATTGATGGAAATAAATATTACAACTATTGGTGCATATCTGGGCGCTGCGCTCTCTATTGGCTTTGGTGCTATTGGTTCAGGTATCAGTAAAGGGATGATCGCCAACAGTGCAGTCAAAACCTATGCCCGGCAGCCGGGGGCCGGCAGTGCCTCTTTAATGATGATGTTAATTACGCAGGCCATTACCGAGACCGCCAGTATTTTTGCTTTATTAGTGGCCTTAATTTTGGTCTTTCAGGGCAGTCCTGCCAGTTGGGTCGGCTGGGCCGGTTATATTGCCGCCGGGCTTTCTATCGGCATCGGTTCGCTGGGTTCCGGCATTGGTTCCGGTTTGCCGGGTATTGCCGCTTGTGAATCTGTCACCAGACAGCCGGAGAATAATGGCTTAATTATGAAAAATGTTTTAATTGCTCAGGCGGTTGCCCAGACGCCCGTAATTTTTTCACTGGTTGTTTCCTTGCTCTTAATTTTTCAATCGGGCAGCGATTCATTAGTGCGGATCTTTGCTTTATTTGGCGCCGGGTTGGCTATGGGTTTTGGCGCCGTTGGTCCTGGTATCGGTTCGGGCATGGCCGGTCAAACGGCAATTGAAATGGTCGGCCGTTATAAAAAAGAGTCGCCGCTGTTGTTGCGGACCATGCTTTTGGGACAATCGGTCGCGCAGTCGACCGCTATTTACGCAATGGTCATTGCGTTCATATTAATATTTGTAGCTATTTAAAAAAATATAAGGAGGAAAGATCATGGAAGAATTAGCTATTAAAGGTGCGGATATTGTTAGGGCTTGTGCTCTGCTTGGCGCTGGTATTGCCATGGGTTTAGGTGCTATTGGCCCGGGGGTTGGCGAAGGTTACGCCGCCGGCAAAGCTTGTGAATCTATAGGGCAAAGGCCAGATCAGGCTAGTTTGATAACCAGAACAATGTTGATCGGTCAGGCGGTTTCGGAGTCTACCGGTATTTACTCGCTGGTTATTGCCTTAATACTGATCTTTGTTGTTTAAGAATTTTTTTGCCGGTTAAGCGGCATTAGAGGCGGGAGCTGAGATGGTAGAGTTAAATGTATATGAAATAATTATGCAGATGATCAATTTTTTGATCCTGGTCTATATTTTAAAAAGGATCTTGTATAAGCCGTTGCTGAGTTTTTTAGATGAGCGGGAGAAGACCATTAAAAATGCGCTGGAGCGTTCGCGCGAAGAGCGCAAGCAGGCGGAAGAATATTTAAAAAAACAGCAGGAGTTGCTGGATACAGCTAAAAAAGAAGCCTTGCAGATAAAATACGAGGCGGAACACAGCGGCAAAAGAGAGCGTGAAAAAATAATAGCGGATGCCGGGCGCCAGACCGAAAAGATGGTCAACCAGGCCAGAGAAGAGATGAGTGTTGCGGTCAATAATGCCCGCAAAGAATTAAAAAAAGAGATCGCCGGTGTTTCGTTAATGATCGCCTCTAAACTTATTAAGAAAAATATTGACGAAAAAAAGCAGGAAGAGCTTATCCGGCAGACAATGGAAGAGATAAATGCTCAAGGATAATTTAGTAAATAGATATGTTGACGCTCTAATTGAAGTAGTGCCGGAGCAGCATTACGAGCGGAGCTTGAATGAACTGCTCATGTTTGCCGGGCTTTTAAATGAACTGCCGTCACTTTACAGTGTCATGGTTTCGCCGGGTGTTTCTTTTGAGCAGAAAAGCAATGTTCTGAAGGCTTTACTACAAAAAGCCGATTTTATAAAAGAGGTATTGGGTTTATTGACGGTTTTAATTAAAAATGAACGGCTTGAGCTGCTGGCGGCTTTTATTGAAAAATATCGTCAGCAGGTCTATGTCAAAATAAAAAAAGCGGAAGTAGCGGTAACGGTCGCCCTGGAAATTTCACCCGCTTTAAAAGAACAGTTAAATGATTTTTTTGTTAAGTTGACCGGCTGTCAGGTTGACCTGACCGTTAAACAAGATGAAGAGCTGCTGGCTGGTTTAGTGGCTAATATCAATGGCCGAATTATAGACAGCAGTTTAAAAGGCCAAATAAAAAAACTGGAAAAACAGCTTTTAATATAAAGATGATAAGGAGAAATGAGCGATGCCAATAGCTATAAAACCGGAAGAAATAACAGCTATATTAGAACAGCAGATCAAGAATTTTGAACAGGTTATCGACATTAAAGATGTCGGAACGGTCATTCAAGTAGGCGACAACATTGCCCATATTTACGGTTTAGAAAATGCCCGTGCCGGCGAATTGCTGGAATTTAGCAATGGTGTTTACGGTATGGCGCTTAATTTAGAAGAAAATACGGTCGGTTGTGTTATTCTTGGTTCCGACCAGGAGATCCGCGAAGGCGATCAAGTTAAATGTACCGGCCGCGTTGTGGATGTGCCGGTAGGCGAGGCGCTTTTGGGCCGGGTCGTTGATCCGCTGGGTCTTCCTCTAGACGGCAAAGGTGAAATTAAAAGCAGCGGCCGGCGTCCTTTAGAGCGGATCGCCGCTGGTGTTTGTGAACGGCAGCCGGTTAAAGTTCCTTTGCAGACCGGCTTGAAATGTATCGATTCCATGGTGCCCATTGGCCGCGGTCAGCGTGAGCTGATCATTGGCGACCGCAAGACCGGTAAAACGGCACTGGCGATCGATACAATAATTAACCAGAAAGAGACCGGTGTTATTTGTGTCTATGTGGCGATCGGTCAGAAAAAATCAACGGTGGCCCGCGTGGTCCAGCAGTTAAAAGATGCCGGCGCTCTGGATTACTCTATTGTTGTTCTGGCTTCTGCTTCAGATAGCGCTACCATGCAGTATATTGCCCCTTATGCCGGCTGTGCAATGGCGGAAGAATTTGCCGATAACGGCAAAGATGTTTTGATAATTTATGACGACCTTTCTAAGCAGGCGGTTGCTTATAGGCAGATCTCTCTGTTGTTAAGACGTCCGCCGGGCCGTGAAGCTTATCCTGGCGATATTTTTTATGCCCATTCCCGTTTGTTGGAGCGCGCTTTAAAATATAGTGATGCTAAAGGGGGCGGTTCTATTACGGCGCTGCCGATAATTGAGACGCAGGCCAGCGATGTCTCGGCCTATGTACCTACCAATGTTATTTCTATTACCGACGGACAGATCTATTTAGACAGCGATCTTTTTAATTCCGGTATTCGTCCGGCCATTAACGTTGGTATTTCTGTTTCACGTGTTGGCGGTAATGCTCAAATTAAAGCCATGAAGCAGGTCGCCGGTTCGCTGCGGCTTGATCTGGCGCAGTACCGGGAAATGGAAGCTTTTGCCCAGTTTGGCTCGGATCTTGATAAAGCGACACTGGAACAATTAAAACACGGCAGAAAAATGGTGGAGATCTTAAAACAAGATCAATTAGTACCGCTGAGTGTCGGAGCGCAGATCTTGATGATCTATGCCGGCGCAGAAGGTTTTTTAGAAGATATTGAAAATAAAGACATTAAACGTTTTGAAAAAGAGCTATTAGACCATTTAGCAGGCAAAAAAGAGAATGTTATTAATAAAATAGAGAAACAAAAAGAACTGACACCGGATCTTAAAAAAGAGATCAACGATATTTTAAAAATTTTCAAGAAAGGTTTTGTTAAAAGTTAAAAAATGGCCGGTTTACATGACCTAAAAAGAAGGATCACTTCTGTTCAAAAGACTAAAAAAATAACGCAGGCGCTTAATATGGTGGCGGCGTCTAAGTTTCGCCGTGCCCAGACAGCTATTCTGAGTGCGCGTCCGTATGAACAGAATTTACGCAATATGCTGGCAGATATTTTAAAGCGCAAAACTTCTAAAACCGAACACCTCTATTTTAAAGAGCGGACAACTGGAAAAACCCTGCTGGTAGTTATTTCTGCCGATAAAGGTTTGTGCGGCGGTTTTAATACCAGTATTTTCAAAAAAACCGTCAATTATCTGCAGAACCATCAGCAACAAGAGACGGAACTCTATGTACTGGGCAATAAAGCGGTTAAATTTTTAACTAAAAATTTTCCGGACCGGGTTAAATATGCTTATCGCGATGTCTTAGATAAAATTGAATATGCTCGTGCTATTGAATATGCCGATGAGCTGGTCAATATTTATTTGAACGAAAATATTAAAGAAATAGTTTTTATTTATAATGAGTATAAAAGCGCAATTGCCCAGAATGTTGTAATGGAACAGTTCCTGCCGATCGACGGCAATATTTTTGAACAACCGACAGAGAAAAAAGAGCCGGCGGTTTATCTTTCGCCATATATTTATGAACCAGATCTCAGCGCTGTTTTAGATCGGATCGCCGGTCATTTTATTAGGTATAAGATGTTCAGGATCATGACCGAGAGTTTTGCCGCCGAACAGGGGGCCAGAATGACTGCCATGGATGCCGCTACAGAAAATGCCAAAGAAGTTATTGCTGAGCTGGAATTAAAATACAATAGAGAGCGACAGGCCAGGATCACTGCCGAGATAGCGGAGATCATTGCCGGGGCCGTCAGTTAAAAGAAAAGGAGCTGTTATTATGAATAAAGGGATCATTAAGCAGATAATTGGGCCGGTAGTTGATTTTAAATTTGTTCGCAATAGTTTACCGTCGTTATATAACGCTATTGAGGTTAACTATGAGGGCAATAAAATAGTTTTTGAGGTTATGCAACATTTAGGTGATGATCTAGTGCGCTGTATTGCCATGACTTCTACCGACGGTTTAGTCCGCGGTTTGGAAGGTGTTGATACCGGAGCTCCTATTTCTGTGCCGGTGGGCGAAGCGACGCTCGGTCGTATTATTAATGTTATTGGTGAGCCCATCGATCACGCCGGCGAGATTAAAACCAAAGAGCGGCATCCTATTCATAGAGATGCTCCTGCTTTTTCAGAGCAGGCCACCAAAGATGAAATGTTTGAGACCGGTATTAAAGTTATCGATCTTTTGGCGCCGTATTCTAAGGGCGGCAAGGTCGGTCTTTTTGGCGGCGCCGGTGTTGGCAAGACCGTTTTAATTATGGAATTAATTCAAAATGTCGCGACGGAACATGGCGGTTATTCTGTTTTTGCCGGTGTTGGCGAACGGACGCGTGAAGGTAATGATCTCTGGCTGGAAATGCAGGAGTCCGGTGTAATTAATAAAACTTCGCTGGTCTATGGCCAAATGAACGAACCACCGGGTGCCCGTTTTAGAGTGGCTTTAACCGGCTTGACCCAGGCGGAGTATTTTAGAGATGTGCAGGGTAAAGATGTCTTGTTGTTCGTTGATAATATTTTCCGGTTCGTCCAGGCCGGTTCAGAAGTTTCGGCTCTGCTTGGCCGGATGCCTTCGGCAGTTGGTTATCAGCCTAACCTGGCCACCGATATCGGTGACCTGCAGGAGCGGATCACTTCGACCAAAAAAGGTTCTATTACGTCGGTACAGGCTATTTATGTGCCGGCCGATGACCTCACTGATCCGGCGCCGGCCACGACATTTACTCACCTTGATGCAACGACCGTTCTTTCGCGTCAGATCGTCGAGCTGGGTATTTATCCGGCTGTCGACCCGCTGGCTTCCAGCTCAACTATTCTTGATCCGCGCATTGTTGGCGATGAGCATTATGAAGTGGCCAATAAAGTTAAAGAGATCTTGCAAAAATATAAAGAACTGCAGGATATTATTAAAATTCTCGGTATGGATGAACTTTCCGATGAAGATAAACTGACCGTTCAGCGGGCCAGAAAGATCCAAAAATTTCTCTCGCAGCCGTTCACTGTCGCGCAGGAGTTTACCGGCATGCAGGGTAAATATGTCAAAAAAGAGGACACGGTCCGTTCTTTTAAAGGGATACTCAACGGTGAGTATGACCATATCCCGGAGCAGGCTTTTGCTTTTTGCGGTTCTATTGAGGATGTTCTGGCTAAAGCGGAAAAGTTAAAAAATAAGAATTAATAATGAAAAACAAACTGCATATAAAAATAATTACGCCGCGCGGTCTGCTTTTTAGTAAAGATGTTGATCTTGTTTCGCTGCCCGGCACGGCTGGTGAAATAGGTTTGATGTATGACCACTCACCGCTGGTAGCTACTTTAAAACACGGTGAGGTCTATATCAAAGAGGCAGGCAAAGTGATTAAACATTATTTTATTGCCGAGGGGTTTTTGCAGGTCAATGAAAAAGAGGCGGTTGTCGTTGTTGAATATGCCGATGCGGCGGAAGATATTGATCTGGATACGGAATTGAAAAAGAAAAAAGAGATCGAACAAAAAATAAAAGAAGAACTGCAGCCGGATGAACGGTATAGAGAAATCATTGCGATAGAAAAGACTATAGCCCGCATTAGAGTTAGAGAATCAGCTAATGTTAATTAGTTAGCTGCGGTCATTTGTTTGACACTGCTTACTTTATTACAATATAATAGCTGACCTAAAAATATAATAGTAAAAAAGGAGTATTGTGAGCGATTTTAAAGAAAAAGACTTATTGAATCAGGGAATTAAAATTAATGAGATGCTGGTTATCACTACCAGCGGCGAGAAAGTTAAACTGACTAAAGAAAATGCTATTAAAATGGCTCAAGAAGAAGGATTAGATCTTTTACTGGTTTCACCTAACGCTAATCCGCCGGTTGCTAAAATTTTAGATTACGGTCATTATAAATATGCCCGTGAGAAAAAGAACAAAGATTCCAAAAAACAAAGTCAAAAAGGGAACGTTATTAAAGAATTGAAATTAACACCGCGAATCGGCAGTCACGATTTCATGGTCAGAGTAAAACGCGGCCGCGAGTTTTTAAGTAAAGGCTTTAAGATCAAATTGACGGTCTTTTTTAAGGGCCGTGAGGCGACCCATCTGGATCTCGGCTATGAAATGATCGAAAGATTTTTAAAAGAAATTGAAGATCTTGGCTGGGCTGAAGATGCCAATAACACCAGACCGGTTATTGTCGGTAAAATGATGTCTATTCTAATTGTTGCCGGCAAAAAAAGACCTGCGGAGATAGATAAAGCAGAATCAGCCGTTCAGCAAGATACGGCCAATGTGGCGGTAGAAAGTTAAAAATCTACTTGTCAATAATCTTAAAGCGGAGTAAAATTACGCTCCTTTTTTATATTGAATGTTAAGTTAAGTAAAATAATAAGTATTGGGAGACAGATAAATGCCTAAATTGAAAACGAGAAAGTCAGCAAAAAAGAGATATAAAGTTACCGCCGGTGGTAAAATCATGCGCCGTAAATCTGGTATCAGTCATCTTTTAGAACATAGAAGTTCTAAATCTAAACGTGATAATTCCGGGCTGGCCGAAGTGACCAAAGCGGATGCTAAAAAAATAGCGGCCTTATTGCCGTATGATTTATAAGGTTAGTTGTAAAAACGAGGAGATCTAAAAAATGAGAGTAAAAAGAGGTAATGTAGCAAGACAAAGAAGAAAGAAAGTTTTAAAACAGGCCAAAGGTTTTAGAGGCTCTGGTAATCGTCTATTTAGAGTAGCGGCTAAAATGGCTGTTATTAAAGGTGGCGTTAAAGCTTTCCAAGACCGCAGAAAGAAAAAGAGCACTTTTGGCGCTATCTGGATTCAGCGTATTAACGCTGCGCTTGAGCCGATGGGTATTTCTTATTCTAAATTTATGCCGATGCTGAAAAAAGCCAAGATCAACCTTAATAAAAAAATGCTGGCAGAATTAGCAGCTACCGACAGTGAAGTTTTTAAGGCAGTAGTTTCTAAAGCAACTAAATAAATACAGGGGGCGTAATTTTGCGCAAACTATCTCCTGTTCAGATCATTTTTCTGGGTTATTTATCGCTGGTGACAATAGGTTCTTTGTTGCTCTCTTTGCCAATTGCCAGAGTCGCCTCGGCCTATTCTTTTTCGGATGTTTTTTTTATGGCTGCTTCTGCTGTTTGTGTGACAGGTCTTACGGTCGTTGATCTTGCCCAATATTTTACGCTGTTTGGCCAAACTGTTATTTTATTGTTAATTCAATTCGGCGGCATGGGGTATATGGTTTTAGCTTCAATGTTGATCTATTTTTTCGGCAAAAAAATGTCTTTGCGCAGCCGTTTGGCGATACAGGATAATTATACCGGTGAATTGCAGGGTATTGGCTCGTTGATCATGAAGGTCGTTAAATACACTGTTTTTTTTGAGTTGATAGGCTTTGTTTTGATCGCCTGGCGGTTTGTGCCGCAGTTTGGTTTAATGTCCGGACTTTACAGTGCGCTCTTTCATGCTATTTCCGCTTTTTGTAATGCCGGTTTTTCGCTGTTTAATAACAGTTTAATTAATTACAGTGAAGATCTTTATCTTAACTTGATCTTTGTTTTTTTAATAGTTTTTGGCGGCCTAGGTTTTATTGTTATTGCCGATATTAAGAGCTTAAAAAAATTTAAATTTAGAGAACTCACGCTCCACTCAAAAATAGTTTTAATAATGACGGCGGTCCTTTTGCTGACAGGTTTTTTGCATTTCTTTTTTATTGAAAATCTCTCCTGGCTCAAAGCCTTGTTTCTTTCAGTAACGGCGCGGACTGCCGGTTTTAATACTGTTGATATTGCCAGTTTAAAGGGCAGTAGTTTACTGTTGCTGATGTTTTTAATGTTTATTGGTGCTTCGCCGGGCGGTACGGGTGGCGGTATTAAAACTACCACGCTTTTTACGCTCTTAATGGTCGTTTGGACTAATTTGCGCGGCCGCGAAGAGATCTCTGTTATGGGACGCACTATTACTAAATACGCTGTTCGCAAAGCAATGACCGTTGTTTTTATGTATGCTTTTTCTTTTTTAATCGGTTTAATGATCATCAGCGATCTGGAGAAGATCGCCTCAATTAAAATAATGTTTGAGACCTTTTCCGCTATTGGTACGGTTGGTCTTTCTATGGGGATCACCGCAGAACTCTCTTTTATTTCGCGCCTAATTTTGATATTATTGATGTTTATTGGCAGGATAGGGCCGATAGCTTTTGGTTCGGCTCTTTTTAATATTCAGAGTTCCGAAGCGGTTGTTAAATATCCTAAAGAAAAAATTTTGATCGGTTAACTAAATATAAAGGAGATAAACAGATGATAGAAATGGAATTAAGCGGATTGGGTTTTGACCCGCGCAATATGTCGCCGATAGTTTTGTTGCGTGACAAAGATGAGCGTAATTTTTTACCTATTTGGATCGGCATGTTTGAAGCTGCTGCTATTGCTATGGAGTTGCAGGAGTTTGCACCGCCGCGCCCAATGACACATGATCTGCTGGTGGATATTGTTGAAAAGACCGGAGCAGTAATAGAAAAGGTGATTATCAGTGAAATTAAGGACGATACTTTTTACGCTGTACTGGAAATAAAAAATAAAGAAAACAAAGAGATCAAAGTTGACTGCCGTCCTTCTGATGCCATTGCTGTTGCGGTGCGGACCAATGCACCGATCTACGTTTCTGAAAATGTCATGCTCAAAGCTAAAATGGTCAATCAGGAAAAAGACAAAGAAGAGACGGAGAAATTCAAAGAATTTATCGACAATATTAAACCGGAAGATTTTGAAAAGTATTTTAAAAAACATTAACGCCCTCACCCCCAGCCCCTCTCCCAGAGGGTTTAATATAATTATTGATGGGAGAGGGGAGTAAAATCATGTTTGACTTAGAACTATATAATTACGATCTGCCGCAGTCTTTTATTGCGCAAACTCCTGCTGATAAACGGGATCATTCAAAATTGATGGTGTTAAATAGGACTGAGCAGACTATTGAACATGATATTTTTTTTAATATTCTTCAATATTTAAAGCCTGGTGATCTGCTGGTTTTTAATAATTCCAAAGTTATTCCAGCTAGAATTTTAGGTCGCAAGGTCTTACTGGACGGCAGACCGGGTGCTAATGTAGAAGTTCTTTTGCTTAAGGAGTTGAGTAAAGATACCTGGGAATGCCTGGTGCGGCCTGGAAAACGACTGAAGGTCGGCACCTCTATTGTCTTTGGCGACGAACTCTCTGCTGAAGTTGTTAATGATACAGATTTTGGCGGCAGGGTTTTGCATTTTAAATATAAAGGGAATTTTAATGAGGTATTAGAAAGTGTTGGCTTGATCCCTTTGCCGCCATATATCAACAGTAATAAAGAAGTTAATGTTGAACATTATTTAGCTCAACGGTATCAGACGGTTTATGCCGATATTGCCGGCTCGGCCGCAGCGCCGACGGCCGGACTGCACTTTACCGAGGAATTATTGCGAACATTAGAGGAAAAAGGGGTGGCGCATACCTTTGTAACATTGCATACTGGACTTGGTACTTTTCGTCCTGTTGAGGCGCAGGATATTCGGCAGCATAATATGCACAGCGAGTGGTTCGAAATAAAAAAAGAGAGCGTGGAGAAGATCCGCGCTGTTAAAAAAGCTGGCGGCAAGATCGTTGCTGTTGGGACAACTTCTGTTCGTGTACTAGAGAGCGTTAGAGCGGAACTTCTTGCCGATAATCCGGCCCATGATATTTGCGGTGACACAAATATTTTTATTTTTCCCAATTATTCTTTTGGTGTTATTGAGGGGCTGATCACTAATTTTCATTTGCCTAAGTCGTCGCTTTTAATGCTCGTTTCCGCGCTGGCGGGACGTGAATTTGTTTTGCAGGCCTATGAAGAGGCTAAAAAAAACAACTACCGGTTTTTTTCTTTTGGCGATGCAATGCTGATAATTTAAAGGCCCAGGTTTAATTTTGTCCCGCTAATAAATTATTAATTAAGCAAATAATATTCTGTTTTTTATACCAGCTTAAGTTATTGGGAAAGCTGATATGGCTCCCTTTTTGATCGTAGATATCGTTGGGGTGAAGATCATTGTTAATTACTTTAGGTGTTATTTTTAACTTATTGTAAATATTTTCTTCCAGTCCGTCGTAAAAATTATTATTAAAAACAAAAACTATTTCTTTATGATCATTGATCTGGTAAGCGCCCAGATAATAGCGGTAAAAATCTTGTAAGGTTTTTAAAAAATCTTCGGGCCGGTTATAAATTTTAAAAAACTCCAGATCTTCTTCATTGATCAGTCCCGCTTCTAAAAATATTTTAGCCATCTCTTTTTTGTGCTGCCAAAAATGGCCGGTCTCAATGTCCATATAACCTATCGGCCGCGGTGTCATGCTGCAGGTCTGCACTAAAGTTCGGTTTTCTGTGTCTTCATCTTCGGTGCCAAAGCCGCCCATATGAATTAAATAAGCGTTACTCCAGTAGGTTAAATTATATTTTCTGGTCAAAAAATTATTAAAAACATAGTAATTTTGCGGATTTTCAACCAGGATGGGGTTAGGCACTTCATGGTTATTTAACTTTACATTAAAACCAAAAAAGATCTTTTTATTGATCTCTACCAGGCCCTTAAAGGGAGCTTCCATAATTCCCGGTCCGCCGCCGGTGATAGCGCCAATATTATGCTGGCCTAAAATTTTTCCTGCCGCTTGAGCCAGCTGGTAATTAGGGTGGTCTTCTTTTAATCTGGCCGAACCGTAGTGTGTGATCCAGAGATCGGCTTGCGGTCTGATCTTGCTGAACTTAACCTGGGCATTGCAGAGATCATCTACAAAAGTGGAGATGTTTTCTAAATATTTATCGTCGCGCAAATTGCTGAGTTCTTTTCTTAAACTGTCTGTAAAATCATAGGTTTCCTGGATCGAGACTATTTTTCTGGCCATAACTGCTCCTTAATTGCGCTGCTAAAGATTTTAAATGACGGTACTATTACTAAAAGTTATAATTTAACTGTGACAGATATTAATCGGCATAGTGCCGAAATTATTTCAATTTTAAAGCAACATTACCAAAAAGTTAAGTGCGGTTTGAATTATTCCAGTCCGCTGGAATTATTGGTGGCCACTATCCTTTCGGCACAGTGTACCGATGAGCGGGTTAATATGGTAACGCCAATTCTTTTTAAAAAATATAAAACAGCGGCTGCCTTGGCGCGGGCCGAGCTGGCGGTATTAGCGGAAATAATTAAACCGGTGGGCCTTTATAAGAATAAAGCAAAAAGTATTATCGGCTGCTGCCAAAAGCTCGTAACCGAGTTTAAGGGAGAAGTGCCGCGTACTCTGCCGGAAATGACCTCGTTGCCCGGTGTCGGACGCAAGACAGCCAATGTTGTTCTTGGCAACGCTTTTAATATTGCCAGCGGCATAGCTGTTGATACACATGTTAAGAGAGTGAGTTGTCGGCTGGGGTTAACTGAGCAGAGTGATCCCGTAAAAATAGAGCAGGAGCTCATGAAAATTTTTAATAAAAAGGAGTGGATCTGGGTCAATCACGCTTTAATAGCGCACGGCCGAACGCTTTGTAAAGCCAGAACGCCGCTTTGTGCAGAGTGTCCTTTAAGTAAATACTGTTGTTTTAGCAATTATTCTAATATAAACTAATATAATTAAATTTAAAGACAGGGATCTATATGAAAATAAGTTTAGCTCAAATTTACCCGACGCTCGGCGATCTGAAAAAAAATTATCAGCTAGTAGAAGATAAGATAAAAGAGGCGATCGCTTTAAAACAGCAGTTGATAGTTTTTCCTGAATTAGCTTTAACTGGTTATTTTTTAAAAGATCAGGTGGTTGATCTGGCGCCGGCAGTTCCTGCTTATCTTGAGAAGATAAAAAAACTTAGCAAAGAGATCGATATTCTGATCGGCGCTATCGAAGAATCGGCCGATCATCAGTTCTATAATGCCGCTTTTTATTTTGCGCAGGGTAATTTATTGCATCGTCATCGCAAAATTTATTTGCCAACTTACGGGATGTTCGATGAAAAGCGTTATTTTTCCGAAGGGAAGCAGCTGCGGGCTTTTGATACATCTTATGGCAGAGTTGCTGTTTTAATTTGTGAGGATGCCTGGCATTTGTCCTCTGCTTATTTGGCCGCACTCGATGGTGCTCAAATTTTATATGTTATTTCTTCTTCGCCGCTGCGTGAAGGTGTCGATCAATACTGGCAGGAATTGAACCAGATCTTTGCCGCTAAATTTAATATGATAACGGTTTACTGTAACAGGGTAGGTGTTGAGGATGGCGTTACTTTTTGGGGCGGCAGCGAGGCGTATAATGCCGACGGTTCTTTAATAGGCCGGGCGGATCTTTTAAAACAGGCCGATCTGCAGCTTGATATTGATCTGAATAAGATCAGAGAGTCCAGAGTGATCTCGCCGCTGATTAGAGAAGAGCGCAAAGACCTGGTCTTAAAAGAATTGGAGAGGATCTGGCGTGAAGAAAGTTAAGATGATTGCCCCCTCAGTCATGAACCGCTCGTTATACTCGGGTTCATGCCAGCTCCCCCGTCCCGGCGGGAGCCCTGATATTTGGAAGTCATGACATGTTTTATAGAAAAGAAGATAAGGAAAAACGTCGGGTATTAAGAAATAATCCAACAAAAGCAGAAAGATATTTATGGGAAGAATTAAGAAAAAAAGCGAGATCAGGATATAGATTTAGAAGACAATTTAGTGTAGCTGGTTTTGTAATTGATTTTTATTGTGTTAGTGCAAAATTAGCTATAGAAGTTGACGGCGAGTACCATAAATACAATAAAGAATATGACAAAGAGAGAGAAAATATTATAAAAAAATTTGGTATAAATTTTATTAGGTTTTCTAATGATGATATTTTAAATAACTGGGAAATAGTTAATTTAAAAATAGAAAAGAGATTATACGAACTATGCTCCAGCCGGGACGGGGGAGCTGGCTCCGCAGTAGCGGAGACTGAGGGGGGTAAATGCAGCAGCTAAGAAGTATAATTAGGTATAAAATAAAGAAAATAGTATTTGGAGAGGATCTGGCGTGAAGAAGCCTGAATTTAATTTTGAGTTAATTACAGAAACGCTGACCGCTTTTTTAAAAGAGGAGTTAAAGAAGACCGGGTTGGAGAAATTCGTTCTTGGTCTTTCTGGCGGAATTGATTCGGCGGTAGTTGCTTTTTTAGCAGCCAGAGCGATCGGTCCTGAAAATGTTTATGCGATTTGTATGCCTTACAAAACATCAAACCCCGAGAGCGAAGAACATGCCCGGCTTTGCGCGCAGGTTTGCGGCGTCAATTATCAGGTCATTGAAATAACTAAGATGATCGACGCTTATTTTGATGCTGTGGATAGAGAGGCTTCTGCTTTGCGGCGCGGCAATAAAATGGCGCGTGAAAGAATGACAATTCTTTACGACCATTCCGCTAAATACGGCGGGTTAGTGCTTGGGACCAGCAATAAAACCGAACTGCTTTTGGGGTACGGCACGCAATATGGCGATATGGCCTCAGCCCTTAACCCCATTGGCGATATTTACAAGACAAAAATTTTTGGCCTGGCTAAATATTTAAATGTGCCGGCACCGATAATTACTAAAAAGCCTTCCGCTGATCTCTGGGCCGGCCAGTCCGACGAAGCTGACCTCGGTTTTACTTATGCGGAAGTTGATGCGTTGCTGGAAAATTTAATAGAAAAGCGCCGAACCGTAGAGGGGTTAATTGCGGACGGTTTTAATAAAGAGTTTATTGAAAAGGTTATCGGCTTGATCAAACGCTCGCAGTTCAAGCGAAGAATGCCGGTCATTGCCAAAGTTTCTTTGCGCACTATCGACCGGGAGTTCAGATATCCGCGGGACTGGGGAATTTAATTCTCTACCGCTATCCAGTTCTGTCCAACAAGGACAAGTTTTCCTTCGTGTAGGAACATATCCTCTTTGTTTTTGAGCAGGTATTTACCAGGTTCCGGGATCTGCTGAAGCTTGAGGTCTTTCTCGCCAATTAAAGTTACGGTAAATGTTACCTCTTGTTTATTTTCCAGTATTTTGTGAAGGCGGGCCTGGCTGAGCTCAACAGTGTGGTTGTCGCTGATCGTCCGGCAGAACAGTGGTGTCAACAAAAACCAACAGAGCACAAATAGCTTGCAGAAAAATTTCATATCCCTTCCCCTGTTAAATAATAATTAATATAAATACTATTAGCCCTAAAATTACAATTTAATTCAACGAAAATTTCTGTTGCTTCTAGGCTAAAAATTGTTGCTGAAATTCTAGACAAAAACAGCAATTAATGATAATTTTAAACTCTTTATTTTTAGGAAAGTTGGTTAAAAAAATGGCAATTATTAAGAACAAAACAGAGATCTCCGCCAATATTTTTCGTTTAACAATAGAGGAAAAAGAGATCGCTAAAAAACGGCGGCCCGGTCAATTTATTATTTTGCGGATAGACGACAGCGGCGAGCGGGTCCCGCTGACGATAGCTGATAGTAATGACCAGGCTGGCACTATTGATCTGATCGTTCAGGCAGTTGGGAAGACTACCAGACAATTAGTAGCGCTGAATATTGGCGATAATATTAAAGATGTCGTTGGGCCGCTTGGCGTACCGACAAAAATAGAGAAAAAAGGGCTTGTTGTCATGGTCGGCGGCGGCGTCGGCACTGCGCCATTGTATCCAATTGCCAAAGCCATGAAAGAGGCGGGTAATGAAGTTGTCACTATTCTTGGTGCCCGTTCTCAAGAATTAATAATTTTAGAAAATGAATTTAAAGCGATCAGCGATCAATTGATCGTCATTACCGATGACGGCTCTTCCGGTAAAAAAGGTTTAGTTACTAATGCTTTGCAGGAAATGATCGATGCCGGCAAAGATATTAAAGAGGTCGTGACCATCGGTCCTTTAATTATGATGAAATTTGTTGCTCTCCTGACTAAAAAATATAATATCCCGACGATCGTCAGTTTAAATAGTTTAATGATCGACGGTACCGGTATGTGCGGCGGCTGCCGCGTCAATGTGGGCGGACAGACGAGATTTACCTGTGTCCATGGCCCGGAATTTGATGGTCATCAAGTTGATTTTGATACCCTTTTAAAAAGGGCCAATACCTATAAACATGAAGAAAAGTGTAATCTTGATAAATATTTAGAGGGGAAAAAATAATGGCCGAAAAAATTGCCCGTCAAAAGAAGAGAGAACAGGCGCCGAACGAGCGCAATAAAAACTTTAATGAAGTAGCGTTTAATTACACACCGGAGCAGGCTGTGCTGGAAGCCAGTCGCTGTATTCAGTGTAAAAAACCGCTCTGTGTAGAGGGCTGTCCGGTTAACGTCGCTATTCCGCAGTTCATTCAAAAGATCAAAGAACAAGATTTTACGGCGGCGTATGAAATAATTAAAAAAGATAATTATTTGCCGGCTGTTTGCGGCCGGGTTTGTCCGCAAGAGATTCAGTGTGAGGGTAACTGTATTTTAGGTAAAAAAGGGGAACCGGTAGCTATTGGTAATTTAGAGCGTTTTGTGGCCGATTGGGCAAGTGAGAACTTACCCCTATCCGTCAGCCTTGCGGCTGACACCTTTCCCCGCTCTGCGGAGAAAGAAAAGAAAAAAGTTGCGGTCGTGGGGTCTGGTCCTTCGGGGTTGACCTGTGCGGCTGAGCTCAATGCCCTTGGTTATGATGTCACAGTTTACGAAGCCCTGCATGAACTGGGCGGTGTTTTGGTTTACGGTATTCCTGAATTTAGATTGCCCAAAGCAATAGTAAAAAAAGAGATCGCCGCACTGGCACAAGCCGGTGTTAAATTTGAGGTCAATAAGGTTATTGGCAAAATATTTACTATTGATGAGTTAATGAAAGAAAAAGGTTTTTTTGCTGTTTATGTAGCACCAGGTGCCGGTTTCCCAACTTTTATGAATATTCCCGGAGAGGAGCTCAACGGGGTTTACTCGGCCAATGAATATTTAACACGGGTCAATTTAATGAAAGCTTATTTGCCGGGTGCTGATACGCCGATCATGCTTGGTAAAAATGTTGCGGTTATTGGCGGCGGCAATGTGGCCATGGATGCAGCCCGTTCTGCTAAAAGGCTTGGGGCTGAACATGTTTATTTAATTTACCGCCGTTCTAAAGAAGAGATGCCGGCCCGGATCGAAGAGGTTCATCATGCCGAAGAAGAGGGGATAGAATTTTTATTATTAAATAATCCGCTGAAGTATCTTGGCGACGAAAATGGTTTTGTCAAAAAAGCGCTGGTGCAGAAAATGGAACTTGGTGCGCCCGATGATTCCGGCCGCCGCCGCCCGGTGCCGATGCCTGGCAGTGAGTATGAGTTAGATGTAGATGTGGTTGTGGTGGCTATTGGCACGCAAGCTAATCCAATTATTAAAGATACAACACCGGGATTAGAGACCAATAAATGGGGTTATATTGTTACCAATGAAGAAGGAAAAACATCTAAACAGGGTGTTTATGCCGGCGGCGATATTGTCAGCGGCGCCGCGACCGTTATTCTGGCTATGGGTGCCGGCAAAGTTGCTTCCAGGGCAATCAATAAACAAATTAAAGATGACGACAATTAAGAATTAGACTGGCTGTTGCTAATTATTTCTATTTTACCGTTGATTCGTTGCATGGTTTTTTTTAGATAATATAATCCAAGTCCGTTCTCTTTTGCGCGGCTGGTAAAGCCTTTCTTAAAAACAAAAGATAATTCTTTTTTTGAAAATCCTGGACCATTGTCAAAAAATATTACAACTGCATATTTTTTATTTTCAGTTAAATGACTCTTGATCATGATTTTGCCATAACCATAGTGTAATGCATTAAATAACAATTCTGAAAAATCTTTACTAAGTTCTATATTTTTAATTAATTGATAATTTTCTAGATTTTTATCTAAATTAGTGACTATGTTAGCAGTTACATTGCCGATAGTTTTAATTGCCTTAATTAATGATTGATTAATATTTCCATTATTGTTGTTTTCTTTGACTGGTAAATATAAAACAATGGCTGTTGTATAGCCTTTATTGTTTTTAAAAAAACTATCAGCAAGTGGTAAATCTTTAAACATATCAACAATATATCGCAATTAAAATAAAATCAATGCAAGGTTTTTAGGCGATATTTTAATGAAAGTATTTATTATAAAATAATAATAAAAAAGGGAGAAAAAAATCTCCCTTTTTATTATTAAAAACAAAAAAATATTCTTATACTACACCGTAAGCCAGCATCGCTTTAGCGACTTTGGTAAAACCGGCAATGTTGGCACCAAGGACATAGTTCCCTTTTTCGCCATAAGCATCAGAAGCGTCTAAGGCTGCTTTATGAATGCTCTTCATGACCCCCTGTAGTCTTTGGTCTACTTCTTCTCTGGTCCATGCCAAACGAAGACTGTTCTGAGACATTTCTAGTCCAGAAGTGGCTACGCCGCCGGCATTAGCTGCTTTGCCAGGTCCGTAAAGAACATTGTTGTCCAGGTAGATCTTGATCGCTTCCGGTGTAGAAGGCATGTTAGCTCCTTCGGAAACGCAGAAACAACCCTGCTTAACTAAAGCCTGGGCATTTTTGCCATCGAGTTCATTTTGTGTGGCAGAAGGGAAGGCCAGGTCAACTTTTAAGCCTTCTTCTCTTACTACATCCCAAACGCTCTTGCCGGCAAAATACTTGGCGCCAAATTTATCGGCATATTCTTTAATCCGGCCGCGTTTAATATTCTTTAATTCCATAATGAATTTCAGTTTATTTTCGTCAATGCCAGATTCATCAATAATTGTGCCGTCAGAATCGGAAGCTGAAATAGCTTTGCCGCCCAGCTGCGTTATTTTTTCAATAGTGTATTGAGCAACATTGCCGGAGCCGCTGACGATAGCGGTTTTGTTTTT
>CAYUXF010000009.1:34162-35490 GCA_964448755.1 uncultured bacterium
TATGGGCCAATGGCGTTATTAAATTGAACGCGGAACCCTCTGTTGACCTGCACGTTACCTTTGTCGTCGACCCAGGGGACACGGAACATAATTACTCTGTCGGGCTCAACGATCCGTTCATAAATATTGGCTTTGACAAATTCCGGATGTTTTTCTGCTGTTGGGGCTAATGTTTCCATGACCTCTTCTACAGCCTGATGAAATTCTGGCTGACCGGGGTCTTTTTCTTTCACTTTGGCAACAATATCATTAACTAGCGAACTGGTTTTTACTGTCATTTCTTTTTTACTCCTTTTTTTTAATATATCGAGCAAAATATTCTCACATAACTTTAAAAAAAATACCACAAATATGTGATTATTACAAAAATGTCTTAAAAATTCTTTTATATATACAAAAATGTAATTTGGCTTTAGCGGTGAGGGGTGAATTGTCTATAAAATTATTGCAGATACAATAAAAAATAACAAATGTTAAATTTGGCATAAATATTTTAAAGATTAGAAGGAATCTAAAGAATTTTAAACAGGAGAACAAACATGTGCCGCATTGGAGCAATTAAAAGTAAAAAATATAGCCATCCTTCACTGGCGTTGTATCTTATGCAATCACAACAAAAGGGGCACGACAACTCCGGTTTTGCCATGGTCATGCAAGACCTGGGCGGTGTTTTTGCCGACTATAAAGATAAACCGCTGATGTCTTATTCTTGTACCGATAACGGTGTGAAAATTATAGAAAGTTATATGCGCACTAAAGGTTTTACGCTGGCTTTTCACTGGTCGCCTAAAAAAAATCCACTCCCTGGCCTGGATATTGAGCTGATGCAGCATTACCATTTTGAGAACTGGGATTACCCCAAAGAATATAGTAACGCTAGTCAGCAAGAAAAAGAGGAGTTATTGACTAGAACAAGATTAGATCTGCGCAGTTTATTAGAAAAAAAAGAAAAAGATGCTTTAGATGAAGGGTTTATTTACTCTTTTTGGCCCGATATTTTAACACTTAAAGAGATCGGCAATCCTAAAGATATTGGCACTTATTTTAATCTCTGGGAAACCGATGATAAATTTTTGGCCAAGATCATTACGGTGCAGTGCCGTCAAAATACTAACTATGAGATCGTCCGCTATGCGGCGCATCCTTTTTTCTTGCAGGGGTATACTGTTTTAGCCAATGGTGAGAATACTTTTTATGTTAAAAATAAAGAGTGTCAGAAGAGTCTACATGCTGGCTATATCGGCTTTGAGTCAGATTCGCAGTGTTTTCTCTATACGCTTCATTATATGCATCGCCAGTTAAAATGGCCGTTAAAATATTATAAACAT
>CAYUXF010000010.1:0-18581 GCA_964448755.1 uncultured bacterium
ATGGATCTGAAAATAGTAGTAAAAACAATTCCCGCTATGTTAAAAGGCTACTAATATTTTTTAAGATCAACCTGGAACTGCATCAGTTTTTTATCTTCACGGACCCGCCGCCAGTTGTCTTTAATAAGATCAAAACCTTTTAATTGCGAACTATCTTGTTCGGAATAGCTGCCGCGATAACCCTCAACATATTTACTGTGAGAACCGTCACTGCCAACAATAAAAATACCAAAAACAACATATGTTAGCACCAGTATCATTATTAAGATTAGCATATTACCGGTCGATTTTTTTGCCGCCATAAAACCCTCCAGAATTATTATAGATCTTTTATTAAGTTATCCCAATTATACTTTTCTGTTTTGGCCAGCCAGGTTTGCTGCCATTTTAATTTCTGCACTTTCAATAATTTATCTAAAATATCCTCAGGCTCTCTTTGGGCAATTAACATGTTTGGCAAACTGATTTGTTTTAAATTTTGGGCCGCTAAAGCGACTATCATTTTTTTTGCAGCAGTATATTCCATTACTTTTAACGGGATCGTCTTATTTCTGAATTCATCATCCACGGCGGACTGAATACCGGCATCAATTAAAAAATAGATCTCTGGTATTTTTTCTGCCGGCAAAGCGCCAAGATATTTAATATTACCTGGTAGCTTTTGGACAAGATCTTCATTGTAAACTTTGCCGGCAATTACTAAACAGGTATTTTTTAATTGCCCGGCATATTTTTTAAAAACATTAATAATTTCTTCTAAACCAGACCATTCACCATGATTGCCGATCAAACCAAAAACATATTTTTTATCAAGGCCATATTTTTCTTTAAGCTGCTGCACAGAAAAATTATTAGCGGCAAAATAGGCACCATTCAGCAGAACACTGCTCTTTTTAGCGTATTGAGAATATTTGTTTTTTAAAGCCGGACTGACAAACAAAAGCTTATCGGCCTTGGCCATCTCTCCATCAATATACTTGAGCATTTTAGTCGCCAACTCTTGAGAGCCACGGCGTCCGTTCTGGCCAGTATAAGCAACATGGTCATCCACAAGATCATAAATATACTCAATAGCATTATTGTTTATTTTATAATAAAGAAAAGCGGCATTAATAACCACTTCTATTTTTACATTATTTATAAATTTATTTACTTGCCTGCTATTAAAAACCGTTGCCAAATAAACAGGGTAAATCAAACGCGGTAAAAATATCTTTTTAACTCCGTAATAATACTCTGTTTTTTTTCTTCTTAACAATTCTTTAAACAAATAAAAAATATTGGCTATAGAAATAGTATATTTTTTTTCATTTCGTTGCCCCCAGTATAACAAAGAAACATCTTCGCCGCGGCGCACCAGCGCTCTGGCAATCTCTTCGGTCCTGGTCCGATTATTTTCTTTTACTAAATGCGGAATTAATAAATATTTTTTTTGACTCAGTAATTTTAAATAAATATTTTCTAATAATTTTACATTTTTGCTAAAAGAATATTTCTCTACTTTTAGCAAGCCATTATAAATAATTTCTTGTCTTAAGTTATTATCTTTTAAGATCAAATCAATGGCCTGGCGCAGTGCGTTAACATCTCGAGCGGGAACCACCAAACCGTTCTTTTTATTTTCAATTAACTCTTCTGAGCCATCCGTAGCAAAAGTAACTATGGGCACTTTACAAGACATCGCCTCAAGGTAAACCAGTCCAAAAGCCTCTGTAATAGAAGTATGCACAAAGCAATCGGCAATTTTCAACAAGGCCATTAATTCATCTGGGTTAACATAGGGAATATTGATAATATTTTTTTGTTCTTTTACCTTGCAACCAACAATAATATATTTTTCTTTTTTGCTAATAATTTTTTTAAAATACTGCCAGCCCTTGAGCCAGGGGGAAACACCAATAAACAAAATAACTTTATCTTCATCCTTTAACCCCAAATAACGGCGATCATAAATTGTCTTTTTCTTTTTGTTTTTTTCTTTTTCTATGGCATTGGGAACAAGCGCGGCATACAAACCATAGTAATTATTAAGTTTTTTTTGAATGCCTGAAGAAACAACGGTCAACATATCTATTTTACAATATGCTTTTTTCTCCCGTCGGGCAGAAAAATAAAAATAAATTAATGTTCCGATATATTTAAAAAACTGAATTTTTCTGTTAAAAATTTCTTTTTTTAGCTCATCTAAAACCGCTTTATTCAAACCATGCAGTGTTGCTATCGTTTTGATATTTTTTTTCTTCAACCATTTAGACAAAATAGCGACATCGCAAATAGCATCAAGGCCGTGCACGTGAATAATATCTATGCTATTGGTTCTTAAAATATTTGTTATTTTTCTTTTTAAAAGCAAGGGTGAAATAAGGAGATCAAATTTCCGCACTAATTTAGGGAAACCATTTAAGTAACCGTTTAAGCCATAGCCATAAATGACCTTGGTTTTAAATTTCTGCTTATCAAAATTATTTAAAAAACCACTGAGAATGTTATTAATACCGCCGGCACGGCCCTCTACAGTGCCAGTAATTTGCAAAACATTGATCATTTTAAAACTTCCTCATAAATTAACGCTATCTCTTCTTTCATTTTATTTAAAGAAAAAAACTCTGCTTTTTTTCTGGCAGCCAATGAATAATTAATATACTTTTTTTTATTTTGATATAAATTCTCTATAAAAACTTTGGCTTTGATCAACTCTTTTTCATTACTCAGCAAAAACCCCTCTTTTTTACTAATTATTTCTGGCACTGCTCCGCTATTAAAAGCTATTACCGGCAAACCGGCAAAAAGAGCCTCAACAAGAACCAAGCCAAACGGTTCTGCCTGAGCAGGCAAAAAGAACAAAGAATTTTTTTGTAAAAAATCAAAAATATTTTTCTGATAGCCAATAAATTTTACATTAGCAGGAGCTTTGACTTTTAATTTATTTAAAAGAGCCCCAGCGCCAACAACTAAAAAATGATACTCCGGCAGCATAGCCGCCAGGTCAAGAATAAGAAAAGGTCTTTTTTCTTTTTCTAACCGGCAAACAGTTATGATCTTTTTTTGCGGCGATCTTTTTGTCATTTTCATTTCAGGAAAAGCTATCCCGTTATAGACTAATTGTATCTTTTTAGGCGCCACTTCGCCGCGACGCAAGATAGCACTTTTGACGACACCGGAAATAGCAATAACTTTGTCAAAACTATTGAATATTTTTTTATAAATAATTTTTTTTATTAAATAAATTTTAGACTTAGTATACGCCGGATCAATAAAATGCTGTGTATAGACCAATTTTATTGGCGGCCAGGCTCTTTTTAATTGCCAGCCAATTACAGCTGCTTTACCTAAATGCGCATGCACAATTTGAATATTTTTTTTAATTATTATCTTTTTAAATTCATTAAAATTATTATAAACATAGTAATTCACTTTATTCTGGCGTAAATATTTCTCGTATTCTGGCGCCTTATTAATAACAACTAGAGAATGGCTATCAGCCAGAGAAGCAATATAACGCTGAATGCCTGCAACCTCATTGGCCGCGCCCAGCAAAAGATGGCAAACCAGAATATTTTTATTTGATTTCATTTTTATTTTTTCCATCCGTCAAAAAAGCACCACGCTCTTTTAATAATACTATAAAAGATACCAGCAGCCAAAAATAAGAGCCGGTGCCGCGGACCCAAAAAACATCAAAAAAACCATGACCCAAGTAAGCAATTAGTGATGCGAACATCCCAATCTCATACCAGCGCAGTTCGGCATCTGCTTCCTGTTTTATTGTCTTGAAACAGTAAGCATAAATAGCTGCAAATAAAACAAAAAAACAGATCAAGCCAATTATTCCTGTTTCGGCCGCTATTCTAAAGGCAATATTATGCGGATCTTCATGCTGATAATATTCATATTCCACATGTTTTTTAGATAACTCCAAAAAGTTAGCATAGCCAATGCCTGTCAGCGGACTCTCTAAAAAACCTTTTTTAGAAATTTCCCACTGTTCTTTTCTAAAATCAAGTGTGTGTAAACTGGCCGCACTCTGCACAAAGGTAGACGGCATTACTATAATAGCCACAGAAAGTGCTAAAAAAGCTAACGCCAAATTGCGCAAAAGATCGCGCCGATAATAAAGCAATTCTACTATTAAAACACCTAGCGCCGCGCCAAACCAGGCACCGCGCGAGAGTGAAACAACTAGAGCGCCGCCAATAGTCGCCATCATAAAAAAATGGTAAAGCGAAGGATTGGCGCGCGAGTTCATGAACGCCAGCGGAAAGCTCAACGCCATTAAACCGCCCAGCGCATTTTTATGGAAACCCAAATTATAAAGACCGTTAATATTACCCATTAAAAAATACAGGACCGCAAAAACAGCCAGAACAAAGGCACCGTAAACAGCTGTCCGCAATAAATTTTTAATTAAAATTTTACTAGTAATATTATTATAGATAACAATTAAGTAAATTGTAGTAAAAAAAAGATACTGGCCAATTTCTTTAATGGCATTGTCCATTTTTAGCGCGGCGCTCAGCGAAGCAACTAAGGCCATCAAAAAAATTAAAATAAAAACATAAAAGTTTGGGAACTTGATCTTTTTTTTATTTAAGATCGAGGAGAGCAACCAAAAAATAAAGATCAACAAAACTGTCGCATCACTGCCGGCAATTCTAAAAGGGCCGATCATCGCATAGTTGGGAATGAAGATCGCCAGGATCATTATATAATAAGCCAACCCTCTATAGCGCAATAACAAATAGACCGCCAAAACAGCAACTGCCGGTAAAAGGACCGGATTATTGTACTGGGTATAATTTATAGCCACTGCCGCCACTAGAGCCAGCAAAAAAACAAAAATTATTCTTAATTTTTTTTTCATTTAAAAATACTCTGCCCATAAAAAGAAGCCAGTTTTAAATAAATGCTTCTTTTGGTCTTAAGAAAAAAACAAAATATTGATCTAATAAAATTACTCAAAAATAAAATAAAAAAAGCCAGCCGCGGCCAGAAAATATTTTTTTTAATATATAAGTTTTTGCTCTCTAAAAAAACACTTTTTATATTTAATAATTTATCGGCCGAACCGCCGCCTAAATGAATGATCTTAGCGTCAGGATAAAACAAAATATCTTTACCCTGTTTTTTTACCCGCAGGCAGAGATCACTCTCTTCCGCATACATAAAAAACCGTTCATCAAACCCGCCCAGTTTTTTAAATAGAGCGGCGGGCATCAGCAAAAAAGCTCCTATTACAAAATCTACTTTTTTTTCTCGGTCGTGTTTAAAATAACGGTAATCATTAAATAATTTTAAGTTCGGCAAAAAAAAGAGTTCCGCAAAGAACAGGCGTAATGAAGGAAAACGATAAACAGAGCGCTGTAAGGTTTTGTCTTTATTCAAGATCTTAGAACCTAAAACTCCTATTTGGCGGTCGCGCTTAATTCTGGCTAAAGCTTTTTCAATAGTGTCCGGATAAATTAAGGTATCGTTATTTAAAAATAATAAATATTTACCCTGCGCCTTTTTAGCCGCCAGGTTATTGCCGCCGGCAAACCCTAAATTTTTTTCAGCTTGCAGATATTTAACCTGCGGATATTTTTTCTTAATTATTTTTGCGCTGTTATCTTGTGAATTATTATCAAGTACCAGCACTTCAAAACTAACAGCTGCCTGTGAAGAAAAAACTGCCTTAAGACAATCTATAGTTAATTTTGGCTTACGATAATTAATAATTATTATCGAAAGTTCTTTTTTCATTTTTTTATTTTTCTGGCAGGGATCCCGCCGTAGACAGCACCTTTTTCCGCTAGGCTTTTTGCCACAACAGCATTGGCGCCTACCACTACATTGTCGGCAAGTTTAACAGCACCAAAAACTTTGGCACCAGCATAGAGCGTTACACTATTGCCAAGTACCGGCATTTTTTCTGTGGTCCATTCTCCCTTTGAGCCTATCGTCACGCCCTGATATAAAGAACAATTTTTGCCGATCTTAACCCCGGCAGCTATTACGAGACCATAGCCATGAACGATCCGACAGCCGCCGGCTATTTCGGCCCGCCAGTGAATATCTATACCGTAAAGAATTTGAATAATTCGGCTCAACAAAAAAGAGATTGGTGTTAAAATTTTTGCCTTAGACAGACAATAGCCTATTCTATAAGCCAGCATAGCATGAAAACCTTTACTAAAAAGCACTACCGTTAGAGGATTGGCATACTGAGAATAAACTTTAAGGTCTTTAAAAATATTCATGCCTTTCTCCCTTTCTTAATTAATTGCGCTGGATTTCCGGCCACAATACTTGCAGCAGCAATATCTTTAGTTACTACCGAGTTGGCGCCAACAACGGCATTATTTCCTATAGAGATACCTTTAATAACAGTTGATTTAGCCGCCAACCAAACGTTATGGCCTATTTTTACCGGTGCAATAATATCGCCGTTTTTAACCAGTGTGCGGTTATTGGCCTTGTAATTATGATCGTGATCGCGAATAGAAACATATTCAGCAATTAAACTGTTTTGACCTATTTCCAGGCTTTTTTTAACAGCAATAGTCGCACCATGGCCAATAAAAACATTGCCAGCAATTAACAGTTCCGCATTTTGATAAACCGCTATCACAGAATTTTTTCTGATCTGAACACCTTTACCCAAAACAAGCTTGGAGTTTTTTTCTAAAATAAATTCGACTTGATTATCTATTTTACAAAAACCTTTTACTACAACACGCCGATTTAAAAATAATTTAAACCAATTTTTTAACCAGGTGATCTTTTTTAGCATATTACCCCCCGTAAATAATTATAACGTTTATCCCAGCTGTTTTCACGGGCATATTTTAATCTTAATTTATAATTAACAGTTATTTTTTTTAATAAAACTTTATTTATTGACAGTAAAAAATCATTTTTGTTTTTTGCTAAATAAAAAACATCGGCCAGATCTTTAAAACCACTTACTTGGGTCGCAATTACCGGCTTATCCGACAAAAGATATTCATATTGTTTAATAGGGTCCAGGCTATTTACAAACGGCGTCACTAAATGAGGAACTACTAAAGCTTTAGCTTTGGCCATACAAAAAGGAATCTGCTTGTATGGTCTGGCGCCCCAGAGTTCAATATTTTTATATTTCTTTAAAATATTTAAAGTATTCTCAGAAAAAAATATCGGGCCAATAAAAACAAAACGTTCCTCTGGGTATTTTTTTGCCAATGCCAATATCAAAGAAACATCCAAACGCTCTTCATGCAAACTGCCAGTATATAAAAAATATTCCTCTTTTACCCCTTTAGCAGCTATTGGCTGATAATCAATGCCATTTCTGATCAAAAATAATTTTTTTTGATATTTTGCTCTAGTTTTTAATAATTTTTGAGAACAAACAATAACAATGTCTGCTTTTTGACAAAGCAGCTCATCTGCTTTTTTGGCTTTTTTATCGATCAAAGTCCAATCATCAGTTATATCATAAATGATCTTTGAAGCATTTAAAAAATATTTAGCCTGATCATTTATCCACAAAACATCTCTTGCAAAAAAACTTGTCTGTATTTTATAAAATATTTGATTGAACACACTAAAAAATCTTTCTGGAAAAAATTTATAAATATATTTTATTTTTATGTTTTGATATTTAGTCAGTTTTTTAGAAAAAATTTTCCAGAAAGGTATCTCCGGTCCAGTAAAAGTTATAACAAAATCTTTTTGTAGCCGCACTGCCAAAAACTGATTACGGCGCCAGATCTCATCCCAATGCTCTAGTGATATAAATAATAATTTCTTTTTTTTCATTTTAAAGATAATACCTCTGAATATATTTTTTCATATTGCTCGGCAATTTTCACCCAATCAAATTTTTGCACATAAGCAACACTGTTTTTTTCCAATTTTTGATAATTTTTTAACATCCACTCCAGTTTGGTCACAAAATCTTTTTGATTAAGCGGATCAAAAATTCTCCCAACTTGCGGCAGAACAAATTCTGAGGTACCGCCATATTTTGTTGCCAGAACAGCTTTTCCAGCCGCCATTGCTTCTAAAGCCACAATACCAAAGGCCTCATAACGAGAAGGCAATACAACAAAAAGCGCACTCTTATAAAACTTAACACAATCTTTTCTGTTTAATCTGCCTAGAAATTTAACCCTTGGTTTTAAAAAATTACTATCTTTAAGTATTTTCTTGAGCTCATTTAGATAGCCGCCGGCGCCGCCAATATACAAATTAATTTGCGGATGTTTTTCTGCTATTTGGCCAAAAGCCCTTAACAAAAGATCCTGCCCTTTATTTTCAGACAACCGCCCAATAGAGAAAATATATTGTTGTTTTAACAAAACGGTGTTTTTTTTAAATTCTTTTAGATCAACACCATTAAAAACCACTTTTTTCTTAATCTTCTTATCTTTACTGTAGCTCAACAATTCTTGCAAACTTTCAGCAGAACAAGCAGTTAAATAATCGGCTTTGGTCAGCATTTTCTTTAAAGCATAAGGAAAGAAAAAAGATCGCTGATATATTTTTTCATCATCGCCTTTTAACTCACCTTGCGTAGTGATAATAATTTTTACTTTCATTAACTTTTTAAGCCAAAAAAAATAATAAACATTATTGCCGTTACAAATAAGATGAATTATGTCCGGCGCATATTTTTTAACTAGTAAATACAACTTTAAAAGTTCTACCGGAAAGAAAAAAACAAACCTCAATAAGTTATAGATTTTTTTTGCCGGTGTATAAAAATTAAAACGGTAGACCTTAATACCGTCAATTACTTCGCTGCGCCGGCTTTTTTGCGGACGAGAGGTAGCAACTATTACCTCATGGTTTTTGGCTAAATAGGTAGCAGCCAGCTTAGCCGTCAACTCTTCTACTCCGCCCAGAGAAGGATAATAAGCGCTCGGCGCCAGCAATATCTTTAATTTATTTTTCATTCTTTAAAAACCTTTTTTAATTTTTCTGCCGAGTTTTGCCAGCTAAAATTTTTAACCCAAGCCAAGCCGTTCTTTATATTTTTTTCACGTTGTCCTTTATTTTTTAAAAGCATTCTCACTTTTACTAAAAAATCTTTTTTGTCATATGGATCAAAAAAAAGAGCATTGCCACCGGAAACTTCCGGCAAAGAAGAAGAAGCTGCACATAAAACAGAAACTCCGCAAGCCAAAGCTTCTAAGACCGGCAAACCAAAACCCTCATAGAGCGAAGGGAAAAGCAATGCAACAGAATTTTTTAAAATTAGTTCCAGTTTTTTTTCTTCTAAATAACCAAGACTAATTATATTTTTTTTCTTCTTCATTGTGCTGTTGCCGGCTATTACTACAGGCAAAGGCAACAAGCTTGCAGAAGCTTCAATAAGTTTAATATTTTTTCTGGGCGAACTTCCGCCATACATAAAAAAATATTTTGATGGCAATTTTAATTCTTTGCGCAAGGTCACAGTTTCTTTTTGCAAAACTTTTTGATTAAATCTTTTAAAATTACAGCCATTGGCAATAACCTTTATTTTTTTTGGCAATACATCATAATATTTAGTTATCTCTTTTTTGGAAAACTCCGAAACAGTTATTAAGCTTTTAACTTTTTTAAATAATTTAGCCGTATAATAAGGAAGCTGTTCTTCCTCCTCATAATATTTACTGACCATATCGTGTACTGCTAAAAAATATTTTCTAGCAGGAATAACTCTATTAGCGTGCACTCCTATCTGATAAAACACGTCAAATTTACCTAAAAAAAATCTCTCAAAAGGAATGCGTAAAAAATTTAAAAGCCTGGCCATTTTTAAAGGAATTTTTATTTTAATAACAGCAAACCCATTCTCCTGCATCAATTCAACATGTTCATTAAGCCCTCGCCAACCAACGGCCAAATTAACAACCTGAACATCTAGAGCCTTCAGTGCTTTCATCTGCTCTAACACAGCGTAAGCAATGCCAAATTTTTTCCGGCCAATTATACCGACATCAAAAATTACTTTCATTTTAATTCTCCGCAATAACCTTTAAAATAATCAACAATTCCTCTAAGCGCATAATTAACTCTGTTAATTTTATAAGTGCAGTTCTTAAAATTAAAAATCGTCAGAAACAACCAGCACAATTGCAGCAAAGACCAACACTTAACTGTTATTTTTTGCAGAAAAGTCCCCTGGTTTTTTATAAAAAATAACCTATTCCTATACCCGTAATAATATTGAGTTTTACTCCCGTGGCCGCCTAAACTAACAGAGACCTTATGCCAAATTTTGGCATTTTTAACTATCCACATTTGCCAGCCAGCTTTTCTTATTCTTACTGAAAGATCAGCATCCTCATAATATAAAAAATATTTTTCGTTCATAAAGCCAATATCTTTAAATGCTCGTGTTCTAATAAACATTGAAGCACCGGTAATAAATTGGGTTTTTCTGTCCTTTGCCGGCAGATCATAAAAATGATCTGTTTGGCCTGTGTAGAAATTTATTTTTCCGCCGGAAAAACATATTTTATTTTTTTTATTATAAAAATAATTTACCGGTGAACAAATTGCACAATCAGGATGGGCTTCCATAAAATCAAACAGTAATTTTATAGTATTTTTTTCAACTACCGTATCATTATTTAAAAGCAATACATAGGGTATTTTTTCTTTTAGAGCTAATTTCAAGCCTATATTATTAGCAGCGGCAAACCCCCTGTTTTCTTTTAATTTTTTAATTAATAAAGAAGGATTTTTTCTCTGGATATTTTTAAGTTCTCTATCAATACTATTTTGATCTATTAATAAAATTTTAACTAGCGAGCTATCCTTAATAGAATTAATACAGGACTGAGTATCCTGATAATTTTTATAATTAACCAGTACTACTAAAACATTAGTTTTCATCCAGGACTTTTCTCCATTTTTTTAAAACTACCTGATAATCATATTTTTGCAGAACTTTTCTCTCTCCCTTTATTAAAACTTTTTGATTGTTATTTTTTAAAATACTTCTTATTTTCTTAACCCATAACACAGCATTAAGCGGCAACAAATAACCATCTATTTCATTATCAATAATTTCATTAGGCCCAACATTAGGAGCAGCAACTACAAAACACCTGGCAGCCAGGGCCTCTATTAAAACCATACTAAAAAGCTCATATTTTGATGGCAAAATAAGAATTTTTGCTTCCTTAAAGAATCTCGCTATTTTTTTTTCTTCTTTAATAAAAGGGATGATTTTTACATTTGAATAGCCTGCAATTATTTTAAGATCAGGCCCTTCACCAACAAAAACAAATTGCTGCTCAGGCAATTTTTCAATAAGCTCTTTAATAAAAAAAAGATTTTTTTCCGGCATAAAACGACCAACAAATAAAATGCCCTTGCTTTTCTTTAAATTATTTTTAAATAATTTAAAATTAACCGCGTGCGGAATAACAAAAAGACGATCTTTTCTTTTTATGAATTTACTGATCTCTTGTTTGGCCTGTTCTGTTACTGTAACAATTTTTACTTTACTTAAAATATCAACCCAGCTTTTTTTTATTTTTGCTGTCCCTTTTATCGGCTGCGGCTCTTTTGTCCAAAAAGGCCAAGAAGTTTGATAAATACAATGATGTCTTTTTATTAACGGCTGAAACTTAAGGATCTCCTTATTGAACGGCTCTAAAGAAAAAATTATATCCTTGTTCAAATAAACAAATCTTAAAAAAAACCAATGACAACTATCACTTAAAATATTAATAAATCTTCTAATTTGCAAATTCTTAAAACTCTTAAAAAAATCCTTTATAGACGGAATGCCTAGTACCTTAAGCTTTAAATCTTGCGCTGATGTTAGAACACGATAATGCAAAATTGATCTAGCCGGATGTATAATATAGACTGTTCTCATTCTCGACCCTTAAAATATCTCAAGTAATCTTTATCGAAATTTTTATTTTTCTGACAAAGCCAATATAAATTAACTTCTTTCAAAAAAGTATAATTTGCCTGCAATAAAGCATAAATAAATCCTCTAGCACCGTAACGGAATTTTTTTTGTTTAAAATACCATTCTATAAAAGTAACTGCCGGCTTTAATAATATTTTTAACTTGTTAGATCTTTTTTGTTTTTTATAGAGATCTTGCGCTTCAAAACTGGAATAAAAATTAGTTTTCCTGACAAAAATATTAATATCAGGATGCGCATTATGTAAAAAATAACTGCTAATTACTCCAATTTTCCCGCTGACAGATACTTGTGTATGAGGAACTACACTTTTAAAATGTCCGCCTCTTTTAAAAAGCCGGATCGAGCCAGGTTTTTTAAAATCATTAAGCGCCGCACCCAAAAAATAATTTTTTTGACAAACTTTATAACCGGCATATTTATTACTTTTAATTTTCTCTTTTATTTCTTTTTTATAATCGTTCGTTAAGATCTCGTCGGCATCCACTAGTAATAACCATTCATAACTAGCTTTTTTTATAGCATATTCTTTCTGTTCCTCAGCATTCCCATTTTTTTTATAAAAAAATACTTTATCTGTGTATTTCTTACAAATAGCGGCCGTTCTGTCCGTACTAAACATATCGACTACAACAATTTCATCGGCAAAATCCTTAAGGCTTTTTAAACATCTTTCAATATTTTTTTCTTCATTAAAAACAGGAAGCAACACAGAAATTCTTGACACAGATCACCTCTTTTTTATTAAATTCAATCTGGTAAATAAATATTTTTTTTCTGTATCTGAAAAAAAGAAAAAACCAAATAAAGCAAAAAAAACAGCAATAAACAATACTGCGCCGGCCAATTTTAAATACATATCAAGAACAAAATATTTCAAAATATTTTTAATAATAACAAAACAAATCAAAAGTAAAAAAACTCTCGAAAAATAAAAAAACTGATAGCGAGACCATTTAATATCCAGGGCTTTAGCAACTAAAACAGGCTGAAAAATAATTTTAGAAATTGCTACCGCTATTAAAGTCCCGAGCGCAATACCCGGAAGGCCCCAGCCAAAAAACTTTACAAAAACATAAGACAAGCCCACATTAAAAATACCTTCCATAATTCTCAGCCAGGCATAATTATGGTGTTGGTCAAAAACATAAAGAATATTACTGGCCGGAGCTTGCGTTTTTTCAAAAAGAAAAGCGGTTGCCAGCAAAACCAGCGGCAAATAGGCGTTCAAGTAGTTCGCCCCTAGCCACAAAGTGATAAACTCTCTGCCCAGTAAAACTAGGCAAGCATATGAAATAAAAGAGAGCAACATGATCGTCTTCCAAACCAAAAAAAATGTTTCTTTTAGTTTTTCTTTTTGACCAGCACCGGCCTGTTGAAAAAAAATAGGATTTACTATTTCCATTAAAAAACCAAAAACATTAAAACCTTTGTTTTTTAGATCTTCTGCCACAGAATAATTGGTAATTAATTTTACAGAAAGTAAATAGCCAATCATTAAATTATCAACTTTATCTTTTAAAATACCCGCAATATTAACACCAAACGCTTTCAGACCATAAAAAACCATGTTTTGAATACTTTTTTTGTCGACCAGTTTATTATTAAAAACAAGGGATTTATTTGTTTTTTTTACCAGCCAATACAAATAAAATTTAAAGATAATATTTACAATAATTCCCGTAGAGACAAAAGCTACCAAACCATAACCTTTGAACAAAACAAAAAAAACAAATAAAGCATGAAAAATTGTCTGACAAATAGTGACTATATAAATAGTATCCAACCTGACAGCTGCTTGCAATACCGACGTGTAGGGCGAGAAAACATAGTGAACTGCCAGATTAAAACCCATCAAAAAAAACAAAAAACAAAAAACAAAATTATTATTAATAAAAAATATTACAACTGAAATTAAAACCGTTAAACAAAGAACCACTTTAGCAATTAAAAAAAACAAATAAACACCATTAGAAAAAGCCTTGTTTATTCTTTGCTTGTTTTTCTTACCAAAAGCTAGTCCCAACTCTCTGGTTAATGCACTTCCGGCACCTATTTCAGATAAAGACAAATAACTGATTAATGTGTTCAATAAAACCCATAGACCATAATTATAATCACCTAAATTCTTAATTATATATGGCGTTAAAATAAAAAAAATAAAAAGAGAAATAAGAAAACTCAATAATTTGATCGGGACCGCTCTGACTGCCAAATTAAATTTATCTTTTGTCATAATTTAAATTTTCACAACAACTGATAACCTATTATATTAATATTATTTTTAAAATATTTTTTAACGCCAAGCATAGCCTTTTTAAAGTTATGTCCAGTTTCGTTTAAAAGATCAACTAATACACAAATATTATCCGCCTGCTGAAAAACAACCAGACTATCCGCCACATTTAAATTGCCCGGCACGAGAACAAAGACCAATTCAAAATCTTTTTTAAATTTTTTCAGCAATTGCCCAAACAAAGGCAAAGAAAGCAAGTCCGCCGGCGCCTCAACCGGCCCGCCGGAAGGAAGTAACGACACACTGGAATACTCCTCACTTTTAATATAGAGCGCTTCTGTCAGCAAACTATCTACCGCACCGGTCAAAAGATCTTTCAACCCTTGCGGCTGTTCTTTATCTTTCTCAGCAAAAAAACCGCTCCGGAAATCGGCATCGATCATTAAAACTTTTTTGCCAATATTTTCCAGCGAAACCGCCAAACGCGGTATAATTTCCTTATAATTTTCACCGCCCAGATCTAGCACGGCAAAAACCTTGTGATTGCCCTTGATATCAAACAACATTTTAGTCCGCAATAAACTATATTCTTCTTTTTTTTCAGACAAGATTAATTTGTTTTTTTTCAAAAAGCCTTTCGGCGTTAAACTGACTTCGCCCCAAAAATTGCAGTCTTCTCCGGAAAGATCTTCTATTTTTATTTTTTCCGGCTCCAGATAATTATTAAAAAGAACTATCGTTATCCCCATCAGCAAACCAAGGACCATAGCCAACCCGAATATTCTAGCCGGCTGTTTATTGATTGGCAGCGGATCAAACATAGGCCCTTTAATGTCTTGTATTAACAAGTTTTTATATAAATAGGCCATTTGCAATTGATTCTTATACTCAATTAATTTATTGAGTTTGTCTTGCTCAACTTTTAAACCATTAATTTTTATCAAAATATCTTTATCATATTTTTTAAGGTAATTAAGCTCCCCGTCTAGTCTATTTAATTCCATGGCATAGCTGGCTGTCATATTTTTCTTGCCGCGCAGCAACATCTCTGTGGTCCGAAGTTTTTGCAAACTATCCTGCAAAATAGCAGTCAGCTCTTTTTTATGAGCCTCTGTTTTTGTTTTTCTAAGAGCAGCTTTCAGCTCGGAAATTCTATTTCTCAATTTAATAATTATTGGATTATTTTCAATATCATCTATGTTTTTACTGCGATCTACTTTTAAATTTGTCAGAACATATTCCTGGTCTTTTATGTATGTATAAAGATCAATATATTTAAACTTTTTTATTCTGGCCGGAATAAACGCTTCCAGTTTATTAATTCTTTCAATAACAATTCTAATTTGCTCATCTAAAACTTCCATAGCCAATTTTTTTTCACGCATTTTTTTAGTGGAATAATCTGTTTTAATATTATCCACAAAAAACTTAGCGACCTCTCTGCTCAGCAAAGGGTTATTAGCCTGAAAACTTAAAAAAATGAGGTTATAGTCTTTCTCTACTGTTCTGGCAAAAAAAGTTGTGCCGTCTAATTTAGGCCCAACTTTTTTGTTGTTTTTCTGAGAAAAAGTGCTGAAAAATTCTTCTTGATAAACCTCCGATATTAAAAAATCTACAAACTCCTTGGTGGCGGCCTGCTTCTCTTTTTCAATATCGGTCGGCTTTTTTTTATCGGCAATTTCCGAAAGAATTTCGGCCAAAGGGTCTTTGTCTACCCGCATTAAAACACTGGCCTCATAAACAGGAGCTTTTAAAAAATAGACCAATATTGTAAAAACCAGCGTTAGAACAAAAATACCGCCAATGATCCAGCGCCCTTTTTTTAATATATCTATTAACTCTCTGATTTCCATTATTTAATTTCTTTCAAAATAATAGGTTGTAGCATCATCAAAGGTCTGCGGATATTTAATAGTTTCTCTAAATAATATCAGGTCAGAAAAAACATCGCGCCATTTAGCAATAAAATTTTTCGGCACATAAATAATAGTTCCCGGCTTGATTTCTACCTTCCCAGTAGCTTCTTTAATCGCTAAAAACTCATTCATTTTAACTCTGACATTATTTTCTTTATTTTCTTTATCATTAATTATATAAACATCTTTACTGGCATAGCGGGTAAAGCCGCCGGCATAGGCAATATAATCGGAGAGCGTCAACGCCGGATCATAAACTTTAACACCGTTTAAAGCCAAGTTACTTACTTCGCCAAAAATAAAAACAAACTCTTTTTTATTGGGGACATAAACATGCGTATCGTTATTGAGCACATATTTAGAGCGGGCCTGGTCATCAAGCGCCACCTCTTCTTTACGTCCATCTCTTTCAATTACAATATGACTGCGATTGCTGTTGTTACTGTAACCGCCGGCTTTAGCAACTAAGGCCGCCAAATTATTGCTGTAGCCATCCTCTGGGATTTTATACAAACCAGGGGCGCTAACTGCACCCATCACATAAACGTTAATATTCTTTACATCCAAAATATTTATTACTACGCGCGGGTCAGCGTCATAAATTTTAGCCGCTTCGGCAATCTCTTTTTCCAGGTCGGCTATTTTTTTATTTTTAACTTTAAATTGGCCAAGGAGCGGCATATTGATAATACCAGCATAAGTAATACTAAAACGGTTTTCGTTAAATTTCTCGCCAACCTCAAACGGCTTATAGCCAATTACTTTTTCTTTATAAAGATAGATCAGTTCATTGCCCAGCTGGTCAAAAATCTCTATAAAGACTTCGTCGCCTGGTCCAAGAATATAATCGGGATTATCGGAAGCAAAAAGTGCTGAAAAAAAGAGCACTGACGCAAGAAAAAAAACTATTAAATAATTTTTTAAGAACATCCCCCAAAAACCCCGCCCCAAAAAAGTCTTAACATAATATATTATACTATAATAATAGAAAATCGTCCTCTGTGCGGTCCTAAACTATTACCCTAAAAAAATGAATCAGTCTTTTTAAAAGAACGATTACCCTCTAGATAAATTAAGGGGAACTAAAGGAGCGGTTATGTTTGACAGCGTTGATTTTTTTAGGCATATTGTTTTATCTTTACACCCACTCTCATTTACTATTATGGTCATTAAGGAAATGATAGATGTAAATAATAGTTATCTTGAACTTTATGATTGGCTGGGAAACTTTATCGGCATCAGTTATTACTTTTTATTTGCCACTTTATTCAAGAAAAGTACCGCCGGAGCCAAAGCCTAACAGGCTAAAACAGCCGCGCGGATCTTTTTAATAAAAATAGCTTCATCAAAATTTTTGGCGTGCGCTCTAATAACTTCCGGTTTAAACTTTTTCTCGTTCTCTATAAAATTTATGACCGCTTGTTTTAGCGCATTAACACTCTGCTCCTTAAAAAAAATACCGGTCTTCCCGTCAATAACGGTCTCCAGTAAACCGCCCCGGCCAAAACCAATTACCGGTCGGCCGGAGGCCTGCGCCTCCAATGGAGTAATACCAAAATCTTCTTCACCAGGAAAGATAAAAGCCCGGCAATTGGCATAGAGATCTTTTAAAACATCGTCAGGAACTTTACCTAAAAAAGAAATGTTTTCGCCAGCCAGAGCACGCAAGTGATTTTCCTCACTGCCGCTGCCTGCTATATAAAGCGGTAGGCCAAGATCATTAAAAGCTTTGATAGCCAGATCGACCTGCTTATAGGGTTTCAATCGCGAAACAACCAAAAAGTATGTTTTCTTTTTTGCCGATATTTTAAAATCGGCAACTCTAATTGACGGAAAAATAACCTGTGAATTCCTGTTATAGCAAGCCTTAATTCTTTTTTGCATATTTTTAGAATTAGTTAAGAATCTTTTCACAAAACGGCTCGAGCGGAGATCGAACGGCTTAAAAAGCGCCGAAATAAAATTTAGACCGACCTGTTTAAGAAAATTTTTCTCGGGATTATAGTCAATATTATGCCAGATAAACCGCGCCGGCGTATGACAATAACAAAGATGATTTTTATGCCGGACATCTATAGCAAAAGCGGAACTTGAAGAAATAATTACATCGTAATTTTTAAGTTTTTTTCTTTTGACATAAATAAATTTAAAATAAAAAAGGATCAGCGGCGCCAGTCGTTCTCTGTAACCAACCAGTTTTAATAAAAAATTCAACCAGTAACTGGCAACTACTTTTACAGAATTTTCATGGAAATAATCAAACGTTTTTTTAGGATCATAGACCGACGTATAAATACTAGCGGCCGGAAAAGCTTTAGAAATAGCCACTACCACACGCTCGGCCCCGCCGCGGTCCACTAAATAATCGTGAATTATTGCAATCTTTTTTTTATTTTTTTGATTATTTTCTATCAACAATTACCCCTCGTCTGACAATAATATAAAAAAGTAGTAGGAAAAACAATAAAAATGTTTAATAATTATCGCTATGGCTTTACAAAAATTTAAAAAAAATATTTCTCTTTTTCT
>CAYUXF010000010.1:18681-34764 GCA_964448755.1 uncultured bacterium
TAATAATTATCGCTATGGCTTTACAAAAATTTAAAAAAAATATTTCTCTTTTTCTAAATGATCTTCTCAATGAGCACGCCAAACTGACTCTCCTTATTGCACTAACACTGGCAACGCTGATCTTTCTTGCTTTTTATATTAACCCGCCATCGGAAGATATTAAACATGCTCCTATTCAATTTTTGCCAAAAAGGATCTGCAACTGGCAAGGGGAACCAGCTAAAATTGGCATTATATTTAAAAACAATAATTACAATACCAGCATTTATAACGATCCTCAGACAAAGACCAGTATTCAGTTTGTCTCTTATCAACGCCGCAACGAAAAGAACAACCAGATCCACTATCCCGAAGATTGTCTGCGCAGTATTGGAATCTTTAAATTTAAATCATCTGTAATACCAATTGAGCTAAATAAACGGACCGTCTATTTTAAAAAACTGCAGGCTCAACAAGGCGACAAAACGCTCTTGCAGTATTACACTATTTTCACCAAACGCGGCGATAACTTTTTATACACCACTAATGAAAATATCGATTTGCGGACACTACTTTACAGAAAATTTAGCACCAAGCGCTCACTAGACCAGATCTTCAGGTTCTCGGCCCGCACAGAAAAAACAAAAGAGGAACAAGTAGAAAGAGAAATAATTAAATTAATTCAAGAAATTCCTGAAGAATTCTGGCCAAAATAAGCTAAAATTATTTTTTGTGTTTTTTATACGCCATTAACGCCGCTCCGCCGGCCCCCAACAAAAGGAGAGAAGCGGGCTCCGGAATATCAGCACCGGGATCTGGCGGCGGATCAAATGCTAGTAAAACAGAACTTATTAACAATAATAAAATCAAAAAAAACCTCATGGGTAAATCTCCTTAAATATCGGCAGTTTATTTTACTACCGGTTAATTATATAATATTCGTATGCAAAAAAAAACCAGCAAAAAAAAATCAGCAAAAAACAACAACAAAAGCAAAAAACTAAACCAGGTTCTCGTTTTATTTATTTTTTTTCTTTTAATTATTAATATCCCGGCGCTGTCTTTATTATCCATATTATTGCTCAACCCGGCACATTGGAGCGCTAAAAGCATTATGGCAATAGTTATCATGTTCCTTTTTTACGATCACCTCAAAAAAAACAAGCCGGCTTTCCGGCCGACTTACCAGGTACGCTTTCTTGTCCTGGCCCTTTTTTTGAATATTATCGGGCTCCTTTCCAATACCTATTTTATTTTCTGGCTAGCAGCGGCCTCTTCTATTTACGCGCTGGTCATTTATTTCTTCGGAAAAAAACAGGCCAATGACCTGATCCCGCTTCTCTTTTTAATGCAGTATCTCGGTCACCTAAACAGCCCCACCGCCTTAGGCTTGACCTCACTTTACATTAGAATAGCGGCAACAAAAGCCGCCGCGTTTTTAATGAGCCTCCTGGGAATAGAGACCATGGTCAAAGGCACCTATATCATAACCAACCACCTCTCCTGTTCTATTGAACCTTCCTGCAGCGGCTTAAGCAATTTACTCTCATTAACTTTTTTAACTGTTCTTTACGGCTATTTACAAAAAAACTCTTTGCTCAAGATCACTGTTTTGGGTGGCAGTGCTGTAGTTCTGGCCTTTTTATCCAATGTTTTTAGAATCTTTACGCTTTCAACTATTGGCCATTTTAAACAAGCGGCAACAATATTGCCGGGGACAATTTTACATAATGTTGTCGGCATTGGCTGGTTTCTAGCTGCGCTATTTTTACTGGTTTTTTTAGAAAAAAAACTGGTTTTAAACACCTCAAAAAAACACTAAAAAATTTATTTTTCAGATGTATATTTTCGCTAAAAAGTGGGCTATATATATGTTATATGATTAAAATAATTTTTAGCTATTTATTAATACTAATATTATTGCTTTCCGGCTGTGGCGAGATCAGTAAAGCCATTCTGCCGGCACAGGATAATTCTGACAATAACAATTACCAGGAACCGGGCACCGTTGAGCCTTCGGAAACCGCCGCTTTTTTAAATGCCTTGCGCAGTTATACCTCAATTATTGCCGAACAAAACCAGAACAACGGCGAACTGGTCTCCGAGGAACCTTTTGAAATAGAGCGGCTCTCCAGTAGCTTTTCAGCAAAAGGTGTTAATGACGGCTACTCTTATTGGAAATACGAGACCAGAACACGAGTTATTAACGGCATCACCGAAACAGTCCAGCAGCAATATTGTTATTACCGCAACGGTCAACGGCTGGACCAGTTTTATACCGGCGGTCCTTTTGATTATATTGAACGTTATCTGGATATCACCTCCAGTCAATACACTATCCGTTTTCACGAAAAAATAACCTATCATACGGCGCAAAACACCACCATAGAAACGTTCCCCGGTTCAACTTACAGCAATGCTATTGTTTTTAATAACCTGACAATGGAGGTCCCGGTCAGAACAATTAATTACAACAGCGGCACTGGCAATGGCAGCGGGACAATGCAGGTCAATTGGAGCAACATGAGCGGCAGTTTAGCTATTCAAATTAACGCCAATGTTTTTTCTACGGAAGGGTACCTGAACAAAAGCAATAAAAAAGCGGTCTTTTTTAAAATAGCGGATAACAACCGCTCGGAGATGACTTTTTTAGTTAACAAAACCAATAGTGCAGAATATTATTATACCGATTTTAATTTACTCAATGCCGATCTGGTCAGCGGTACAGAAATAAAAATACTTGATAGCGCCAGCTACACTACACAATTAATCATGAATTCTCTTTCCAATATTACCCTCAACGCCACCGACGATACTACACCCTGGTTAAAAGCAGAGACCAGCACTATTTTACAAATAAGCAATTGCTCAAATATTGCGATCAGCGGGCTCTCTTTTGAAAATGGACGCAACGGCACCGGTTATTATTATCTGCGAGCAGACAATAGTTCAAATTTAAAAATAACTAACTGTGCTTTTCAAAAAACCAGCAACAAGACCAGTACTTTCTTAAGACTGGCCACCATAACAAGCTCCAGCGTTGAAAACTGTACGTTTAATTACACCAGAGCTAACCGCAAAAACATTGGGCTTCAACTCTACACCGCTGGCATAGATAATAATATTGTTTTTACTGATAATACTTTTACCGGGCTTCAATACGGCATCCAGCTCAATGTCGGCAGTGTCAGCAATCCGGCCGTCACTATTGCCAATTCTCTTTTTCAAAATAACAGTTACGGCATATACAGAACCAACACCAGTTATCAGTTCAATAATATCGGCAATACGTTTACTAATAGCCCTATCCGTTAAGCTAAAAACGGCTCTGTTCATTTTTAAACAAAAAACATCTCCGGCAAAAGACATTTTTTGGCATTTATTTTTCATTATCCAGGGCAAAGTATCTTTATTACTGGAGGGAACAATGCATTCTTTTATAAAAAAAATAACTACGGTCAGTTTAATATTGATAATTATTATCTTAAGTTTTACCGGCTGCGGCCAGATAACGAAAGAAACCACATCACTGGACAACGAAAATACCAGCAGCAGCAACTCTTCTGATACATCCACACTTGATGACAAAGCAGTCATTGCCGGATTCTCCGGTCTCTTAAAAGAGTATGTTGTCACACTGGAAGCGGACCGCCCTACAACCAAAACAGACGAGACCAGTATTGATAGCAGTGTTTTTAAAACCAGTTCATTTTCCGCCAGCAATACTTATCTCTACTGGAATTATGCTACTGGCAAAAACAATGTTGGCAATCTAACAGAGGATATCACTGCCCGCTACCGCCATTATGACAAAAGAACAGGCCTTCCTTTTGAAAAAATGGAAGAAAATTTTAATTATGCAGATGTCTCTAATATTGATTATACCGAAAGAGAAATTTCTTTTACCGGCTTTTATCCCGAATACCCTAATAAAAAAATCTATAAAATAACTTCCAGTGAAAAAATAGTTAAAGACACTGTCAATAAAAACATCTTTACTTTTTCTTTATTTAGCGGCGCCGGCGCCATGGAATATATTGGTGTCAACTGGGATACACTAAAGATCACCAGACGCGACATTATCTGGAATAACGCCAGCCAAAAAGCTTCCGGTACTATGGAAATACAGGGCACCGCCTACCCGCAATTCAAAGGTATTTTTGATCTAAATATCGACAAAAATAACGGCAGCCATTACAGTGCGGAACTCTTTATGAGTGACAAAAAAATGGTCTCAATTAGCATCTGCGGCAGCAGCGACCACGCCGAAACACATTACTATATTGGCAATAATTATTTCTATCAAGACCTTACCGGCTTAAACGGCGGCATTGAAGATTTTTCTACAATTGAATTTCAAGAAAGCAATAATTATTATGACCAGCCCACTATTGATGGAACAGCAAACTTAGCAATAGGCCCGTCATTAAAAAATTTAACCTTAACGGCTAAAGATAATGCCAACCCTATTTACCGTAAAGCTGTCACCATTAAAAACGTTGAAAATTTAACAGTAGAAAAAATTAGTTTTAAGAAAAAGCTGATCATAGTTAATTGCAAAAACGTTATTATTAACGGCATAAACTATGGCGATATTAGTTATCGTTCTTTTAGTATCTAGTTTTTTTAAATAATGGGAAAGAAAGACGTATCTCTTCAATATCTTTTAAAGCCGTATTAAAACTTTCCGGCAGATCGGCTCCCGGCTCTAAATAATAAACGGGCATTGGTTGCCAGCCGGAGCGGCCCCGATATTTTACAAAGATCAGTGTTCTTTCCGTAACTTTGCTCTGCCAATTGTTTTCATAAATAGCGGCTTCGGTATAACGTGGCGTAATATAATCAGAAAAAAGAGGCGAAAGGCCCTCAGTCCCGGCAGAAAAAGGAGAAAGCCCGGAGACGATCATCCACTGTGTTTTAGTCTTGGCGCTGAGCATTTCTGGCGATTCACTGTGATGAGCAGGAATGATCTGAAAACCGCCAATTTTATTGAGCGGCGATGTTGAAATATCAATAACTCCAGTATGGTTAGCCCGCACCCGCCCCGCCTCAGAATCTGCAGTACCCAGAAAACGGCCAACACCAACGACCGGCTTTAAAACCTGCGCGATCGCCTTTTTTTTCCCGTCGGCATAACGCAAATAGATCAAACCGCCCGCCTTATTTTCAAAGATCATCTCCAGCGGATAGGGGTCTGGCCGGCGCACAATAATAACTATTTTATCTTTTAATTTCGGCACATATTCATAGGGAAGCTGCGCCAGTCCATCGGCAGTTTCCAAATAAACTAAATTGCCGACAAAAACTGAATACGCACCGCCAAAAACAGCAGTCCCGCCGCGAATATTGGTATAAATAGAAGAACTTTTATTTAAATAAGAAGTATAATTTTTGACATTTTTATTGAGCGCATTAGAGGGAAGTAAACTAAACAGCACGCCCCGGTCTTTTTCTCTATTATGAGCGGTCTTAATATGCAAAGCATTAACCGCCGAAGCAACAACAGTCCCGGCCTTGCCCCACTTACTAGCGGTAAAACCATCTCTACTAACCTTAACTGCCGGCACTAAAACCCGGCCGATCTCCTGCCATACCTCTGTAGCAGCATCTTTAACTTCAATAAGACCATCTTTTTCATTCGTTATCCTGATCTGATAAAGTTCCCGGTAGACCGGCTGATTTTCCGCCAAAACCTCAGCAGGCAAATCTCTAGAAAATAAAAAAGAGAAGAAAAGAATAAAAAGAACCGTTATTTTCAGGCGTGACAAAAACAAACTGCTTACCAATTCTTACTAGCGGTAAAAATATTTAAATTAAGAAAATTTGCCGGATTAATAGGTCGGTTAAAAAAACGTACTTCGTAATGACAATGCACACCCTGCGCCAAACCGGTATCGCCAGCTAGCGCGAGCCTTTGTCCTTTAGCGACTTTTTGCCCGACAGAAACCAGTAATTTACCGCTATGGGCATAAACAGAAGAAAACCCATAACCATGATCTATTACCGTCCGCAAACCATAGCCGCCTTTCCAGCCAGACTCCACAACGACGCCAGCAGCAGTGGCACGTATCGGGGCATCACGCCAGGTAGGAAGGTCTATCCCTGTATGAAACCGGACACTCTTCAAAATAGGATGACGGCGCCAGCCAAAAGGAGAAAGAATATAAGACTGCGCTAGAGGCATAATAGAAGGCGTATGCTCAAACCTGACCTTATACGACTTTATGATATCCTTTAGATCGGCAAAAGATTTTTTATAGGTCAAAATTTCCTGCTGTGCCAGCTTTAACATATGTTCTATATTCTGCAACTCTCTTTCATTATTCAAAACAGTATCAATAACCGCGGCATGTGCCGGATAATTAATATTGGTATAGATCGTCTTGTACAACTTACTCTTTCTTCTATTTTGTTTGTCTAAAAAGGGAAGTTTTTCCGCCAAAGAGTGACTATCTTTCTCTTTAGCTAAAGCAACTTTAATATTTTTAACCCAAATCTTCGCTAAATCTTTTTGATCTATCCCAACATCTAAATGACTGACATCGGAAGGATTGACCACAAAAATAACCTGTTTGTCGGCATAAGCATAGACCTGCTCTGCTTTTTGTTTTATAGAATAACTATATCTGTATTTTTTTTGTGCCAACAATCCCTTTAGCCGTTCTGCCGTTATCAAGGCTCGGCGGTAAGCGGTCGGTTGTTTTTCATTATCAAAATATTCCACAACAATATTATCATCAATTAAAACCCGGCCAACTTCACCACGTTTAGAAACTATCCGCTGAGTATAGATCATTGGATAATCGTAGAGATTAACACTATAAGAGCTCTCTTTATCAAAATTGACATTGAGCAGATCTTTTATTTCCTCTTCCTGGACTTTTAACTTATGAATATTTTCCTTGAGTAAAAAATTACGTTTCAAGGCAATATCGATCTTGATCTGCTGAAGGGAGTTAAGCGAGCGAACCTGCTGATAATCGGTCAGCACATCATGAAAGATCGGACTATACTTTAAGACCAATCCAGAAAAAAAAAAGACCGCTAAAAAAAAGAGCATGAAAACATAAAAAAAATAGAGATTAACACTAAAAAAAACAGGCGCTTGCTGCCGCCAGGCAACAAACCCTAGTGTTAAAGTGCGGTCCGATGATAAATAGCGCTTAGCCTGTCTCATTTCTCTACTATTATATTACAAAAATCGACTTATTTCTCCAGCCTGGGGAAAAGAGGCTCAGGCTGACCAATAGAATTGCCGGGCAATAAACTTTTTTCTTTTTCAGCATTCAACTGGACTAACATCTTTTCCGCTGTTGCCGGCATAAAAGGTGCTACCGCCACAGCACAAAGACGCAAAGACTCCAGGAGCAAATAAATAACCGCCGATAATTCTTCTTGCTTATTTTCTTTAGCTAAAGTCCAGGGCGCTTTTATTTCAATATATTTATTAGAACGCTTGATTACTTCCCAGATACTGTCTAACACCGTAGTAAAAGAAAGCTCGGCAAACGCCTTGGCAGTTTTATTAAAAAGATCTTCTTTTAAAGCAGCCAGCTCTTTATCATGGTCATCAACGGGTGCGCCGGGCTGTGGCACAATACCGGCAAAATATTTATGACACATATTGAGTGTGCGGTTAAGCAAATTACCAAAATCGTTAGCTAGGTCGGTATTATAGCGGGACCGGAAATTATCAATTGAAAAATTACCATCCTGACCAAAAGGGATTTCCCGCAATAAAAAATAACGGACCGGATCAACTCCGTATTCATCCGCCAGCTTTATAGGGTCAATGACATTGCCGAGCGATTTAGACATTTTCTCGCCTTCAACCGTCCACCAGCCATGGGCAAAAACTTTTTTTGGCAGCGGCAGCTCTAAGCTCATTAAAATTGCCGGCCAAATTACCGAATGGAACCAGTTGATCTCTTTACCTATTAAATGAACATCCGCCGGCCAAAATTTCTCAAAACTTTTTATATTTTCCGGCCAGCCCAAACCGGTCAGATAATTACAAAGCGCCTCGAACCAAACATAAACAACATGTTCCTGATCCAAAGGAAAAGGGATCCCCCATTTCAAATTCTTACGTGAAATACTCAAATCTTTTAGACCATCTTTTACCCGGTTTAAAACTTCATCGCGGCGAAATAACGGCATAATAAAGTTGGGATTTTTTTCATAAAATTCCAGTAACTTATCTTGAAAACGACTGAGCTTAAAAAAATAAGATGGTTCTTTAACATACTTAACCACCGTACCATGTACAGGACATTTATTTCCCTCCGCCAGATCTTTTTCCAAATAAAACTGTTCACAGCCAGAACAATAAAGCCCTTCGTATTCACCAAGGTAAATATCGCCGTTGGCGTAAAGTTTTTTAATAATTCCCTGCACTGCCGATTTATGTGTTTGATCGGTAGTTCTAATAAAGTGGTCATAAGAAATATTTAATTTTTCCCAGGCCGCCTTAAATGCCGGAACAAGCCCATCCACAAACTCCTGCGGCGATTTACCATTTTTGGCAGCCGCTTCATCTATTTTTTGGCCGTGCTCATCGGTACCAGTCAAAAAAAAGACCTCCTGGCCGCAAGCTCGCTGATAACGAGCCGAAACATCAGCGGCAATTGTGGTATAAGCATGCCCAATATGCGGTTTATCGTTAACATAGTAGATAGGGGTTGTTACATAATATTTTTTACTCATAGTGGCTATGATATTAGCAAAATATCTTTATTTTAAAAACAAATTATTTAACGCAGAATTATTTGACATATCTTATGACATAAGATATACTATAAGTTATGTCAAAATCAAAAACATTTAATAACAATCACTATCTCAGCCGCGATCTCCAGCGAGATTATCGCAAAATATTGGAACTGGTAAAAAAAACCAATCAGCCCGCTATTCTTTATAAATACAATCAGCCGGAAGCAGTCCTGCTTTCACTTTCCGCCTACGAAGAATTGCAAAATCAACAAAACAAAGCCGCTGCCAGTAAAGAGTGGGGCATTGATGAATTAGAAGGTTTGTTTAAAACCTCTTTGCCAAACAACGAAAAAAGCTCATTAAAAAAAACCATCTTACAAGAATGGCAGAACTTTGACTAAAAAACACTTTACAGCGCTTTTGCTCGATACAAACATTCTCTTAGAGGTTCTTTTTAAACAAGAGCGCAGCAAAAAATCTCTAAATATCCTGCAGCAAATCCAGTCAGGAAAATATCTTGGTTGGATTTTAGATTTTTCCATTTATTCTATTGCCATTGCCGCTAAAAGAGCAAATATCTCCGAAGAAAAATTTGAGAAATTCTTAAAAATAATTACTGCGATAGAAAACCTCTCTATTTTACACTGTCCGGCTTTTTATATAGCGCAAGCTTATACTAATTGCGAAAAACAAAAACTAGATTTTGACGATGCGCTCCATTACACTATTGCTAAAGAAAATAAAATGGCACTTGTCTCTTATGATAAGGACTTTAAGAAAACAGATCTTGCACTCTTTCCTTTAGATTAAAAAAGCTCTTTTTTTAAAACGTTCCTCGGCATTCCGCTCAAAGTGGCAATAATATCGACAATATCTTTATTAGAAAGGCCTTTATCTTTTAAAAGCGCCGCTAGTTTTTGATAATCAAACTCTGTTTTCTGTTCTTTTTTGTCAGTCTCTTTTCTATCGGCAGCGATAATCACCACAAACTCTCCTTTAGGTTCGCGCTTTTGAAAAACAGACAACAGTTCAGAGACACTACCCCTAAAATACTCTTCGTATTTTTTAGTCAATTCACGCACAATAAAACAAGCCCGATCGCCAAAAATATTCAAAACATCCGCCAAAAAATCCTTCAGGCGATGCGGCGCCTCGTAAAAGACCAGTGTGCGTTCTTCATCTTTTATCTTTTCCAGCTGCTGCTGCCGCTTGACACTGCTGCGGTTTAAAAACCCTGCAAAGAGAAAACTGTCTGTCGGCAGCCCGGAAAGAGCCAGTGCAGAGACCAAAGCTGTCGGGCCGGGAACGACCGCAACAGCTATATTCTCTTCGTGCGCACGTTTAACCAGCTGATAGCCGGGATCAGAAATTGTCGGCATACCGGCATCGGAAACCAGGGCTATATTCTTGCCCTCTTTTAATTTAGTGATAATTTCATCGAGTTTTTTTTGATCAGAATAATCGTGATAACTCAGGAGTTTTTTTTTAAACCAAGCGCATTCAATACCAAACCGGCATTTCTCGTATCTTCTGCCGCAATAATATCAGCATCTGCCAGTGTTCTTTTCATTCGATCAGAAAGATCTTCTAAATTACCAATAGGAAGACCACATATAATTAATGAACCGCTCATAACTTACCTACCTGCTCTGCCGAATTTTTCTTCTTCATACTTTCTCTTGGAAGTAATAATATCCATGTTGACGTTGCCTTTATAAACAGCCCCTTCATCAACAATTAAACGATCGCCGGTTATATCGCCATAGACACGGCCAGTGCCGGTAATCTCCAAACCATTAATGGCTTCAATTAAACCCTTTACTTCGCCAGCCACAATTACGCGGCGGCCGTAAATATCGGCATTAACTACCGCGCCTTCACCAACAAAAACCTCGCCCTGCGAGTTTATTTTACCTTCAAAAGTTCCCTCTATCCGCAAAGATTCCTGCGAATCGATAGTCCCTTTAATGCTGGCATCGGGACCAATAACAGTATAGATAGTCCCGGAACTTTTCATGAATTTCTTCTTCACCTGAGGCCTCCCCCTTAATATCTAAAGCAAACTTATTATTGCCTACTTATTATATTTTGTCCATATTTGACGAGCAAATTTCTGATTAAAAGCATGCCCCGACTTAACCACAAAAAACTCCGCCAAGGGCAATGACCCTAAAACCATAATATCGCCAATAAAATCAACTACCTTATGCCTGACGATCTCATTGGGATAATTTAACTCTCGCGAAAAGCCCTCTTTATTTATTACCAGCGCATTATCTGGTGTTGCCCCTTGCGCCAGCCCTTTTTCCAGTAAATATTTGATCTCCTCTTCAAAGCCAAATGTCCGCGCCTGAGAAAGCTCAAGTTCATAGTCCTGGCTGTTAAGATCAAAACTAAAGACATCTGTCTTGACCACTTCATCATTAAAATCTACAACAAAATTGACCTTAAATGTCTCAGAAGGTAGCGCCAGAATAGCTTTCTGGCCATCTAGCAAATACTCTTTTTCTTTAATTTTAAAAAATTTTTTTTCGGCAGACTGTTTAACGATCCCCGCCTTTTTGATCTGTTCCACAAAAAATTCAGGCGAACCGTTTTTGATCGGTATTTCGGGACCTTCAACATCGATCAAAACATTATCAATACCCAGCCCGGCCAACGCAGAAACCAGATGCTCAATGGTCATTACTTTTTTGCCGTCAGCAAACAACACATTAGAACCGCGTTCATCACCGCTGACATTTTCTGGCAAATATTTACTAGTTGCACCGTCACAATAAAAAACAATTCCCTGATTTTCATCGAGCGGCGTTAAAGTTATTTCGCAAAACCCGGCGGTGTGGATACCAAACCCGTGAAAGGATATTTTTTGTTTAAGTGTCTGCTGTGTAATACTTATCATATTACCTCGCTAAATTTTATAAAAATCCTTCGTAAGTCCAGCCAATTGTCGCAATTACACTATTGGTATTGCTATAGCTGATATCTTCATCAATATCTCTATCGTAATCTTTAAGCGAATTTTTTGTGGCATTTAAGACCGTTAAAGAAAAATAACCGGCGTTATCCGTATAAAAACGGAAGCCGGCGTTGGTCAAATAACGCTCTTTTTCAAAACTGGTAAAGTCAACTAAAAAAGAGAGATAATTACTAAAAAAAATCTCTGTGCCGGCGATCATGGAAACATTGATATTTTTGTTAATATACCGGCCGGCAGCACCAATACTAAAACTACTGCCGTTAAAGAATTTTTTAGTCATGACCATATACATATTTGGGTAATCGCCAAGTGTCCCAAGCGATGAAAGATTTTCAAAGCCCATCCCCACCATTAAAGGATTTTGATAATTACTCAGTTCGCCAAACCACTTAACATTGGCAAAAACACCCTCGCGTTCGCTGCGGCCGCAGACACTGACTTCCATTCCTTCATGCGTGCCAATGCCGCCGTAATATTTCCAGTGAGCATGAACATCATCGGTATGTGAATAGGCGTTCATTCCCAGCGTATATTCCTGAGCACGCAAACCTTCGGCTGTTGGTATTACCAGATAGCCGGTCGTGCCATTTATATTAACTCCCGCAAAAGATAATGAGATAAGCATTAAAATAACCAGTATTTTTTTCATAAACATCCCCCCGTTAAATTGGCTGTATTATACAGTTTTTAAATGATTTTAGTATAGCAGTTTTACTTATTATTTTTAGCCAGCAAAGCCAGATAAAGCTTTTCTAATTTTTTAGTTATGCCGGAAGCCAGATAGTTTTCCGCCGCGTTATTTAAAGCGTTTTCTGAGAATTTTTTGAGCAAATCTTTATTTTTAATTAACTCAATGGTCTTTTCTTTAAATATTTTCAGATCATCCGGCACTAAAAAACCGTCATTACCGTCAACCACCATATTAGAAACACCAGCGGCATCTATAGCTACTGCCGGACGGCCGCAGGCTTTGGCTTCAGAAAGAACAAGTCCTTGTGTTTCTGTTTTAGAAGCACAAACAAAGAGCTCGCCTGCTTTTAAATAATTATAAATTTCTTCCCGCTCAATTCTGCCGGTAAAAATAACTTTATTTTCTATGCCGAGCTTTTTAGCCATTTCCTTTAAGAAACTTTCGTGCGGACCAAATGCCACGATCATCAGTTTAGTTTCCGGAACCTCTAGATTTATTTCTTTAAAGACTTTTAATAAAAATTCAATGTTTTTCTCTTTAGAAAGCCGGCCGCAATACTGCAGCAGGAACTCGCCTGGTTTTACGCCATATTTTTCCCTGATCCCGGACGGGTCGGCATTAGCCACCATTTCATCTTTAATACCGGTCGGCAAAACCTCTATTGGCTGCGTTACTTTATATTCATTCTGTAAAATATCTTTGACCATTTTGGTCGGCGTTATGATGAGGTCGCACTTTTTACAATAATTGCGGACAATTTCAATAACAATCGGTTTGGATACTTTTAGAGGAATAAACTTCACCAGATGCAGGTATTCGGTAAAAAGGGTGTGGAAATGATAAACAAACGGGATCTTGTGTTTATTCGCAAAGCGCTGGGCCAAATAGCCGAGCTGGTAAGGCGAATGAGAATGAACAATATCTGGCAGTCTTTTTCTATTATAAAGAACATGTCTTAAAGAAAAGGGGATCGCCAAACGAAAGCCCGGATAAAATTTTGTACCAATTGAAGGAAAACGAAAAACAGAATATTCATCAACCTCTTTAAAAGCAGGATAATCTGGGGCAAAGACAGTAACTTGATGCCCGAGCTTATGCAAACCATGGGCAAAAGTATCAACAGAAACAGTAACTCCGCTCAAATAGGGTTTAAAAGATTCCGTATAGAGGCTAACCCTCATTTACTTTTTTCTCCAGTTCTTTTACTTTTTTCTGCAACTCCGGCAGTTTATTGTAAACAGCGCGGCATTTGATAGCCTGCTTGTAGTCCTCGCCTGCCGGCGTAGCGTAAATAAAAGAGCCGGCCGGAAAATCCCGCATTGCCGCTGTACAGGCTGCGACAATTGAACCGCGTCCTATTGTAATACCATCGGCCACACCAGCACCGCCGCCGAGAATAACATTGTCTTCTAATTTAACCGAACCAGACAAATTTGAAGCGCCGGCCAGCAGACAGTTCCTGCCAATTTTACAGTTATGGGCAATATGCACTTTATTATCTATCTTGGTGCCAGCACCAACAATTGTCGAGCTGATCGTCGCACGGTCAATAGTACAACCTGCGCCTATCTCTACATCATCTTCAATAACAACATTGCCTTTTTGCGGCACCTTAATATTCTTGCCTTCTTTTTGAATATAGCCGAAGCCATCAGAACCAATTGTTGTATTAGCATGAATGATCACATTATTGCCGATCAACGTATGATCATAAATAACTACATTGGGATAAATAGTCGTGTTGTCGCCGATCTTGACCGCTTCGCCAATAAAAACGCCGGGATATATTTTTACATTGATACCGATCTCCGTGCTATCATGAATATCTGCCTGCGGCGAAATAAACCCCGTATGATCTTCCGGAAAAAATAAATTCAAGAGATCGACCAGGACCTCTTTGCCCTTGCCGGTTATCAATTTTGTCGCATTAAGTTCAGGGAGATCTTCACTCAAAACAACTATCTTAGGCGGTAATTCTTGTATTTTTTTTACAGCCGCCGGATTAATTGCCAGCACAATAGTCCGCTGTTTTTGACCGTCCTCGATCTCGCCGACGGCATCGACAATTAAAGACTCATCCCCAACCACTTTGGCGTCAAGGTGTTCGGCAATTTGTGCAACGGTAAAAGGCATTTTATTTATTGATCTTTTGAATGACCTGATCGGTCAGATCAATACCACCAGTAATAATTACCTGTTTATCGACAACAACATCAACACCGATCTCTTTAGAGATACTCTCTACAGCGGCAATGATAGTATTTTTAATGCTCTCTAGTTTTTGCTGATAGATCATCTCAAACTCAGTTTTTTTAGGATCAAGTTCTTTGGTTATTTCTTCTTTTAATTTTTCTATTTCTTCCGGTTTTTTGCCGTCTATTTTGGCGTTTTCCAGTTCCTGTAATTTTTTAGCTTCCAGCTTTTTAAAATCTTTTAACTTTTCGTTCATATCTTTCTGCGCTTTTTTGGTCTCTTTATAAGATGTAAAAACTCTTTCTACATCTATATAGCCAATAGTAGCGGCAGCTAATAAATTAAAAACTAAACTCCCGGCGATAATTAACTTCACTATATTTTTTAATTTCATTTTAATTCCCTCCTGCTTAATTTTTCTATTCTATTATAGCCAATCCAGAATGTCTATTTTTGAAAGCAACAAAGCCCTCTTAGCTGCGCATGCTGCCTATTAATGATGTAACAGCATCTATATCACGCTCTTCCAAATATTTGCGCAGTCCATCTATTATTTTCAATGTCACCTGCGGATCGACAAAATTAGCTGTTCCCACAGAGACAGCTGTCGCCCCGGCCAATAAAAACTCAACGGCGTCCTGCCAGCAGGAGATGCCCCCCATACCGATAATAGGAATTTTAACTTTTTGCGCGACCTGCCAGACCATCCGCAACGCGACCGGCTTTACCGCCGGACCAGAAAGACCGCCGGTGATAGTAGAGAGCATCGGTTTTCTGGTCTCTATATCTATCGCCATCCCTAACAATGTATTAATAAGAGAAAGAGCATCTGCCCCAGCATTCTCTACTGCGGTGGCAATAGAGACAATATCGGTCACATTTGGCGAAAGCTTAACGATCAAAGGTTTGTCGGCAACTTTTTTAACTGCCGCCACCAATTCCGCCGCCATCTCCGGCTTAGTGCCAAAGGCCATGCCGCCTTTTTTTACATTAGGGCACGAAATATTTAATTCAATTCCCGCTACAGCGCGCTTTCCTCTTAACTTTTCTACAACGGCCAGATATTCATCAAGATCTGAACCAGAGGCATTGACCAGGACCGCGACATTCTTCTTTTCTAAAACAGGGAGATAATTTTCTATCAGATAATCGACACCCTTATTCTGCAAACCGACAGCGTTGAGCATACCGGCAGGGGTTTCTGCCATCCGCGGCGGTTTGTTCCCCTCACGATTATGCAGCGTCGTCCCCTTAACAACTATCGCGCCCAGCTTTTCAATATCAATAAAGTCCTCAAACTCTTCGCCATAACCAAAAGTTCCCGAGGCGGTCATTACCGGGTTTTTCATTTCGATCCCTGCAATATTAATTTTTAAATCAGCTACCACATCACCCTCACCTGAGGCCTACGGCCATGCCTTCATTGTTAAAATTTTTTACCAATTCAAATCACCCACATTAAATACCGGACCATCTTTACAGACACAAACATGTTTATCATCTTTGGCCTCTGTCACACAGCAGAGAC
>CAYUXF010000011.1:0-1376 GCA_964448755.1 uncultured bacterium
AAATATTTTGATAAATAGTCTCAATGACCATCCGGCTGCCGCCGGCGTTCAACGAAGTTATTGTTTTATAAGGAAAATAAATATCATCTATCAGAATATGTTCTGTTTTAATAACAGCTATCTCGCGCCCTGTCTTATCATAGACTTTAACAGCCCGCGAAAAATATTTTTCAGCATCCAGTTCAAAAACAACTTTAGAGAAAATCTGCGAAGAAAAAATATCTTTAGTTGAACTGCTCTTAGGCACCCCTTCTAAAACAATTACATTCTGTGACGTTTCTGTTACAGTAAAATTAAACTTATCAAAAAGCTTAGAGGAATCTCTCAGCTCATCGGCTAAAGTAGACTGCTCTTGTTCAAGCTCCTGATACTGTCCGCGCTGATCGATAACATAACTTTTGCCATCTTTAGTCAGCGTAATATAACGTGACGGCTCTGTCAGCTCCGACCGGATATTGCCGGGCAGCTGAAAATAAATTTTGGACTGCTGAACCTTTTTACCATCAATAAACGCACCTTCGACAGAATTGACAACATCGGCGGTGTAGCTTTTGATCTGCTCACGTTGTGCGTTGAGATTTTTAGCAATTTCCGCCACGCTAATATTGGCCGCGGAAAGCATTTGAAGAAAAAACAATAAAATAACAAAACCTCTCTTATATATTGTTTTCATTTTCTTCTCCTTTCACTTCTTCTTTTTCATTGTTTGAAGCAGCAATAATGTCCTCCACGACCAAATTGTCAGAGACCGGGTTTTCCGGCAGCAACAACATAGGTTCATTTTGGTCTTGGTTAAAAACTATCGGCTGGCTGTTTTTTTGCTGAGAACGCCAAACATAGTGTTTAGCTTTGGCGGCTTGCTCCTGATATTTTTTCTTGAATTTTTTATTTTCAATGTTTCTTAAAAAGATCCAGCCGGCCAGCTCTTTTTCTATTCTGACCTTGGCAAAGCCGTTCTTTATTTTGATAACCTTAACGTTTTGCGGCAAAGACAAATAAGCGCCAATTTCGGCATTTTTTTCCGGTTTAACATAGACGGCTACCCGCTCCATATCACTGAATAACAGCGGTGTCTCAAGCGCCAGATCAATGTTGTCTATTTCGTCATTTTTTATGTCGCAAATTTCGTCATTCGACAATACTGAAATTGATGAAAGATCAATGCTCTGCTCATAAGCTAAATTGAGCTTAACGCCCGCCAGAAGCTCAATTTGGCTGTTTTCTGCACCGCAAAGAACAGTAAAAAAGAGAGAAAAAATAACCGCTGATATTTTCCATTTTTTGTTCATATCCCCATAACTGAAATTTTTTTGCCAACAAAAATATTGACATAATCACTATATATAATTAACCTTGTTCATCTAACGCGGGAGGGA
>CAYUXF010000011.1:1476-33275 GCA_964448755.1 uncultured bacterium
CAGCAAAAAGAGACCAAAGGCCAAATTAAAAATGAAGCACACAACGGTCTAAAAAATGAGCGCGGCACTCTTGCCATGGCCCGCACTATGGTTGTGGACAGCGCCACCTCACAATTTTTTATCAATTCTAAAGACAATGCTTTTCTAGACTACCGCAGCAACAATCCGCAAGAATACGGTTATTGTGTTTTCGGCAAAGTAATTGAAGGAACAGAAGTTATCGACACCATTAGTGCCGTTGCGACCGGCCGAGTTGGCCCCTATAGCGATGTGCCGGCAGAAGATGTAGTTATAATTAAGATAGAAAAAATTTAGCTTTTTAATTATTACTTTAAAAAAATAAATTCTTTTTATATTGTAGTTATAATATAAAGCATGATATAATTTAATAGTGTTATTGGGGGCGGTCTGAGAAGGCCGGCAGTTATGTATAATGACTATCAATAAACGGTTATCTGGAATAAGTTCTGTGGTTTGTTAAAAACTGGATATTCTTAAGAGGGGAGATGTCTTGTGACAGTTATTTCAATAATCAATCAAAAGGGGGGCGTAGGAAAAAGTACGCTCGCTGTTCACCTAAGTTCCGCTTTACAAAAAGAAAAGAAAAAAGTATTGATGATCGATCTTGATCCACAGGGTCACCTCTCGATGGCTTATGGCATTGACAAAGATAATCTCCAAAATACCATTCTCAATATTTTAGATATGCGTTTTTATGAACGCCCGAGCATTAAAGATATTGCCGTTAGAATTGATGATAATTTTGATCTGATCCCGGCTAACATTGAGCTCAGTACACTTGACCTGATCTTAGCTAACCGCAACGGCAGAGAGAGCCAGCTGCTCAACGCTTTAACTCCCGCCATCCGCGCTGAATATGACTATATCATTATGGATTGTCCTCCCAACCTAGGACTCTTGACGATCAACGCATTAGTCGCCTCCGAGAATGTTATTGTACCGTTTGACACCAGCCTCTACGCCTTAGACGGGATCAACTATTTGAACAATACTATCGAAATGCTTAACAATAAAATAAATCACACTATTCAGGTTAAATATGTTTTAAATAATTACGATAACCGGATCAATAAAAACAAAGACCTCGAAAACAAAACCAGGACAATGTTTGGCGATAAACTTTTCAAAACCATTATTAACAAGTCCGCTCATTTTGAAGAAGCTATCCGCAATCGCGCGACCGTTTTTAAAATAAAGCGGGCAAAAAAAGCACAGCAGGATATTAAGGCTTTTGCACAAGAAGTCATTAACTGGACAACCAGGCCTATCAAGCTCTTGACCATTAGCGAACTGCGCAAGGGAGCTAAAAATAAAAACACAAAGAAAGTTAAATTTGTTTTTAAATCGACCGAGGCACAAGATGTCAAACTGACCGGCACTTTTGCTAACTGGGATACAGAAAAAGGTTATTCGCTCAAAAAGATCAGTGAAGAAGGTCTTTGGGAGGCAATTGTTCCTGTCTCTGAAGGAAAGCACCACTACAAATTCATCGTTGACGGCCGCTGGCAAGAGGATGAAACCAATCCTCATAAAGAAGAGGTCCAGTCTGGCGTATTTAATTCGGTGCTTTTCGTTTAAGGTTAAAGGAGCAATTAGTTGAAATGAAAATATTAATGTTTGGCTGGGAATATCCGCCGGTAAAAAGCGGCGGTTTAGGAACAGCCTGTTATGGTTTAACTAAAGCCATGGCCGACCTCGGCGCTCAAATAACTCTGGTTGTTCCCAAGGCCATTAAAAGTGAATATTCTGAGCACTTAAACTTAACCGACGGTAAAAATTTAAAAATAAAAAATAATTTTATTAAATTTTATGAGATCAACTCGCTGCTTGACGCCTATATTAACGAGGAAGTTTACGAAGAAAAATACAGTCAATGGGCCGAGATCTTAAAAGAAGAAGATCCGGAAGAAAAAAAAGCGGACGAAGGTTCTATTTATGGAAAAAATCTTTTCCAGGAAGTATCGCGCTTTGCGAGAAGAGCAGCAGCTGTAGCGCAAACAGATGATTTTGATCTGATCGTCTGTCATGACTGGATGACAGTTGATGCCGGACTTTTAGCTAAAGCCATTTCCGGCAAACCGCTCAGCCTGCACATTCACGCCACAGAATTTGACCGCACCGGCGGCAACCCCAACCAGAGAATTTATGACATTGAAAAACGGGGCATGGAACAGGCCGACCAAATTATTGCCAATTCTTTTATTACCAGAGATAACTGCATTAACCATTTTAATATTTCACCGGAAAAAATAGTTCCGGTTCATTTAGCCATTGATCAGGAAAATTACAATAAAAAAGATCAGCCGCTGCAAAGAGAAAAGAATGTGCTCTTTTTAGCGCGCATGACTATCCAAAAAGGGCCGGAATATTTCTTAAAAGCCGCTCAGCTGGCGTTGAAATTTGATCCGAATATCCGCTTTATTATGGCCGGTTCTGGTCACGATCTGCCGCGGATGATCCACCTAGCCGCAGACCTGGGAATTAGCCACAAAGTGGCTTTTACCGGTGCTTTAAATTCTAAAAAAGCGCGCGAGGCTTACCGCATTGCCGATCTCTTTGTCATGACATCTATCGCCGAGCCTTTCGGCTTAACTATTTTAGAAGCTGTACGCAGCGGCATACCCTGTATTGCGCCAAAAACAGCCGGCATTTCAGAAATAATGTCGCATATTATTAAAGTTGACTTCTGGGATGTTTACGATCTGGCTAACAACATTGTCTCTATTTTAAAATATCCGGTACTGCACGAAGAGTTAAAGAACAACTCTTACCGCGAATCTAATAATATTACCTGGAAGAACACTGCCCAAAGAACAATGGATGCCTACAAACAAATCATTAGAAAAGAGGTCAGCGCCTATGCCCAGTATTAATTTTTATTTTCAGGTCCATCAACCATACCGTTTAAGAAAATATACTATTTTTGACATTCGCGATGGCAAAACAAATTATTTTGATGACAAAAAAAATAAAGACATTTGCAGAAAAGTAGCGGAAAAATGTTACCTGCCCACCAACCAATTGATCTATGATTTAATTAAAGAATACAAAGGCGACTATAAAGTGAGCTACAGTATCAGCGGCGTGGCCTTAGAACAATTTCAAGAGTATTGCCCGGAAGTTCTGGATAGTTTTAAAAGACTGGCCGATACCGGCTGTGTAGAATTTTTAGGCGAGACCTATTACCACTCGCTCTCTTTTATTTATTCGCCGGCGGAATTCATGGCCCAGGTCAAGGCTCAGGGAGAGCTGATCTTCAAGCATTTTGGCCAGGTGCCAAAAGTTTTTAGAAATACCGAATTGATTTATAATAATCAGTTAGCAGAATTAATTGAATCGCTCGGCTATAAAGGGATTGTCACCGAAGGCGCCGACCGCATTCTCAATTGGCAATCGCCTAACTTTATTTACAGGCCTAAAGACTGTAATAAAATAGCGCTGTTTTTAAAAAACTATCGCCTCTCCGACGATATTGCCTTCCGCTTTTCTAACCGCGGCTGGACAGAATTTCCGCTGCATGCCGATAAATTTGCCGCCTGGGTCAATGAGGTCAATGGCAACGGCGAAGTAATTAATTTATTTATGGATTATGAAACTTTTGGTGAACATCAGTGGGCCGATACTGGCATTTTTGAATTTATGCGTCATTTGCCAAAAGAAATTTTAAAAAATAACGACAATAGTTTTAAAACTTTAAGTGAAGCATTGAATTACTATCCAGCCAGAGGTGAAATAGATATACCGGAACTAATCTCCTGGGCAGATATGGAGCGCGATCTGACCGCCTGGCTCGGCAATAATATCCAGAACCAGGCCATTGAACATCTCTATAGTTTAGAAAAAGAGATCAAGGCCAGCGGCGACAACACGTTGATTAAAGACTGGCAGCGGCTGACAACTTCCGATCATTTCTATTATATGTGTACTAAATTTTTTAATGATGGCGATGTTCATAAGTATTTCAGTCCTTACAATACACCTTATGACTCTTTCATTATCTTTATGAATGTCTGCGACCATATCCGCAAGAGAATGGAATGGCACCAAACCACGGCGCCTAAAATTCTGCAAGAAGCTTAAAAAAGAAGGAGGTGACAAGAATGACAAAAAAAACTACAACTACTACAATAAAAAAGAACGCTAAAATGATAACTAAAAACACAACTGCCAAAGCCAGCATCAGCAACAGAACCTTGACGACAGATGGAGACAAGGCTTTTTATATGGCGGACGGCACGGTTGTTTATAGCTTGATCGATCTGCCGGCAGTAATTGAAAGGGCAGATGACAATACATTTACTCACCATGTAAATAGTGAGAAAAATGACTTTGCCAACTGGATCAGAGACGTATTTAACGTTTCTACTCTGGCTAACAAGATCAGCAAAAAGACAACTAAAGAAGCTTTGGTCAAAGAACTTAAAGCTGCTTTAAAATAATTTGAGGTTTTAAAAACCGATCATAAAACAAAGCCCCGGCAATTGCCGGGGCTTTTAAGTTTAATGTTCTAAACTATTATTAACCACCGTTTTTGGTGATCAAAACATTCTTTTTGGAATAGGCTTTTTCTGTATATTCTCTAACGACACGGTGCGTATTAAAATAAGCGCCGTTTTTAACAATGCTCGCTTTCATGATCTTTAGCCATTCATCTTTATTGTCGTAATAAGCTGGCATTACAACATTCTGCAGCTTATCATAGAAATCATTAACATCTTCCTGGTCGTTATTAACGTTGAGATTGGCCTCTTTCGGCTCATCACCTATTGACCAGCCAGTGATTCTCTCCTGCCAACCTTCGATCCACCAGCCATCAAGAACACTGAAATTAGGAACACCGTTAATTGCCGCTTTCATCCCGCTGGTACCGGAAGCTTCGTGCGGACGCTGCGGATTATTTAACCAAATATCGACACCCGGCGTCATGACCCGGGAAAGATCGATATTATAGTTATCTAAGAATACCACTTTAATTCTATCGGCCATCAGTTCACCGATCTTAATGATCCGTTTAATGACATCTTTGGCTTCATCGTTGCCATAATGCGCTTTACCGGCAAAAACAAACTGGACTTTGCCACCGCAAATATTAATTAAACGCTCTATATCAGAAAAGATCAGTCCGGCCCTTTTATATTGCACCATCCGGCGAGCAAAGCCGATGGTCAGAACGTCTTCAGAGAATTCACGACCGGTCCTTTTTTTAATTAATTTGATTAATTCTTTTTTGGCACTCTGATGCGCTGCCCAAATTTGTTTTTCCGGTAAACTCTCGCCATCTGTTGCCAACTTTTCCGGCTCAGTCATCCATTCCGGGACATATTTATCAAACAACTTGGCCATTGGCGTTGAAACCCAGGTCCCAGGGTGAATGCCATTAGTGACTGCATCAAAATCATAATTTGGAAAAAGATTTTTAGAAATTTCCTGGTGTTTTTTAGCTACACCATTGGCCCAGCGCGACAAATTCAGCGAAAGCAATGTCATGTTCAAATTCTGCTCGCCGCCAAGTTTTTTAATATGCCATGGCAACTGCTCACCAAGAATTTGAAAAGCCAGCTGATAAGAAAAACTCTCATGCCCCGCTTTGATTGGCGTATGTGTAGTAAAAACACATTTATTTTTTACTATTTCATCTTTCCAGTTATTATCTTTTAATAATTCCATTGTTAAAAAAGCAACATGTCCCTCATTAATGTGATAAGTATCTACCTCATAACCAAGCGCCTTTAACATTTTAACGCCGCCCATGCCGAGCACCACTTCCTGCACCAGGCGATGATAGCCGGAACCTTTATAGAGGTTATAGCAGATCTCTCTATCCCATTCCGGATTTTCAGAAAAATTGGTGTCGAGATAATAGACCGGTACAATATGGCCGTTAACGCCTTTAATTTCATATTTCCAGGCCCGGACCTTAACTTCGCGGTCCTCTATTTTAACGCTCACTACTTGCGGCAGCAGCTGCATGTTCTTAGCGGGATTCCATTTCTCCGGTTCCTCATACTGCCAGCCGGTTTCATCAAATTTTTGATCGAGATAACCATAGTGATAGATCAGTGAAACGCCTACCATCGATGACCCTATATCCGCGGCCGATTTTAAAATATCACCGGCTAAAACACCAAGGCCGCCGCAATAAACCGGAATATCGGCCCGGATGCCGATCTCCATACTAAAATAAGCTACATCTGTTTTTTGTTTAGTGTTAAGTTTCACAGGTGTTATATTCTCCTTTGCTGTCATTAATTATTTCCCCCTTTTTTTCTTGATCATTATTTCTTTTAGCTTTAAATAACTGCGCAATACCTCACTGACCGACCAGGCCTGACTACTGCAGCCACGCGGCAGATGAGGAAAATCACCATCACAAATTTCAGAAAGATTACCGATGGTGGCCTCTGATAACTGCTCTACAGCTGGATAAAGATACTCAAAAACCCGCTCAGCATCTTTGTTGCCATAAATATTCAGCCAGGCATCGACAAAAAAACCCAACAGCCACATCCAGCCGGTACCGTTATGATAAGAGGGTTTTCGCTTAGTATCTTCATCGCCCTGATAAGCGCCGGCATAAGAAAATGGTTTATAATCATATTCTTTAACAGTATTGTTTTCACGATAAGGAATTTTTAAAACCTGCGGCGGCATTTCATTGCGGCTACGGATAAAGCCGGACAATAGCAATTCTTCGGTAATTAACTGGATTATTTTTTCGGCCGTTTTTTTCTCGGTCAGCCCTGCTGCAATTGCCGCCAGCTGATTAGGCCGCAAGGCCTTGCAAGGAACAGCAATTACCGCCGAAATACCACGCCCGCAATAAAGTGTATCGGCTAAATATTCTTCTTTTTCCAAATAAAATAATTCACTAAAACTCTCTTTAACCCGCGCCGCCAAAGAGGCCGCTTTTTCTGCTTTTTTCTTTTGGTCTATCCCTTTATAAAGATCGGCCAGATAATTTAAAGCACTATACCAAAACGCTTGTATCTCTACCGGATAACCCTCACGCGGCGTAGCAGCCGGAAATGAAGTATCCATCCAGGTATAGTGCGCTGGCGTCCAGATAAGGCCGGTTTTTTTATCCATATAAACACCGTTCTCTGCTCCGTTAATGGTACTTTCAAAGATCTCATCAATAACCAGCAAAATAAAACGACCATCTGACAACTGCTGATAAAGCAGCGCATCGTCATCGGTATATTCCAGGTATTCTTTTACCGCCAAAATAAATAAAAACGGGGCATCTACCGTATCGCGGTCCGTCAGATCGTTACCGCTATTAATAGCATTGGGGAAAGTGCCGTGCTTAGAAAGACGGGCAAACTGGACAATTAACTGACGGGCTTCCTGAAAACGGCCGGCCGCCAAAAGACCACGCACGACTATCATAGAATCACGGCCCCACTCGCGAAACCAGGGATACCCGGCAATTAGAGAAACTGTGCCGTCACGCCTGGTCAGAAACTGATCAAGGGCCAGTGCCATTATTTTTTCGTTGTTATCGGAGCTGAGTTCCTGGGGCAGCGCTTTTAAAATAGCTGTCGCCCGAACAGTCTCCTTCTGCCAAAAATCATCAACAGTTAGCTGCTTGATCCCAGCTGCTGAAAAAAACAAAGAAGCACTCTCTTGGTCTCTACCCAGAGCAAGTGTAAATTCGCCAGGGATCAGCGCATCAGAAAAAGGATCAACACCGCGCTCTTTATCGTGATACGCATAGATATTATATTTCCATTGGATGCCAGACACATAGGCCCCCTGCGGCTCAGCAGTATAACCGTATAAATAATTACCGGAACTTAAGGCAAAGGAAAAGCCGCGCAAATTTTCTTGAGAAAGTAAATTAATTTTTTGCGGCCAAATATTTTCAACTGCATAAGCCTTGGTCACAAAATGATGATTTCGATCTTCAATTAACGGACTAACTTTGACCGTAACCTTTTCACCATTACTTATTTGATAATTGACCATGACCAGATCTTCTTCATTATCCAGGCAAATCGTTTTGCGCAAAACAACACCATCAAGCAGGAACTCCCAAACAGGCCATGGATAACGGCTGAATTTAAGACAGTTATCGGCCGTTAAAGCATAAACCTGTCCATCGACAATAACCTGCTCATAGAGCATTTTAACTAATACGGTTTTGTCGTCCGGGTTGCCCGGCTGATTAGCTGCCAGCAAGGCTTGATAACGCGAATGATATTTTTGCGGCTCCAGCGGCAGATTGACGTAAGAGGAACGTTTGTTCGTCAAAAGAAAATCTTTGTCGGCACAGAGCTCCGCCCCGCTTAAATTTAATTCCGGCAAAATACCGCGGACCGCCTGCTGTTGGAAGATCTGGTCAACCGTCAGTATTTTTTTTAAGTAATACTCGCGGCCTTCCCATTTTTCCGCAACAACGCCGTCTTCTTTTTTAATTAACCATTTAAAAGTCAGCGTAATTTTGTTGGCATACTGAGTTAGCTGAACTAAAGTGTAATACTTTTTATTTTTTTCCAGAAAAAAATTAGAAAACTCCTGCTTCCGACCGCTATTGTCTTCCAGATAAATAACCGCGGCGGCCTCTGTTTCTATCAGTAAATAATCGCCGTAAATTAATTTAAGTTTATTCTTATCTTTAAAGCTCCAGAAAGAAACGTTTTTTTCACTGATATTTTTAAATTCAGTTAAGTTATCTTTTTCAAAAAGCAGGCGCAAAATATCCCGTTTCTCACAACAGCCGTGATGAGAAAAATAAAAAGACACCGCATTTTTTATCTGCTGGTTTATTGGTCTCCCCCCAAAAAACATCATATAGAATATTTATATTTTACTATAATTTTTATTATAAATACAATTATAAACTTGAATTTATATAATTAATCTATCCAGTTTTCGCTCATGCGCAAACTTAGCATAAACATATTCAATAAGATCTTCTTCTACTTTAGAAAGTTCCAGCTCTTTACGGCTAAAATAGTAGTGAAGCATTTCCAGACTTTTGGCAATAGAAAGTTCTTCAAACTTATTAAACGCTTTTTGATTGACAAAAGAGGGAATATAACGCGGCAGAATATCGCTGCCAATCTCACAATAAGAGCCGATCCCCAGCACTGTACCGGAATTAACCACCAAATTAGCGCTCAAGCGGCAATAGTCGGCACAAAAAATACCAAGAAAATTTTCAGATGTCCGCAGCTCATAGCCGTCAATATAAATATCACCGGTATCTTTGAACGGCGAAACCTCATCTTTAATTAAAATACCATTAAAATCGACCGCATCGCCAATATAAGAACTGCGGATATAAGAATTTTCTATTTTTGAATAACCGTGCAAGATAGTATTTTTAATTTGACTGTTAATTACAATCGACCCCGGACCAACAGAGGTGCCCGGCAAAATAACCGCATTAAGCAATGAGCAGGTATTCCCAATATAGGCCGGTCCTTCAATATAAGAACCAGGCTTGATCTCGGTATTCTCACCAATATAGATAGGCCCTTTTTCGGCATTGAGCGTAACATTAGGATAGATCTTGCTCTTTTCACCAATAAATATTTTATGTTCTTCAATAATACTGGTGGCGCTGCTGATTTCCCCTTTGAGCAAGCCGCCGGGCACCAGTTTTTTATAATCAAACCCTATTTGATAGACCGAGTCGTTGACCAGTTCCCAGGGATATTCTAATAATGTCAGTTTGGTTCTATTGACTTCGGTCTTATTCCTAAAAACAGAGAGAAAGTGCCGTGAAGTAAAGACCTCATCTAGCATCTCTTTTAAAATATAAAGATTATCGGTATTTAAATAAGCGGCAATAACCTCATCGTCATCATTAACATACATTCTGTCACTGCCATCAAACCTCAGCTCCTTGTCAAGATCATCCTTAACCAACAACCGGCCGTTAATTAAAAGACAGCCAATACCGGTATTAACATTATTGACCGAAATACCAGGGTGATTCTGTCTGACAATATTTTTTAAATAACCCCGGCAGTGCAGAGAAATATTAGCCTCCGGAAAATTCCGGACAATTTTAGCCAGCAGCGTTGACATCCCGGAGATCTGATCATAAACCGGACGCAAATAAGCTAGGGGTAAAAAATTAGAATATTTATCGTCTTCATAAATTAGAATATTTGCTATCATTAAATTGCTCCGGTCTTGTTTTTTACAATGTTATCAGATAAAAAAAAAATAGTCATTTAGACTTTAAAAAGGTTTTTCTCTTAGCGGCGGTTTTTTTAAAAATCTGCGTATAAAGCTCTCCTATGGCCGGCTCCAGCTTTGCGCCTCTTCTGTTCATTACCAGCTCGGCTGTCGCCAGCGCTTTTTTTAAAAGATATTCTTTTTTTTCCGTACCGTTATTCTGCCAGACAAAAGCAGGGACCTCTTTGGGCTGATAGCCGGCGCCAAACAAATTACAAAAAACACCAAAAACCGAACCGGTATTGATCATTGTTTTGATCCCTGTTTTGGTGTGGTCGCCAATACAACAGCCAACAAAAAGAGAGCCGGTCTCCCGCTTAACGCCGTTAATTAAAACCTCTACCGGCGAATAATTATTTTTGAGGTCGCTGTTCTCTGTTCCCGCACCAAGGTTCACCCACTCACCAATATACGAATGTCCTAAAAAACCTTCGTGCTGTTTGTTACTGTAGCCTAAAAATATTGAACCCTCTATTTCGCCACCAATTTTACAGGCTGGCCCGATAGTCGTATTTTGATAAATACGGGCTCCAGCTTTAACAATGCTCTTTTTTCCTATATAAGCCGGACCAATAATAACAGAATTATGCATAATCTCCGCGCCGTCGTCGATAATGACCGGCCCTTTGCGAGAATCGATAATTACCCCGCTGCCCAGCCGGACTTTTTTGCCAAGATAAAGCGGCCCTTTAATAGTAGCGTTGCGGTATTTTAATTTTAAACAGCATCCTTTAGTAAAATATTTACTGTCACGCAGCAGCTCAACGCCGTTAAGCTCAACAAGCTGCCAAAAAGAATTAATTAAAACCAACGGCTGTTTGGGTTGAAAATTATCAAATGTTTTAAAAAGTTCCGGCGTCAGATCTGCCCCTGTTTTTAAAAAATCAAAACACCCTTTTTTTGAGCGGGCCATTAAAACTTTGTTATCCTGCAAAAGCACTAGATCATTTTTAGCTTTTTTAACGTTCAGAAATTCCTGAACAAAATCGCGATCGGCCAACAACCGGCCGTTAATAAAAATAGTATCTTCTTCTGCCAGATCATTAATAGAAACCTGTGGCAAAAAGATAGTTTTTTGCAATTCACTCCGGCAAAGCAAAACTAAGCGGTCGCGTTTAGAACAATGGCGGGCTATTTTGGCAAAAAGAGTCTCCGCGCCGCAGCGCAATAAAGCGGCCGGTCTAGTTAATGTCAGGGGATAAAGTTCGTCGTAAGCGCTGTCCTCAAAAATACAGATTTGCATTGATGTATTCTAGCACAAGCCGGCGCTTTGCAAAATATCACAAAAAAACAGGATAAATTCAAAAAAAGTAACTGTTTTTGATAAAAAATAGTTATTTTTTTAAAAAAGTATTGTATTTTAAAATAAAAATATTGATTTTTTTAAAAAAATACTAGAAAAACACTAAAAAACACCGAAAAAATCAAAAAAAACAAAAAATGTAATCTAGGGAGCGAACATGATAAAATATTAATATGTTAAAAGAAGCCCTTTATTACGATAATTGTCAGGAAAACGACGGGAGAGTTCACTGTTCGCTCTGTCCGCATAATTGTCTGATATCGCCAGGAAAAAGCGGATTTTGCGGCATTAGAAAAAATATCAAGAACAAGCTTATTGCACTCAATTATCCGCTGGTCAGCTCTTTAGCGCTTGACCCTATTGAAAAAAAACCGCTCTATGAATTCTATCCGGGGGCACAGATCCTCTCACTGGGAACAATTGGCTGTAATTTAAAATGCTTACATTGTCAAAATTATGAAATCTCCCAGGAACATGACCCGGCCAAGCGCTATTTACAAAAGATCACACCAAGCGAACTGGCCTACTTAGTCAGTGAAAAAGGATATTCTTTTGTCGCTTTTACCTATAATGAACCGTTTATCTGGTATGAGTATGTCCTGGCATCGGCTAAATTATTAAAAAAAATGGGCATAAAAATTGTTCTTGTAACTAATGGCTACATCAATTTGCCACCGTTAATAGAACTTCTGCCATATATTGACGCTTTTTCACTCGATATTAAATGGGGTTTAGACCAGACAGCGCTGAGACTTTCCGGCGTTAAAAAATGTGCGCCGGTCTATGAAACCGCCAAGACCATTTTTAATGAAGGGAAGCACCTGGAAATAACTACCAATATAGTTGACGGTTATAATGACAGCGAAAAAGAATTATCGACGATCGCCGAATTTATTGCCGCCGAGCTCTCAAAAGAAATACCCTGGCACGTTTCTCGCTCTTTTCCCGCTTACAAATTGACAGATCTCCTGCCGACACCGCTGGCAACTATTGAGAAAGCTATCAATATCGGCAAAAAGGCTGGTTTAAAAAAGATCTACACCGGTAACATTTAAAGTCTTTGACAAAGTGTGTTAAACTCTTTTTAAAAATAACTGGTATCAAAAAGGACTTATAAATGATCGATAAGAAAAAAATAGAAAAAGCGGTTTACTCTATTCTCGAAGCTATTGGCGAGAACCCGGAACGAGAAGGCTTAAAAAAAACACCTGAACGGGTCGCCCGGATGTACGAAGAGATCTTCGGCTGTGTCGGCAAAGACCCCGGCGAAGAGATCTCGGTTATTCACGAAGAACAGCACGATGAACTGGTCATTGTCAAAGATATCCCACTCTACTCTGTCTGTGAACACCACTTACTGCCCTTTGTTGGCAAAGCCCATGTCGCCTATATTCCGCAAAAAGGCAAAGTTACCGGTCTGAGCAAAATAGCGCGGCTAGTAGAAAATGCCGCCAAAAGACCGCAGCTACAGGAACGTTTTGTCACAATGATAGCCGACAGCCTAATGCAACGCTTAACGCCACAGGGAGTTTTAGTTATTATTGAAGCAGAGCATCTCTGCATGACAATGCGTGGGGTTAAAAAACCGGGCTCACTGACAATTACCTCTGCCGTGCGCGGAATTTTTAAAACTGATGACGCCCTGCGCGCTGAGGCACTGAGCCTATTGAAGTAACAAGTCTACTTGTCAGATATTAACCAAAGGTGTAATATCTTTTCGTCCTGGGTTAAGCCAACTTGCGGGGGACATGAAACATGCTGCTAAAGAGGATTCTTTTCCCTATTTATTTAGCATAGTTAAATATACCGCTATAAAAATAGAAGGAGAGTATTATGAGTAAAATAAAATCCAGACATTTCTTTACATCGGAATCAATTTCTGAGGGACACCCGGACAAAGTTGCTGACCAAATTTCTGACGCTATTTTAGACGCCTGTCTGGCCCAAGACCCTAACTCGCGCGTTGCCTGTGAAACCCTGGTAACAACTAACTTAGTAGTTATTGCCGGCGAAATTACGACCACCGCCAAAGTTGATTTTGAAGAAGTGGCCAGAGAGACGATCAAAGAGATTGGCTACAATAATCCGGCCCTTGGCTTTGACGCCAACACCTGTAAAGTTGAAGTCCATATCCATGAACAGTCCCCAGATATTTCGCAAGGAGTAACTGAAGGAACAGGCGAATTTAAAGAACAAGGCGCCGGCGACCAGGGGATGATGTTCGGCTATGCCACCAACGAAACAGATAATTATATGCCATTAACTATTGACCTCTCCCACGCACTGGTCTTAAAAGCCGCCGAAGTCCGTAAAGCCGGCCAATTAAAATGGCTCCGCCCAGACTCTAAATCTCAGGTAACTGTAGAATACGATGACGGCAAGCCGGGCAAAGTAACCGCTATTGTTATTTCGCATCAGCACGACGATAATGTCAGCAATGAAGTGATCCGCAAAGAAATATTGGAAAAAGTTATTGATCCGGTGATCCCTTCTACTATGCGCGACGCCAACTGCAAAATATATATCAACCCGACCGGCCGTTTTGTTATGGGCGGACCGCACGGCGATACCGGTCTGACCGGCAGAAAAATTATTGCCGACACTTACGGCGGCATTGGTTCACACGGCGGCGGTGCTTTCTCCGGCAAAGACCCCTCTAAGGTTGATCGCTCAGCAGCTTATATGGCCCGCTATATTGCTAAAAACCTTGTTGCAGCAGACATCGCTAGCAAATGTGAGGTTCAATTAGCTTACGCCATTGGCGTAGCAGAGCCGGTCTCTATTAACGTCGATACTTACGGCACAGGAAAAATTGCCGAAGAAAAAATAGTTGAGCTGGTCAAAGAAAATTTTAAACTGACACCTAAAGGGATCATTGAGTCTCTCAACTTAAAGCAGCCGATCTACAGACAGAGCGCCGCTTACGGCCATTTTGGCAGAGATATTTTCCCTTGGGAAAATATCGATAAAGCCGCTACTTTAAAAAAAGCGGCAGAAAAAGTTCTGGCTAACGCTTAAGGAAAATTAATTAGCTAACATAAAAAAGAGCGGCGCTAGCGCCGCTCTTTTTATTTTGAATAACAAAAAATTTACCGTTCTTCTATCACTACTGTGCCAGCAATAATATCGTGTAAAGCCTCGCCGTTATATGTAAAAAGCGCCACCAGATAACCCAAGCCAAAAACAGCATGCGAAATAAGTCGGCCGATAATATCGCGCAAGATCATCCGCATAAAAACATTATTGGCGACCGGCTTAAAATTTTTTTTATCAACCACCCGCAAGCCAAGATAATTTTTACCCAGCGTCTTGCCCCAGACAGCATGACAAATTGGAAAATAAAAAACGATCAGCCAAAATGCTAAAAAAGAATAAACTTTTAACAGCCCGGGAAAGAAAAAAACAAATAACAAACTGAGCAATTTAAAAAAGATCAATAAAAACCCCAGATCGACAATTATCGCTGCCGCCCTTTTGATAAAGCGAAAAAACAGCGGTGTAAAATAACGTTTAGCTTCACCAGTCTTAATTTCTTCAGACATCTATTTTTCTCCCAGCTCAGGTCTAATTAACCTGGTTTTTTTTAAAGCGACTGCCTGCCGCCATTTTTCTATTTCAGCATGATGCCCATTGAGTAAAACTTCCGGCACTTTTAAACCGCGAAATTCAGCCGGCCTGGTATAGTGCGGATGATCAAAAGACTTGCCTTGATAAAAAGAATCGTTAATAACCGACTCTTCTCGCCCCACAACCCCTTTGATCATTCTGGCAATAGCGTCGATCATGACCATGGCCGGCAGTTCACCGCCGGTCAGAACATAGTCGCCAATAGAATATTCATCAGTCACCAGCGTTTCTATAACTCTCTGATCTATCCCTTCATAGCGGCCGCAAATGATCGTCAATTCTTCTTCTTGGGCAAGGTTTTGCGCCGCATTTTGATCAAAGAGAGTCCCCTGCGGCGAAGTATAAATAATTTTTTTATTTTTTTCTAAATTCAAGCTTTCTATTGCCAAAAACAAAGGCTCGGCCATCATCACCATGCCGGCGCCACCACCGTAAGGGGCGTCATCTACCTTGCGGTGTTTATCGGTAGAAAAATCACGAATATTGACGATATTAAATTCCAGTAGCCCTTTTTCGACCGCTTTACCCAAAAGCGATGACGCCAGGTAATTTTCAAACATCTCCGGAAATATCGTCAATATATTAAATTTCATTTATTATCTCTTCTGCCAGATCTGTCAGATCTACAATTATTTTATCTTTGCTAATTTCTTTAACAAATTTTTCCACAAAAGGGACCAGCTTTTCTGTGCCGGATTTAAGATCTTTAATGACCAGCACAGCGTGAACGGCGGTCTCCACAAACTCAGTTAAAACACCGAGCGGCCGATTCTTGGTATCAAAAACTTCTTTACCGATCATCTCTTTTTTTTGCCTGGCCGCAGGCGGCAAAACAACATCTTCGGCCGCAACCGAGCCACCAATCAACGCCTCGGCACCATTGCGGTCCGTAACCTCAGTTAATTTAAGTAATAAATTGGTCTTATGAAAACGGTAAGTTTCAACAAAAAAGGTTCTGCCGTCTAGCAGAACCTTTTTTAGATTATTAAATTCACTGAGCTCTTCAGTTAACCTGACTTTGAGTTCACCTTTGATACCGTGAACGCCAACGACCTTGCCGATAATAACTATTTTACTCTTCCCCTTTGATCTCTTGCACAACACCATCTTTAATAATAATTTCCATGGCACCGAGTTTCTTATAGAGATTGTCACCTTTTTTTACTTTGACAAACCCATTAATAGTTCCCTGTACAAACTCTGAACCTATTTTTAAAGCTTTGGCCTGGTCGATCTTTTTTTTGAGATCTTCTTTGGCTAAACTCTCCTGCTGTTTATCAAGATTGATCTGCTGCGCAATAGCCGAGACCTGTTTCTGAGTTTTTTCACCTTGTTTTTTAAGGTTCTCAATCAAGGCCTTGCCCTGCGTTTCCAAGTTGGCAACCTGATTATCGAGATTTTTAATAGCTCTTTCCAGCTCAGCTGTCAGGTATTTTTTAAAATCTTCGGTAACAATTACCTTAATTGTCACTGTTCTTTGCAGTGTTACTTCTGCCATCTAAAACCCCTCCCCAAACAACTAAATTACTTACCGGTAATGATCTCGACGTTAACTTTTTTATTCTGTTTAGCGCCGGCCGCTTTAACTACAGTTCTAATAGCGTTGGCAATCCGGCCCTCTTTGCCGATTATTTTACCAACATCCTCAGCCGCCACAGAGATCTCAATAATAATTACGCTATCGCCGCTGGTTTCTTTAATGTTAACCTCGTCCTGTTTATCAACTAATGCCTTAACCAGTAACTCTACTAATTCTTTCATCAGCAACCTCCTATAACCATAGTTATATTATCTCTGCTTTTTTTAAAAGTTTCTCTACCCTCTCTGAAGGTGTCGCTCCTTTGGCTAGCCAGGCCTTCGCTTTTTCTGCATTAATTTCAACTATGGCCGGCTCTTTCAGCGGATCATACATACCAAGGTTATCTAAATAATCCCCTGACGTAACAGATTTATTACCATCTACTACAACTACTTTATATAACGGTTTGTGTTTTTTACCTATTCTTTTTAGTCTGATTTTTGCTGCCAACTGTAGTCACCTCCGCTCTGTTAATAATATTATTTAATAAAATAATCGTAAAATTATAACGCCTCCTCTATGTTTTGACTACCTTTAATTTTAATAATAGAATCAGCTCATGGAAAAAGTTAATCTTTTGGTAGCTTTTGGGGCCGGCTTGCTCTCTTTTTTGTCGCCCTGCATCCTCCCTTTAATTCCCGGCTATCTGGGTTTTATTTCTGGACTATCACTGGAAGAATTAAAAAATCAGGCCGACAGCCATCAGAAAATTTGGCGCGGTGCGCTTTTTTTCACCGCGGGTTTTTCACTGGTCTTTATTCTACTTGGCACATCCATGACATTTTTAGGCTCTTTTTTAAACAGTTCGCTTTTCTGGCTCAATAAAATTGCCGGACTTTTTTTAATTCTGCTCGGCTTAAACCTGCTCGGTGTTTTTAAATTAAAAATATTTAACCTTGAAAAAAAATTTCATCTAAAAAAAGTTAACGGTTCACACAGTCTTGCTTTTTTACTGGGCTGCGCCTTTGCCTTTGGCTGGTCGCCCTGCATTGGCCCTATCTTAGCCTCAATTTTGGTAATAGCCGCCAACCAGCAAACCGCTCTCTCCGGCGCGCTTTTACTGACCGCCTACTCCGCCGGTTTAGCTGTCCCCTTTTTATTGACCGCGCTGGCTATTAATAAATTTTTAACTTATTTTACAAAAATCAAAAAAGCGCTGGCCGTGGTCACTTTTTTAACCGGTTTTCTTTTATTGCTGATCGGCGGCTTGCTCTTAAGCGGAAATTTTGGCGGCGGAATGCCGGGATTATGATATAATTTTTTAAATTATTTAACGGGGGTATTGTGGCATGAAAATAAAGATCTCTTTAATTAGTGTTATTTTATTTTTGGGTTTGGCCTTTCTTAGCGCCGCCGGTGAAAAACCAGTAGAGACAAAAACAGAGCCGGCAACAATAGCCGCAGCTGCTGAGCCAGTAGCCGCCGAAACCACAGACATTAAAAGCGATTTCTTTTCAGATTTTCCCGCTGAAACCGTCAATAAAGAAAAAATACTCTATGACAAACAACTCTATCTTATTGATATATGGGCGACCTGGTGCCCGCCCTGCCGCCAAACTATTCCGGAACTTTTTCAGCTCCAGGCAAAATATAAAAATAAAAGCTTCTCGGTAGTTGGAATTTCTGTTGATACCTCCGAGCAAAAAGTTATAGACTTTTTAAAAGAAATGCCCCTCAATTATCCGGTGGCCATGGCCAATGAAGAAACCTTGAAAAAATTTCCACAGATCCGCGGGATCCCCACCATGCTCTTAATGGATCAGAGCGGTGAATTAATTAAAGTCTATGTCGGCTATACTAAAAAAGAAGTTATAGAAAAAGATATTAATTTCTATTTTGAAAAGAGATATTTTTAATTATTTTTTAAGCCGCTTCTTTTTCTTATTTTGAATTGCTTTCTTTTTTGCAGAAGGAACTCCGGCAAAAACTTTGCTGTAACAAAAGATCAGCATACAGATAATAATACTCCAGCTGACGATCAACAAAATCAAGCCTTCTGTTTTCATATAATTTCAACCTGCCTTTTTTTTTTCTTCCAGGCCACTTTTACCGCCAGGGCCAGGACAAAAAACATTACCGCTAACATAATGCGAATACCCAGAATATACGCATAATTTTGGGCCGGCACGCTCTGCATTAAAATAACCGGACCCCAGTATTGTTTTAGCCAGGAGCCGAGAATAATAATTAAAAAACCTGGCGTAATATATTTCATAATAAATTTATATATTTTTGGTATTTTTAGTTTAGCCCCCTGATGAAGTTCGTCCCAGGCCCGGTCCTCGCCAAAGATCCAGACAAATAAAATTGTTTCAATTAAAGCAAAGACTATTAAGCCCATAGTCCCGCCCCAGAAATCAAGCTCATCTACCACGCCATGATCAAAGAACAACATGCTCGGCAGCGATAAAATAAATGTCGTACACAGTAAAATAAATGTCGCTTTTTTACGGCTGAGATCGAACTCGTCTTCCATAAACGCCATGGCCGGCTGCAAAATAGAGACCGATGACGTCAAGGCCGCAATAAAAAGCAGCATGAACCAAAGAAAAGAAAAAAATTGGCCAAAGGGGATAGTAGCAAAAAAACCGGGCATGGTAATGAAAACTACAGAAAAAATACTCTGGGCTACTTCAAAGATCTTTTGCGGGCCGACAAAAACAAACGCAGCGGGAATGACAATACTACTGCCGATAATAATTTCAAAAAACTCGTTAGTAAAAACAGATGTCACGCCCGAAAGCGCAATATCTTCGTCGCGTTTTAAATAACTGGCATAAGTCAGAATCACGCCAATGCCAACGCTCAGCGTAAAAAATATCTGACCGGTAGCGGCCAGCCAGACTTTGGCATCTTTGAGCATGCTCCAGTTAGGGTTCCAAAGGTAGCCCAGACCGTTCCAGACACTGTTTTGCGGCAGGGCCGGGTCCGGTGTACCTAAAGTCAGGATGCGAACAGCTAAAATTATCCCCAGTAGCGCCAAAAGCGGCATTGCGATACGGCTGAGTTTTTCTATGCCGCCGGAAATACCTTTAAAAATAACCCGGATATTAAATAAAAAAGTTAAAAATAAAAAAATAAATGCCGACGATGTTAGTAACCGCCAGCCATTACTAATGACGCCGCCGTTCAGATAATCATTAAAAATTTTAGCTGAATCAGACTGAAAAAGTGAACCGGTCAAAGAAAAAAAACTATACGCTAAAAGCCAGGATTCAATATAAAGATAATAAATAAAAATAACGATCGGGCCAAAGATGCCGATAATACCAAAATATTTAATAAAGCGATTCTTCCAAAGGCTGTGAAAAATACCAGGGGCAGTGCCGTGGCCAAAAATGCCGCCATAACGGCCGGCCGTCCATTCGATCCACATTAAGGGAATACCCACTAAAAAAAGAGCAATAAAGTAGGGAATTAAAAATGCCCCGCCGCCGTTAAAAAGCGCCTGTCCGGGGAAGCGCAAAAAATTACCTAAGCCGACAGCAGAGCCAGCTACCGCTAAAATCACACCCAGCCGGGAGCTCCATGAATCTCGTTTTTTTTGGGGAAGTTTTTTTTGTTTGGTCATTTGTTTATTTTAACCCAAAAGAACAAATAATTAACCCCCCTCTTTTGCGTCCGCAAGGAAAGGCCGGCCTGCCCTGCAAAGCTTTAGCGTAGCAGGGGGATGGTTAATTTTAATTGAAAAATAGTGTGGTAATTTAAAAATTATTTTACATGTCTAAAAACATCAAAATAAACGCGGTGAAGATCTTCACGTAAAAAATCGGCTTGTTCTAAATGATGCTCATTTAATTTTGTCTTATCAACTTTAATATACACGATCCCGTTCAATGATCTAAAGCCATGACTCTGTAAAGGGATCAATAAAAAACCATCCTGTAGCCGCGGTTTTAAATTAAATGCAAACACATTGCGGTCTTTATTAATCATACTGTATTCTTCCGCCATGGCAAAATACAACTTAACAATTTCTTTTAAATTAATGTCCTGTTTTTTTAAATTGTTTATTAAATTAAAATGCTGTTTTCCCTCTTCATCATTGACATAAAAACAAAACACTTCCGAACCAAAAATATTTTTTAAGTGTTTAGCGGCCAGCTCTAAAAACAATTTTTGGGTTTCAGTAAAAGAAAGTTTTTGTCTGTTACGAATATTCTGAATAGTAAAGTTCTCTAATTCTTCAGCAAAAGAATAACACGCCGCCAAAAAAGGCTCTTGCGCTAAGCGCTTGGCTTTGCGCTCCTCATACTCTAAATTAGCAGCAGCCAGGTCGCGGCGCAGTTCCTCTTTTTCTAAAATTGCTATTTCATCTCTGTAACTCAATATATCCGGCTGGATCATCAATTGCTCCCTCTTGTTCTGATCTGCACTAATATCGTGATTATTACTCATTTGATTCATTTTTTTCACCCCGCTTAATACTGGAAGACTGAGAATTAGACCGCACTTTTTGCCGATTAATAACCTCTTTTTCTTCTTCTGCCAGCTCCTCAGATAAACTGATCGCCCCGGCAACCGTACCGGTAATTTCAACAATGCCGCCGGCCAAAGAGAGACCGCGCAATAACTGCTGGTCTGCCTGCCCTTTTAATTTACCGTCGGCTAATGAATAAATTCCCTTGGGATTGACCGCCAAAACACTATTGAGATCAATAATTACTCTCTCATTGTCCGTCTCAATACCATTGAGTTTTAGTAGTTTTTTTCTCGTCAATATCGCCGCTGGCTCAAAAATAGGAGTTTTCTTTAGTTTTTCATTAGAACTTGCAATAACTTCATTTAATTCTTCCGCCGATCTGGCGGCAAAAAGAACCGTCTCTCCTTTTTCATTTTCCGCTGCAAAAATATAGCGGCCGGCTTTATCTATTATGGACTGTCCAAGATCATCAACTTCAAATTCTATCCGGCGCTCATTAACCGCTTTTAAGGCCCGCGCAAACGCCTCAACAATACTATCTTGAGTCAGTAGCTTGTCGGCACGCCGCAGTAAATTAATTTCCTGGCTTAAATAATGCCGCAATAAACCGGACGTTCGCTCCATGTAAAGATCGCCGGCTGTCTCACCCCAGGAAACAGCGTGACGCGAAAATTTATTGTAATCAAAAGAAAGTCCGACCGGCGGCCCATTATCAGTTTTAAAATAAATAAAAAACTCCTCACCGCCACGCTTGACAATGACAAAACCATCTTTAGCTACCAAGTAATTGATCAATTCATATTCCGGCATCAGCATCCCTTCTTCAGTCAGTGCCGCCAGATCTTTGAGCTTTTCTAGAAAACTCTCTACAGCCCGTCCAAAAAAAGGAGAACGGCCGGTTTGGTCCAGCAGCGAAAGGGCCGGCGAGTAACGGCGCAAATCTATTAATAAACTGACCGTTTCTTTAAAGCTGGCACTTTCCAGAAGCTCGCCAATGCTCACCATGAGAGGATCATTGAATTTGAGATATTCCCTTTTGCGCCGCTCCAAACGAAAAACATTCTGACCATTAAACTGATTCTCCAACTTTTCACCCTTGTTCCAGGAAGCACAAGAAGTTTTAAGTTTAAGTTTTAAAGCGCCAACTGGCTTATTATAAATATTGATCAGCGGAATAATTAAAGTTTTATCATCAATAAATGTCCGCCGATCACCAATAACACGGTAATTAACGCTATAGTCGAGAATCTCTATCATCTCAATATTTTCGTAGTCTGTAGAAAGTTTTCTGCGCATTTCTTCTATAATATTATCCTGTAACTCTTTATAAGAAATGCCGGCCTCCAATTCTTTTACTCGCCGCTTAAAACTTAACAAATAGCTGTCGCTGACATCTAAAAATCTTTGATTTGTTTTTAAATTACTCAGGAAAACAATATTATGTTTTCTTTCCAACCGGCCATTCTCCGGATCTAAATATTTCTCATAGATCGCCTGCTGATATTGCGGCCCTTTAGCCGGTTTTAAATGATCCATAATTTTATAAATAGTCGCCAGATTGTTTTTCTGCGGCGAAACAATAGCCGCTTCGGCCGCCAGGGCAACAGGAATAGTGCCGCCGGCAAATGCTAATTCACTAAAATTATTGATCTTTTTTTTGATCTTTTCTAACTTCTGAATATCTTTTTTGGTAAAGTTAGAGAAAAAGACAACCCAGTCGGCACCAACGCGATAGATCTGATACTCCAGGCGCTGTTTTTTATCTAATTCGGTTAATTTATTTTTTGTTTGCTGTAGAATAGCGTCTGTTTTTTCATGACCATACAATTCATTATACTTACCAAGATCTTGAAATGAAACTTTAATAAAAGCAATGTTTTCGCTCTTGTTTCTAACACTTTCTTCCAGCGCATACTCCAGCCCTTTTTGATTGTAAGCGCCTGTCTGATCGATCAAATTATTCTGCGCGCGATGAAAATCGATCGCCAAACCGGCTGTTTTTTCAGCATCAATTATTTTTGCCAGTAATCCGGACATTAATACACCTCAGTGTATATATGCCCGTTTTTCGGCGTTTTTATACGCTAGATTAAAAGAAAAATCGTTCGGTTAAAACAGTTTTCCAGACTAGATCTTAGACGCGATCAAGTCACCCATCTCTTTGGTGCCGATCTTTTTTAAACCGGCCGACATAATATCGCCGGTGCGGTAGCCCTCATTGAGGACCGTTTCAATAGCTTTAAAAATATCGTCATAAGCTTGCGGCAGATCAAAAGAGTATTTGAGCATCATTGCCGCTGATAAAATTTGGGCAATGGGATTGGCGATCCCCTGCCCGGCAATATCGGGCGCTGAACCACCAGCCGGCTCATATAAACCAAACTTGCCATCAGCTAACGAAGCGGAAGGAAGCATGCCGATCGAACCGGTGATCATGGACGCCTCGTCTGAAAGAATATCGCCAAACATATTGCCGCAGAGCACGACATCGAACTGTTTGGGGTTCTTGACCAGCTGCATGGCCGCATTGTCGACATACATATGATTGAGCTCAACATCTGGATAATCTTTGGCCACTGCACAGACCACTTCGCGCCACATCACCATAGAAGTGAGAACATTGGCTTTATCTATAGATGTAACTTTTTTATTGCGCTTGCGGGCGGTCTCAAAAGCCACTCTGGCGATCCGCTCTATTTCCGGCTTAGTATAGACCAGTGTATCAAACGCCTTGTCTCCTTCGCGCCCTTTGGGCTGACCAAAATAGATACCGCCGGTCAGTTCACGAATGATCAAAATATCAAAGCCGTCGCCAATGATCTCGCTCTTCAGAGGCGAGGCCTCTTTTAACTGTTTAAAAATAATAGCCGGGCGTAAATTGGCGTAAAGATTAAACATCTTGCGCAGCGGCAGTAAGGCAGCCCGTTCCGGCTGCTCATTGGCTGGCAGTTTTTCCCATTTAGGCCCGCCGACCGAACCAAACAAAATAGCGTCAGCCCATTCACAGGTGTCAATAGTAGTCTCGGGCAGGGCCTTTCCCTCTTTATCTATTGCCGCACCGCCAACATTGGCTGTGCGAAATTCAAAATTAACTTTATATTTAGTTGAAATTTTGTCTAAAACTTTTCTAGCCTCTGTCATTACCTCCGGGCCAATACCGTCGCCCGCCAACACCGCAATTTTATACATTTAAAAATTCCTCCTAGTATCTGTAATGTTCCGGTTTATAAGGACCTTCCAAATTAACACCAATATAATCAGCCTGTTCTTTAGTTAATTTGGTCAGCTTGACACCTATTTTTTCCAGGTGCAGTCTGGCAACCTCTTCGTCTAATTTTTTAGACAATCTGTAAACATCGGGCTGATAAGTATCTTTATTCTGCCAGAGATCAATTTGCGCCAGTGTCTGATTAGAAAAAGAGTTAGACATAACAAAAGAAGGGTGGCCAGTGGCACAGCCCAGATTAACCAAACGCCCTTCGGCCAACATAATGATCGAATGACCGTCAGAAAACGTGTAAAGATCAACCTGCGGTTTAATGTTCGTTTTTTTGATCGCCGGCCAGTCGTTAAGACGGTCGACCTGAATTTCATTGTCAAAGTGCCCAATGTTGCAGACAATTGCTTGGTCTTTCATTTTAGACATATGCTCAGCGGTAATAATATCCCGGTTGCCGGTCGTCGTCACATAAATATCGCCCTCAGATAGAGTATCTTCTATAGTAGTAACCTGATAACCAGCCATTGCCGCCTGCAGCGCACAAATAGGATCAATTTCTGTCACAATAACTCTGGCGCCCAGGCCAGACATAGACTGCGCACAACCCTTGCCAACATCGCCGTAGCCGCAGACGACCACAACCTTACCGGCGATCATGACATCGGTAGCGCGTTTAATGCCGTCAGCCAGCGACTCGCGACAGCCGTAGAGATTATCAAATTTAGATTTAGTAACAGAATCGTTGACATTAATAGCCGGCACTAATAATTTACCCGCCTCTTTCATTTGATAAAGACGGTGCACGCCGGTCGTCGTCTCTTCTGAAACGCCGCGCCACTCGGCAACGACATCGTGCCAGCGCTGCGGCGTTTCCCGATAAATATCTTTTAATAAGTTCTTAATGATCTGCTCTTCTTTAGATGAGGAAGCGCTCTCCACCCATTTGTCGCCGTTCTCCAGTTCAAAACCCTTATGGATCAACAGTGTTGCGTCACCGCCGTCATCTACTATTAATTGTGGCCCTTTGCCGCCGGGGAAACTCATGGCCTGATAAGTGCACCACCAGTATTCCTCCAAAGTCTCACCTTTCCAGGCAAAAACCGGGATCCCCGCTTTGGCAATAGCGGCCGCGGCATGATCTTGTGTAGAAAAAATATTGCAGGAAGCCCAACGCACCTCGGCACCAAGTGCCGCTAACGTCTCTATTAAAACTGCGGTCTGGATCGTCATGTGCAGAGAACCCATAATGCGCACACCTTTTAAAGGCTTGGTCGCCGCATATTTTTCTCTAATTGCGATCAAACCCGGCATCTCTTTTTCTGCCAGCATAATTTCTTTGCGGCCATACTCAGCCAGGGAAAGATCTTTTACTTTAAATTCTTCGGTTTTAATAGCTGTCATGGGGATATACTCCTTAAAAATTTTGTTTGATTTTAACACATTTCAAAAAAGTGTCATTACTTTAATAAGGCCAGACGCATAAAAAAAGGGCTGTTTTTTTAAAACAGCCCTACAGGAAAATTCCGCCCTTCCCACGGATAATTAAATAAACTTGATATAACCTCTGGCGATACTGTCTTTAATATCTTCAATGGCCTCTTGTTTTGATAAGCCGCTCTTATTTAAAGAGACACCTTCTTTGAGCATATTATTTAAAATAATTTGATATTTCTTTTTAGCCAGCTTTGCTGTCGTTGTATTGGCTTTATCTAAAACATCGTCAATTATATTTTTTGCCGTGTAAAAACCATTGTGCTCATAGCGGCTGGAGGTCTTTAACAAAAACAATAGTTTAACGACGATCTTTAAAATTACCGCCAGCGGCAGTTTTCTTTTTAAAATATGGTCGGTCAAAATCCGACAGATCTCAAAATTCTCTTCGCTGCGAATTTGCCGCAAAACATATTTAACCAGATCTGACGAAACTTTATTAGAACAGTTGATCAACTTCTCGATCTCTTGCGCTTGTTCTTTTAGTTTTTTGTTTAATTCAGCTGTCTGTAACGAGTAGCCATCAGGCATGATCAAATTACCCCCTTGCGGAACATAATAAGATATTACCCGTCTTTTGCTGTTTTTATACCTGGAAAGCTGACGATCTTTGTTGGTTTACATTTTTTTAGTTAAGAGCAGCCAAATATAAAGAGCCATTACACTGAAAATAAAAACTACCCACCAAAAATAATAAGGGCCGGCACCCAGCGACAAAAGCCAGTCCGCTTTAAAAATTAAGATAAAACAAAAAGTCCAGAAAATAATTTGTTTAATAATTTTATTTGCGTCCATTTTTAAATTATAGCGGATATCAAAAAGGCTGTCATGCCGACAGCCTTTTTAATTAATATGACATAGTCCCCCCGGAGTTATGCCATGACTTCTCTTAAAATCTCACAAGATGATTTAAGAATACGTGAAACCTGGGCCTGGGTAATTTTATATTTTTCGGAGATCTCGTCCTGTGTTAATTCTCTTAAATAATGATCTCTAATGATCGCCCGATTGCGTGGTGTCAGCGATAACAGCGCTTCTCTTAAACCTTCGCGCTCGATCATTTTATCAATATTGCTGGAAACACCTAAAATATTTTCGATTGTTGTTAAGCTCTCGCGGCCATAGTTTTTGCCGGTAGCATATAATGGGGTATCTAAAGAGATCATTTTATTGGCCCGCAAAGTATCGTCCGCCAGCGAGATCTCTCTTTGTTTAAGTTTTAAGTTTTTGGCTAATTCTTTGTCGGTAATCTCACGGCCCTCTTTATACATAAAATCACGGCGGTATTTTTCCAGACGGATACCCAGCTCGGAATATTTGCGCGGCAGTTTTAACAAATAGGCATTGTCGCGCAGATAATGTTTGATCTCGCCGTCAATGGTCGGCACGGCGTAAGAAGCAAAACTGACTTTCATAGTTGCTTTAAACTTTTTAGCCGCTTTAATTAAACCAATCGAAGCGACTTGCACAAGATCACGGTAGGTATCGTGACCGGCGAAATATTTTTTAGCAACATGCACAGCCAGCGCAAAATTTTCCATTACTAAAAACTCCTGCTGTTTTTTTGCCGTTTTGCCGGAAAAAGACTTCTGAATTAATTTAGAGATAATTTTCTTTTCGGAACTCTTTAATCTTAAGATCTCCTCTTTAGTTATCTTCTTGTTCGTTCTGGTTTTTAATTTTTGTGCTGCCATGATCTCCTCCAAATGTGTTTTAAACTACACACTAGAAAAGACAAAATATTTGCCAAGTTTTTTGGAATATTTTTTAGCTTAAATACAGTGTTTTTTATAGATGATGATCGAGCCGGCTGGCGATAAAGAACAGCTAATGTTTAAAATTGAACAATTATTGGATCTTGAGTAATTTGTGTAATTGCGGCAGAAATTTGACACTAATGCCGCTATTATTAAAAATATCTATTACTTTACTAATATTAAAACTCTTTAAGCTTTTAACAGAGGCCTCCGGCTGGATAAAAACCTCTTTGATCTTAAGTTTACGGCAAAACGACGCCGTCTTTTGCAGATTAAGGTCTTTTTCTAACACTATCTTTATATATTTATCTTTATGACCTATCCTGCGCCAGAAAAGAGAGAACTCTTTTTCCTGCCCTTTTTTGAGATCGACAGAAAAAACATCTATTTTATTTTTTATAGTTCGTAGTTCGTTGACAAGCGTGCCGTTAGTCTCAAGTAAATATTTATAACGGCGACCGCAATGCGCGGTTAACGCATTAATAAAGTCAGCCTGACAAAGCGGCTCGCCGCCGGTAAAAGCAATACAGTCTGCGCTTGTACTCATTTTGCCTAACAGCGCCGCGACCTGCGCTACACTGAGATCATTTTTTATTTTAGTTAGCTTGCCGGAAAACGGCACTTGTTCGTAACTACAAAAATTACTCGGCACCAAGGCCCGTTTAGTATCGCAATAACTACAGCGCAAATTACAGCCGGTAAAGCGGATAAAGATCATCGGCAAGCCGATGTATTTGCCCTCGCCCTGAATAGAGCAGAATATCTCTGAAATATTGGCGGTTATTTGACCCCTTTTACTTTGCATCGCGCTAAGTAGATCTCCTCTTCTTCACCGGCAGCGGCGGACAAAAACTTCTGAATAAAAACCTTCTCGTCTATACCGAGATTTGAGAGGCCGATCGCCGGGACCGGCGCCTCTTTGGCGGAAATGTTAATGCCGATATGGATCATTGTGGAAACAGGCGAAAGGACAGCGATAGAGACGCTCAGTTTTTTATTTTTAACGAACAGATCATCACCGCGCCGGACAACTTTTACAGTAGCGAGCTCTTCAATGATCTCTTTGATAATGCTCATATAGAGGCGCTGACGATAAACCCCTTCGGCCAGATCTAACTCGAATTTTTCCACAATAAAATGGACCATCCGCTCACTTTTAATAAACGAACCGGTTTTGACGTCAGCCTGATCGGCCAGATCGGCAACTTCTACCAAACAGGGGCCGCAGAAAGCAATGAGCGAATCGCCCTGCAGATCAAAATTCTTATAAGCAAAAAGTGATGAAAGCTCCCGCCCGGTATATGTAATTTCTTTTTTGATGAATTTTGTCTTCACAATAATCCTCGATATTTTTTTATTTTCTTTGCGATCTGCGTCAGTTGCTTGTTCTCTAGCAGAGCCTGCTTAAGACGCTGGCAAGACTCGCACTGGCCGCAAAATTTGCGGCCGCCGTAATAACAAGACCAGAGATATTGGAGCGGCACTTTATTTTTAAGAGCCTGCGCCAATATCTGCTTTTTGTTTTTATTATAAAAATAATTTTTAACTTTAACTTTATTGAGTGTTGAGAACGAGAAAAACTTATTGGCGGCTTTACAGAACGCCAGCGAGTTGTCGGGGAAAGTCGCCGCTTCTTCGCGGTTAAAACCGGTGATCAGCAGCTCGATCTTTTGTGATTCCGCAATGGCGGCGGCAATATTTAAAAAGAGGCCGTTGCGGTTGGGGACCCAGACCTGTAGGGCGCTCTGTTGATTGCCCTCTTTAGCAGAATGCAGCAATGGAATTTTTTTCTTTTTATTGACCAGGGCAGTATCGGTTACATTGCGCAAAAGGTTGAGCTTAATTGTTTGATGTTTAATACCGTAAAAGGCGGCCGCTTTTTTGGCGTTCTTAATTTCCGCCCGAGCCGCCCGCTGTCCGTAATTAAAAGTAATAGCCAGCTGCACATCGCAATCTTTGACCGCCTGCGCTAAGGCCGTTAGCGAATCTAGACCAGAAGAAAGCAAGACCAGGGCGCTTTTTTTCATGAGCGGTTGAGCCTCTCTACCAGTTGGTCGCGCCACTTTAAGAACTGGCCGCTGATAATTAGTTTGGTTATAAAATAGTGCGCCGCCAAAAGCAAGAACCAGAAAAAAGCCGGCTTATAAAACCATAAACCGCCGCGAAAGAGCCAAAGATTAATGATCAAGAGAAAAAAATTGCTGACCGCATAAAAAGCGGCATGCACAATAAAAAATGTCCACAAAGAATAGATAGATCCTTTTTCCATGTCAGAGATTTTAGCACAAATTAATCGAGATTTAAGATGCCCGGCAGATCATTAAAAACATAGGTCTTAGAGGGGGTAACTTCAAACGTTAAAATATCGCAATTTAAAGGGTGCTCCTCATTGTTAATAAAATTTTTAAAAAAAGAGGTCCCTTTATCTTCGTTGCGGACAATGCCTAAAAAAGAATCGTCGTAACTTTTTTGTTTCTTTAAAGGGAGCGGCTCGGTAAAAGAACTGCTGGTAAAATATTTTTCAAAAAGTTCATCAAATTGCGCCATAATCTACACTCTCTTTTCTTTTATCTTTTAACCAGAGTGTGCCCTGATTTTGCCAAAATATGTATCGAAATTTTGTGGTGGGTGATGTCTTTAAAAAACCGCTCCTCTCGATACATTTGCTGCGCAAACACTCGATGAGCGGTTGCACAGAACAGTAACGAAATTATCATCAACTCCACACAAAAAGCCATTTAAATAAAAAATTTTACTTCGGATTTTTGGCATAAAAAATTCTTATTTTATTAAAAAATATAAACGGAGGTTTTTATGTCTGAAGAAAAATTAGTGCCATCTGAAATTATAGAGTCTAGAATATTTATTATTAGAGATAAAAAAGTAATGATCGATCGAGATTTAGCGCAGCTATATGGAGTAGAAACGCGGGCATTAAATCAAGCAGTTAAGCGCAATATTAAGAGATTTCCTCCAGATTTTATGTTTTCTTTAACTAGAAAAGAGATCACAAACCTATCACAAATTGTGATAGGTTCAAAAATCAAACATGCGCCTAATGTTTTTGCTTTTACACAAGAGGGTGTTGCCATGCTTTCTGGAATATTAAATAGCGATAGGGCAATTAAAGTTAACATCCAAATTATGCGGACTTTTACCAAACTCAGAGAGATAATAATTACGCATAAGGATTTAGAGCAAAAAATCAATGAGATCATTAGTGTTTATGGTGGCAAGCTCAAAGATCATGATCAGCAGATCAAATCTATCTTTGCGGCTATTGAGCAGCTATTGGCTCCTCCAACGGAAAAAGAAAAGAAGCGGTATGGTTTCTTAGCTGAAAAAAATTCTTAGAAACCCGCTCCTCTCGATACGTTTGCTGCGCAAACACTCGCTGAGCGGAAAAAAATCACGAAAAAGCTTGTTGTTTTTGCTTACCGTTTGTTAAAATCACTGAAAAATATTGTTATGATCAATAAAAATATTGCTGCTATATTAAATCCTCAAGAGCTCCACTTTTTTAAAAAAGAAGACTCTGTCAAAATTTTAAATAAACCGATCTATGAAATAGTTCTGGCGCCAGAAAAATACCCCGATATTAATTTATCAAACTATGGTGTCTGGCCGCATACTATTAAAGAAATAACCGAACTTAATAAAAATAATTTAATTTTTAAAAACAGTTATGATTTTTTTTGGCAAACAAATTACATCCAGCATTTTTTTATTGGCAATGATCAAACATCAGCAACACCCTTAGCCAAGGTTTATGGATTAAACCATCTGCAATGGAAAAAAGAATCAGCATCAATTAGTATTGAGCAATGTAATAGCACACCGCTACATGAAGACCCTGTTATCTTTGCTAGCCTGAAGCGCTACAAAGGGACCGCCTTAATCTCTATAGCACAGGCCTGTTATTATTATCTTAAATTCAATCCGCCGGCTTATAATGAAAAAAAAGCGATCACTCTTGAAGCCAGTCATTACGCATATGCTAAAAATATTTATACTGAATACGGGTTTAAACCCGAAGAGGAGTTTTTAAAAGCAATCGCTGATTATTCGGATCATCAAAAAAAACATTTATTGTACCCAATGTATTTAACCAACTACGCTGTGCAAGATTTTATAACTGATTTTAAGGATATCTTATGGAATAAATTGGTTTTGGGAAAGTTCTGGTG
>CAYUXF010000012.1:0-13561 GCA_964448755.1 uncultured bacterium
TCAGATAAAAAAGAGATCAATTCTTTGCACGGACAGATCTCGGTCGGTTTTTTAATTGTCCAGGATATTGCCGCTATTTTGGTCTTGATCGGCCTGGCAACGTTTAGTGCGCAAACTGCAGATACTTCTTTTCTTCAGGCGGTTATAGCTATTTCATTAAAAGGTGTAGGACTGTTTTTGGGTTTAATTCTTTTAGTTAAATATGTTATGCCCGGTTTAATGTTTCGGCTAGCTCATTCGCAGGAGCTCTTAGTGCTTTTTTCTATTGCCTGGGCCGTTTCACTCAGTGCCTTTAGTGAGTATCTGGGTTTTAGTAAAGAGGTCGGTGCCTTTTTGGCCGGGATCTCGCTGGCGTCTACTCATTACCGCGACAATATTGCGATTCGCCTGTCCACCCTGCGCGATTTTCTTTTATTGTTTTTCTTTATCAATCTGGGGTTGCATTTAGAGTGGTCTACTGTCGGTTCTCAGATCAATATTGCCGTAGTTCTTTCGCTTTTTGTTCTTATTGGTAATCCGTTAGTTGTTTTGATCATTATGGGGCTGATGGGTTACCGCAGCCGCACCGGTTTTTTGGCGGGGCTGACTGTGGCGCAAATCAGTGAATTTTCTTTAATTGTTGTGGCGCTGGGCTTAAGTCTTGGTCATATTGTGCCGGAAACTATGGGTTTGGTAACACTGGTGGCTATTACCACTATCTGCGTTTCTACTTATATGATCCTCTATTCCGATTATTTGTATAACAGGTTAGCTAAAGTCCTTAAATTTTTTGAAAGAAAAAATCCCTACCGGGAAACAGAGAACAATACTTTATCTAAAATTAATACAGTAGATATTATTTTGATCGGTCTGGGCGATTACGGCAGAAATATCGCGGAACATTTACTGCTCCATAATAAAAGATTTATTGCGGTCGATTTCGATCCGCGGGTTTTACAGCAGTGGCGTGCCCGCCAAATCCCTGTTATGTATGGGGATGTCAGTGATCCAGATTTTTATGAGCATCTGCCGCTGAGTAAAGCCAGCTGGATCATCAGTTCATTGCGTAATAAAAATATTCATAACTGCTTAATGCAGCAGATCAAAAAACATAAATATCAGGGCAAGGTTGCCTTAACTGCTAACAGCAGCCCGGATGCTGAGTTCTTGCAAAAGATCGGCGCACAGGTAGTTTTTCGCCCTTTTGCTGATGCGGCAGAGCAGGCTGTCAGTATGGTCCTGCATGCCATGGAATTTTTGCCCCAACAGCTTAATTGGCCAATTGCTTTTAAAGAAATTACTTTACATGCTAATTCCATTTTTAATGGTGCTAAGATCAGGAGTGTGCCGTTGCGCGCCAATACTGGTGTCTCTATTGTTGCAATTAGCCGCGGCGGGAAAACTATTTTTAACCCCAATGCCGATTTTATTTTGCTCGATGGCGATCGTCTGGTCATTGTTGGTCCGCCGAATAAAATTAAAGATGCTGTCATGTTGCTGGGAAAGACCAATGTTAAGATAGAGAAAGTTAGCGAAAACGCTCAGTTCAGAATAGCGCGGATAAGTTTTAAAGAGTGTTCTCTTGCAGATGGTTGCTCGCTGACCAAACTTTCTTTTAGACAAAATTATGACGTTACGGTAATTGGTATTGAGAGAGAAGCTGAGCGGATCATTATGCCTAACCCAAATGAACAGCTTAAACCGGGCGATCATTTAATTGTTATTGGCGTTGGCTCTGCCATAAAAAAACTTTTAGAGCAGGAAGCTATGCAGGAAAGTTAAGGTTTGGTAGCCATTAATAATAAAATAAATAATGGTCAGCTGAGTGATCATTTAAATAGAGGCAAACACTAAGAAAGTTTATTTATAGTAGGACTGTTATTTTTTGCAAAGTTATATTATTTTTTACGATAAATCAATGTTATGTTCGTAAAAAAAATAGCAGAGATTATTAGCGGCGACTTTCAGTCCAGTTATTATTCACAAATTCCACTTAAGCCGTTTCCTTTTTTTAGAAAGTATTTTTCTTTGCTGGGCTTTGAACAGTATCCGCCCGGGTGTTCTATAAAAGAAGAATGTAAACGCTGGTCTTTGTTTGTTTATCCTAAACTGCAGCCGTTAGTGGCCGCTAAAGAAATAAACAGGCTGGAGATCATGTCTAATTTAGTGGTAGAGACTTTCGGATCTCACTATTATCTGGAGATAACTATTGGCGGTAAAAATTATGTTCTCGATCGCACTATTGGGCAGTTCTCTAAATTTAAAGAATTTGAAAAATATGGTGTTTTTGCCAGGCTAGATGATCTTGAATGCTATTACCCTGAACTGTATGAATACTACGGCAATAAATATAGAAGAGAAGTTTCTGAATATGAGATAAAAAGTGGCGATCCGACGGGGACTCGAACCCCGGACCTCTTGCGTGACAGGCAAGCGTTCTAACCAACTGAACTACCGGACCGTTTTAAAAAAAACTTTATAAAATCAAAGAACCTTACATTCCGACAACTGAATACAGTGCCACGACGTTACCGGACTGTTTCAAAAACCAAGGGCTTGAACTATATCAAAATCGCTTATTATTGTAAATATACTTATTGTGATATTTATAATAATGATTAAATAAGGTTTTAATGTATCTATCCCCGCCTTCGGCGGGGAGAGATACTCTCTGTGCCTGTAGGATTTAATAAGCTGTTGCCATTTTTTTCTTTTAGTTAATTAATAGCCCTATGCTTCCCCTTTATGGGGAAGCTCCACTAAACCTGAACGCTAGTGAATGGTTTAGTGGTGAAGGGGTATATTGGTATTTTTCTCCCCCTGATGGGGACGCTTTTCGAAGTAAGCCCTCAGGTGAGGCTTGGCTGACGCCAAGGGGAAAGTGGGCGAAGCCCGAATGGGGTTAAAACTTTAATACTACTATTTAGAATTTAGGATAAATATTCTCCCTCCTTGTAAATATTTATCGGCAGTTTTATAATCGCATCTCTGGGTTTGATTTTTTAATTTAATACAGAAAAGGGAAGGGTGTAATATGTCTAATATTCCGGCAGAATTAAAATATACTAAAGAACATGAATGGGTAAAAATGGAGGGCAATATAGCCGTTGTCGGTATTACCGATCATGCTCAGTCCGAACTCGGCGATGTGGTTTTTGTGGAAATGCCTTCGGTCGGTGATGATGTTACGCAAAATAACGAATTCGGCGTAGTAGAGTCTGTTAAAACAGTTTCTAATCTTTATTCGCCTGTTTCTGGCAATGTAGTTGCTATCAACGAAGATCTTGATTCTGCCCCCGAAAAAGTTAATACCGATCCTTACGGTAAAGGCTGGATCATTAAAGTTGAAGTTTCTGATGAGAGTGAGTTAGATTCACTGCTTTCGGCTGAAGAATACAAGAGCGAGATAGACGCTTAACGTGACAGGATACACGCCGCATACTAAAGCAGATATTCAGGAAATGTTCTCTGTTATCGGGATCTCTTCTATAGATGAATTATTTGCTGTAGTGCCGGCTGCTGTTAAGAATAGCGCCTCTTTTAATTTGAGTTCTCTGTCAGAACAAGAGCTGACAGCTTCTGTTAAAAAAGATCTCTCTTTAAATAAAAAAAATAAGGCCTCTTTTTTAGGGGCAGGATGTTACGAGCATTACATACCTGCTGTTGTCTCTCATCTGGCGGGGCGCTCAGAATTTTATACAGCTTATACCCCGTATCAGCCGGAGATCAGTCAGGGGACGCTTTCGGTAATTTATGAATTCCAGTCCATGATCTGTGAATTAGCAGGTTTGGATATATCCAATGCCTCGCTTTACGATGGCGCTACCGCCTGTGCCGAGGCTGCCTTAATGGCGCTGAATAATACCAAACGCGATGAAATTGTTCTGGCTAACGCTCTTCATCCCAATTATAAAGAGGTTCTCAAAACCTATATTGAGCCGCGCTGTCATTATATTAGTGATAGTCAAAATGTTAGTGAAAAGACAGCGGCGGTTATTTTTTCGCTGCCTAATTTTTACGGCAGCGTAGAGAGTTTAAAACCGCTAGTAGAAAAAGCTAAAGCTTTTGGCGCGCTGGTCATTGTCAATGCCGATCCATTGTTGTTATCTGTGCTCGAAGCGCCAGGTAAGCTCGGTGCCGATATTGTTGTCGGTGAGGGGCGGCCGTTGGGTATCCCCATGAGTTTGGGTGGTCCGGCGCTCGGTTTTATGTCGGTAAAAAAAGAGCTACTCCGCTTTATGCCGGGTCGTATTGTCGGCAGAACTGTTGATGCCGAAGGGCGCGCTGCGTTCGTGCTTACTATGCAGACGCGCGAACAGCATATCAGGCGTGAAAAAGCGACATCTAATATTTGTTCCAATCAGGCGTTATGCGCGCTGATGGCCACTGTTTATTTATCGGTCATGGGTCCGGCCGGTCTGCAGCATGTAGTCGGGCTGATCCAGAAGCGGGTCAATGCCGCTATTACTTTGTTAGAGAAAATACCTGGTTTTAAAGTTTTAAATAAAGAGAACTGTTACAGAGAATTTGTTTTGGAGTGTCCGGTATCTGCTGCGGAAATAAATAAAAAGCTTTCAGCTGAAAATATTGCCGGCGGGTATGATCTGGGCGGCAATAAAATGCTGATTTGCTGTACCGAATTGACCGCAGATGAGCAGATAAAATTACTGGCAGAAAAAATAAAGATCTTTGCTAAAGAAGAGGCTGCGGTTAAATGAAGAAATATTACGGAAAATTGATCTTCGATTATTCTAAAGAGGGGCGTTGTGCCTATTCTCTGCCGGACGAGGCACTGCCGGAACTCTCTTTTGCCGATCTTAAAAAAGACAAACTCCGTTTGCCGGAAGTCAGTGAAATAGATGTAGTTAGGCATTATACAAAACTTTCAACGTTGAACTACGGTGTCGATAACGGTTTTTACCCGCTCGGTTCCTGTACAATGAAATATAATCCCAAGATCAATGAGGATATTGCCGCTTTAGAAGCTCTTTTATCACTTCATCCGCTGGCGGATGTTGATACTCTGCAGGGCATCTTAAAGATACTTTATGAGTTTGAAAGATCACTCTGCCAGATCTTCGGCTATGACCGCTTTACACTCCAGCCGGTCGCCGGTGCGCATGGCGAATTGACCGGTTTATTGTTAATAAGAGCTTATCATCTGCACAATAAGCAGACGCAGCGAAAAATAATTTTAGTTCCCGATTCTTCACATGGTACCAATCCTGCTTCGGCGGCGCAGGCCGGCTTTAAGCTGGTAACTATTAAGTCTAATGAGAGCGGTGCGGTAGATCTTGCTGAATTAAAAAAACATCTTAATGACGAAGTAGCAGGTCTGATGCTGACTAACCCCAGTACGCTTGGCCTTTTTGAAGAGAATATTCTGGAAATATCCAGGCTGGTCCACGAGGCGGGCGGTCTTTTGTATTACGATGGCGCCAATGCCAATGCTATTATGGGGCAGGCCAAGCCGGCACAAATGGGGTTTGATATTTGTCACTTGAATTTACATAAAACTTTTTCTACGCCGCACGGCGGCGGTGGGCCAGGTTCCGGGCCGGTCGGTGTTGTAGAAAAACTTGTCCCTTTTCTGCCGAACGATACTATTGAGTATGACGAAAAAAATAATAAATATTACTTTGAGCAGAGTGCTGATTCCATAGGCAGAATGCACTCTTTTCACGGCAATATCGGTGTGGCGATCAAAGCTTATGCCTATATAAAGATCAATGGTTTTGCCGGGTTAAAAGGCGCCAGTGAGGCGGCTGTTCTCAATGCCAATTATATTAAGGCCAGATTAAAAGATCATTATGACATACCTTTTAAACAGCATTGTCAGCATGAGTTCGTTATTTCGGCCAAAAACCTTAAAAAAGAGTATGGTGTTTCGGCGCTCGATATCGCCAAGCGTCTTTTAGAAGAGGGGTATCATCCGCCGACGATCTATTTTCCGTTAATTGTTAATGAATGCTTGATGATCGAACCGACCGAGACGGAGACCAAAGAGACGCTCGATGCTTTTTGTGATGTGATGATCAAGATCGCAGATGAGATCAAGACAAAGCCGGAGAGTTTTCATGACATGCCGTTGTCGACGCCGATCCGCCGCCTTGACGAAGTCAAAGCGGTCAAAGAACCGAACTTAAATTACTTTAATTGATTTTCAGTTTACAATAATATTTATTTATTGGTTTACAATAGTTTACAAAAACAATAAAGGCAAACAAGAGGCATCTCTCCCCGCCGGAGGCGGGGAGAGATGCTGTTTGTCCGGTAAAATTGCCCTCTCCCATCAGATGTTCTATCAATTTTCTGGGAGAGGGCAGGCGTTAGCCGGGTGAGGCTCACCTTCCCCGGTGGCCGGGGAAGGTGACTCCCTGCGGGAGTCGGATGGGGATAGCTTTTATTATATATTAATATTCCATGCAAGTTTTCCTGGTTATCTTACGATATCATAGTAATGTTTTATGGGGGGATGAATGGCTATCTGTTTTTAGGCTATTCATCCCTTTTTTTTGTGAAAAATTATGGTTGAAAATATAACAAATATTAAAAAAATTGAAGAAGAGACGTTAGCCGTTAATCCGTCCGCTGTTATTCCCGGCTATTTTTCCGCAGAAGAGATCGATGCGTTGTCGCCATATGAGATCGGAAATATTGCTGTTTCTTTGTCGGGCAGCCGCAAAGCGGTCAATTTGAAAAATATTGGCGCTAAAAGCGACAGTGGCTATGTTTTAAATACTAAGGAATTATCTTCTAATGTCACTAAAGCGGCTACGGTAAAAGACATTTTGAGTAGTTATGCAGAGCTTTTAGCAGTACTTACCTCTGCCCAAAAAGAAAAGCTCAGCGGCTATATTACAGCTAATGATCTTTTAAAAACAACCGAATATTTGCTGGAACTTAAAAATTCTTATACAGCAGAGCTTGAGCGACTTAAGAGCAACCGCCCTTATCTTAGCGGACTTTATTATTATAAAAATGAGCAGGCTATTAAAAATATTGAAAATAATATTCTGCCCAGGATCAATAATTGTTTAAGTGAAATTAATAATTATGCTACCGGCGGGACTACAGTAACGGTTGGCGGAACGCCAGGAGCTACAGAGCCTTTGATAGAGACAAAATACACGACGGTTGAAGAAGTCGTCGATGGCACCCCGATCTTCAGTGAGCCAGATGTGCCAGCTGCTGCTGCCGATATTAGTACAATAATTAATTATCAAATTGCCGACATTATTTATCAATTACAAAATAATGATGATTTTTACGAGACTTTTTATGCCGATCGTCTTGATGAGATCTATGGTGAGTATTTCGATAACGAAGAGACCGAAGAGCTGGAACTTCTGATCAATGGCGGCAATGTCGATGAATTGACCGAATATCTGGAGGACCTTTTGAATAGTAGCCAGGAGATGCTGGAACATTTGCAGGATGTGGTTTCTGAAAATCCGCAATATGCCAGCGGTGTTTTATTATATGAAATAGAACAGCTCAAAGAGAAGATCAAACTTATTGAAGATATGCAGTCTCTCGATTATTCAGTACTTGTGGAGAAATATTTTAACAAAGTAGAGACAGATTTTATAATTCCTAAAACAGAAGAAATAGAAGAACTAAAAGAAAAATTGTTATTCTATGCTAATCTGCAGAAGCTCATGACCATACTTGCCCAGGCAAAATACGACGGGTATAACGTCGTCAAACAGGTCATGGAAAATGTTTCCGGTTACCAGGGGATGAACCTCAGTAAAACTAATACCAAACAGATCGAGTCACTGGTCAACTATGTTAATACCAGAAAAGCGGAGATATATGAATATGTCAATAATTACAATGAAAAAGTAAAGGCGGAGATCGAGGCGGAACTGGAAGCGGATCAGGAAAATGATCTACTTGGCTTTATCAATCGGGCGGGGCTCGGTGTTCTTTCTGCTCTAGCGGGACTGATCGCCATGATCTTTTCTGCCGGTATAACGGCGCCGCTGGTTATGAGCTCTATAACTACAACTTATGAGGTTATCAATACCAATAAAGAAGCGGAAAGCGATATAGCTATCAAAGAAAAGCTAGAAGCGCTGGAAGAAGAGCTGGCGCTTTTAAGGGCGGCCGAGCAGCGTGAGGAAAGAGAGATTTTAGAGAACAAAATAGAAGAGATGCTGGAGCGGCGCAAGATCTCTAAGCTTGATTTTCTGGCACAGACCGGTTTGAGCCAAGCGGAATGGGATCTTTTTGTCAGCAACGGTTTTATTGATGATGCTGGCAAGATCCTCGATAAGTTTTATGACGATCCGGAAGCTTTTTATGATCTGGCAGTTTCTGCCGGTGCCGATATCGATGCTGTACGCAAACAATTGAACGGAAATTATCAGACTGTTATTAATCTAGAGGTTTATATTAACCAGTGTTTGATGAGCATAGATAATATAGATAAGACCATAAACGGCTACTATTCGTTTAATAATCAGCGCTATCTGGAGAACTCCCGTTATCTAACAGGCTTGAACGGCATTATGAACGCCTATCAGAGTGTTTTCAGCGCGCAGCTTAAGAGCCGCAATATTGTGGCTGCCGAACTTGGTTTAACAAAAACATCTGAAAGCGACTACAGTTCTTCTGTTTTTCAGCAGGCAGTCAAAGATACATTGACTAAACTGCAGCGCTTTAACGATCTGCAGTATCAGCAGGTGCAGTCCAGTAACGCGGCCAGAACACTGCGTGAGGAGATAGCCAAAACAAAACTCTCTTCTTTTTTTCAAACCATCAGTTCTATTGGACTTCAGTTAATTAATGCCATGACATATAACGCCGCGGCGCCGTTCGTTAAAAATTTACTTGGCAGTCTCGGTAAAGGTTTTTTTGATTATTATTCCAGCAGTTACGTTAATAATACCTATGACTATAATGCTTACGCGCTGAACGATATTAATGCTGCCGGCCTGCTCTCCGCTGAATATGCCGAACTGTTCGATGCCGCCGGTTACGATGAGCTTATTTATCATACTGCCGGCAGCAGGACCGCTGTCAATTACGATCAATATCTGGAGCTCTTAAAAAAAATAGAATTCATTAATATTGTTAATGGTATCAAGCTCAGTCTCCATGGCATGAAGGCTAGTTCGCGCAATATGATCCACGATATTTTGACCGATCAAAAAGGTTATACAGCTAATACTGCCGTCGCTTCAGCTAACTACGAAAGCGAACAGAATCTGACAGAAGATGTTCTAAAAAAACAGGTCGGTCTGGCGGCCGAAGTTTCTGAGGCCAATAACAGAAAAGCACTGGCGCAGCTGGAAGTTCATAAATCTGGTTTAAGTATTTTAACTTCTTCGCTGAGCGGTCTGCTGGGCGGTTATTTTTCTACAGCGGAAGAGGAGAGTTCACAGCTTTTCGCAAAAATACTAGGCTATTTTATTCAGAATTCCGGTTCCGATCTTTTAGAAATGAGTTTGAGTAATTCCGATTTTAATTTATCTGCCAATAACGGCTATAGTTCAGCCAGTTATTATAAGGTCACGCAAAATACCGATAACGCAGTTCTCGAGCTGCTTAACGACTCTTACACTGTAGAAGATAGCAGCGGACAGCTGTATGTCGATGTTGAAAAACTGGCTAAAAAAATTATGGAGATCAATAGGCTTGCCTCTTTAAATCAGGTTATTGCTGCGGCGCAGGAGACCAGCCGTAAATCGCGCGAAATGATCATGTCGATCTTGACCGAAAAGGCGGGCGCCGCGGCGGAGAATATCTCTAAAAAACAGGCGCAAGTAATTACCAATTCTCTGCAGGGGCAGATCGAGGCTATTTATCAGAATCTGCTGGAAATAAATAAAATTCTTTCACAGCGCAATGTTAAATTAACCCAGGCGCAGCGCAATTTATATACCGGTATTATTCAGTCCGGTGTGGCCGGTTTGGGCGGTACTTCTTTTAAACCGGAACAGATAGCAACTATTGCCGATGCTGCCGGTCTGGCGGCCAGAACTTCATTTGCTTTAATTGATATTAATGATGATACCGCTTCGCGGATGACTGCCGCTAATCTCTCCGACGATAGTGCTGATGTCTCTCTGAGCGAAGCAATGGCCCTGAGTAAGGTAGAAGAGCATGAACAGGAACTATTGATCCAGTCGTTAAAAGTTAAGCAGAGTATAGGTAAGTACGGCATGAACAGCGCCGATCTTTCTACACTGGAGTATCTGAGTATTTTATTGAAAAAAATACAGAAGTTTAAAGAGAAATTGATGTCGCTCTATGAGGAGATAGCGGCGAGTCGCAACGATGTCAGCGCGGCAATGACTTCGATAGCTGCAGAGCTAGATCTTATTTCTAAACAAGTCTCAAAAAATGTCAGTATGCTCAATAAATCTCTCTTTGGTGTTCTTAAAAAAGCTACCGAAGATAAGGTCAATAGCTTGAATATTCAGCAGCGCAAAGAGCTTAATTCGGTTATGCGTATCTTTGACGGTGCGGTTAGTTCGGTGCAGGGTGCCGGAGCTTTTACGGAGGGTGGCGCTAAAGAGACTTATGCTAACTATGCCTTCTATTTATCAGGTTTAAATGATGCAGTAAAAAGTCTGGTCTCTTTAAAATATGAAAACACAGCAAAGTCCGGCGGCAGCTCGGCTGTATCAACTAAAGGGCTGACGGCGGCAGAGGCTCTGGCGGTAGAAACTGCCGGTTATCAGGAAGAGCTCTCTTTGCTGCGTTCGTCGGAAGAATTAATTAAATACACCAATAATCTCGTCAATTCAGGTGTCAGTAATACCGCTAATTTACTGGAGGGTGATTTTAGTGAAGCTGAATTTTATCTGCGTGTAGAGGAGCTGCTGGCAGATAAAAGGCTTAAAGAACTGCGTGCCGAAACTTCCGGTTATGAGTATTCAATAGCTCAGAAGCGGGCTGAAATTTTGGAACTTTTTAATGAGTTTATGCAGAACAACGAATGGTTTGAGCTCTACTTTAAAGAGGCCCATAAATATTTTTTAAAAGGTGATTATCAAAAAGCCTATGATTTGTTGCAGGAAAAATTCACTCCGGAATTTTTAGCGTCTGTTAACTCGGAGCAATTAAGCGTTACTAAAATTCAAAAATTAATGACACTGACAAAAGAGCTGGCCGAGCTTCAATCTAAATACGAAGAGAAGCGCGTTGATCGTGATCAGGCTGAAGCAAAGTTTTTATCTGAGAAAAGACGTGTCAACGAGGCGTTAAAGAATATTTATGAGCGATATAATATTTTAAATAAGAAGAATGAAATTTTTCAAAAAGCGCTGATAACAATGGAAGATCCTGTTTTTCAAGCAGGTTTAAATGCCGAGCTCAATACTGCCTTTAATGATGGGACTCATTCTTTTTCAGAGAACTTGAGTAGATATCTTTTGTTGAGCGATAAAGAAGCCAAAGCTATTGAGCAAAGTATTACATCGCCTTATTATAGGCAGGTTTTGCAGGAGACAAGAGATTATGTTACTTACTATCGTGCCTTGATGAAAGATGTTATTTTAATAGCAAAATTACAGAATGATTATCCTGAATTTGAAAAAATTCTTCTTGATTATAATAATCGTTCTTATATTTATAAAGGGCGTCCGGCCAAAGAGTATTTTTCTGTTTTATTGGCCAACAATCTCTATGTTAATTATCTTGATCGTGAAAAATCGGCACGCGGTATTATCGGCAACTTTGATCAAATTACCAAAGAACTTGGCAAAGTCAATAAGGCTAAACGGCAGGAGCTGGAGCTAGATAAACGCGAAGTTGTAATGGCTGTTCTCAAGGCGACGTATGAAGGTATTGAGAACTATCAAATTCTTTCAGATGCAGATAGCGATCATCAGGTTAGAGTTTATGATAAGCGCTGGCGCGATATGTATAATCTTTATGTTGACCAGAGTAAACTGAACCTGCGCAAGCGTGATCTGGCACAGGATTGGCAGGCCTATTTTCAGGAGAATAGTTATAAAGAAGAGGATAAACGCGAGTTGAGTGTTTTAAAACGAGATCTAAAACAGGCAGAGGCTGATCAAAAGGAGATCGCACAGCTTTTTGCCAAATATGGCGAGAATGAAAAAGTTGATATCAATACCGCAAATATTTCTCGCGAGCTCAAGGGCTATATTTTACATATTACTGGTAATAATCCAACGTATAATGCCAGGACCAGAGAGATCATTAAAAAATATGTTGAGCGGAAGATTAATGGTTTGGAAGTGAAGATCGCCAATAAAGAGACCGATGTTAATTTTGCTATTGAGGTCTATCAGAATTCTCAGCAGGAGATGGTTAAGTTAGAGGAAGAATATAATGAACTCTGGCTCGACTATCAGAACAGTTACCGTGAAATGGCCGATGAAAGTGTTCTCAAGGAGAAGTTAAAAAAACTTAAAGACAAAGAGATAGAACTTGAGACGGCGCGTCGCAAATACCAAAAACGCTATGAGCAGTATCAAAAGAAGCTCAGCGCCGGCGTTCTTAAAAATTATTAAACTTTTTTAAATTTGAAGTTAATGTTAACATTCAGCCATGAATTTTCAGGAAATAATTTTAAAATTACAAAATTACTGGGCTAAGAACGGCTGTATTATTTTACAGCCTTACGACATTGAAAAAGGTGCAGGGACCATGAACCCGTCGACTTTTTTGCGCGTACTTGGGCCCGAGCCGTGGAACGTCGCTTATGTTGAGCCCTCACGCCGCCCCACCGACGGCCGTTACGGTGAGAATCCCAATCGCTTACAGCACTACTTTCAATATCAGGTAATTTTAAAGCCCTCGCCTTTAAATGTGCAGGAGCTTTACCTTAACAGTCTGCGTGAGCTTGGTATTAAGCTCGAAGATCACGATATCCGCTTTGTTGAAGATAACTGGGAGTCGCCAACGCTGGGTGCCTGGGGTGTCGGCTGGGAAGTCTGGCTCGACGGTATGGAAATCACGCAGTTTACTTATTTTCAGCAGTGCGGCGGCCATGATCTTAAGCCGATCGCGGTAGAACTAACTTACGGTATCGAGCGGATCGCCATGTATATTCAGGGTGTCAATTCTGTTTACGATATCGAGTGGCTCAACGGCGTTACTTACGGTGATGTCTATTTGCAGAACGAAAAAGAACAGTCTAAATATAATTTTGAGGTCGCCAATGTCGATTCTCTCTTACAGATCTTTAATCTTTGTGAGCAGGAGGCCAAAAATAATCTGGCCGAAAAGATCGTTCTGCCCGCTTATGACCAGGTCTTAAAATGTTCACATCTTTTTAATCTTTTAGATGCCCGCGGCGCTATTTCTGTAACAGAGCGGACCAGCTACATCGCAAAAATCCGCGATCTAGCCAAAGAGTGTGCCGATCTCTATGTTGTTCAGCGCGAAAAGATGGGCTATCCACTACTAAAAAAGGACTAGCAATGGCAGATATTTTATTTGAAATAGGTACAGAGGAGATCCCGGCCCGGTTCATGACCAAGATGTTGACCGACCTTGAAAAGGCTTTTATACAAAAGTTCGAGGCGGCCCGTTTAGATTACGGAAGCCTGCATGTTTACGGGACTGACCGCCGCGTTGCTGTTGTTGTTAAAGAGAT
>CAYUXF010000012.1:13661-22832 GCA_964448755.1 uncultured bacterium
ATAGCGATGCGCTGGGGCGATAGTGATCTTCAGTTCATTCGGCCTGTCCACTGGCTGATCTTAATGGTCAACAATAAAGTAATTGATCTTGAGTTTGCCGGTATTAGTGCGGCTGCTAAAACCAGAGGTCACCGCTTTTTTTCTAATTTTGCAATAGCAATTAAGGAGCCAAAAACTTATCTTGAAACACTGGCCGCCAATAAGGTCTATGCCGATCAAGAATTCCGCAAGAATATGGTCAAAGCGCAGATCGCGCAAATTGAAAAAGAGTATGGTCTGACCGCGCAGTTTACCGAAGAGCTTTTAACTGAAGTTACATATATAAATGAGTGCCCTGAAGCTGTAGTGGCCGAGATCGATGAAAAATATTTAAAAGTGCCGCAAGAGTGTCTGATCTTAACTATGCAGAAAAATCAAAAATATTTTCCGCTGGTCGATCCCAAAGGAAAATTGTCTAAATATTTTATTGTTATTTCCAATAATGTTAATAGCGGTTCACTGCAGAATATTATCAGCGGCAATGTCAAAGTTGTTACCGCCCGCTTAGAAGATGCTAAGTTTTTCTACGAGGAAGATCTCAAGGCCAAAATGGATTCCTGGGTAGAGCATCTCAAAGAGGTTACCTATCATGCCAAGATCGGCACGATCTATCAAAAAATAGAGCGGATAGTTAAAAATACTTTATGGCTCTCCGATCAGCTCGGGTTTTCTGCCGAAGAGCGCACACTGGCCGGGCGTGCCGCTTATCTCTGTAAGGCTGATCTCGACTCTAAAATGGTCTATGAGTTCCCGGAGCTTCAGGGTTTAATGGGGCGTTATTATGCCAAAGCGGCCAAAGAAGATAAGCTGGTTGCCGAGGCTATTTTTGACCATTGGAAACCCCGCTTTGCCGGTGAGGATATCTCTAAAATTTCTAAAATAGCGGCTGTTGTCGCCATTGCCGATAAAATAGATTCTATTGTTAGCTGTTACACTGTTGGGTTGATCCCCTCCAGTTCTTCAGACCCTTACGCCTTACGGCGTGCCGCGCAGGGGATCGTCAGTATTATTATCAATAAAGAGCTAGATATTGATCTTACGCAGCTGGTTAATTTTTTGGTTTCAGATAAAGCTTTGCGCGCCGAGATCGAAAAATTATTTTATCAGCGCTTGAAGTTTATTCTGCAGGAACTCTCTATAGATTACGATATTATCAATAGTGTTCTTGCCGCCAAAACTACCGATATCGTCGGCCTGGTGCAGTTCGCGCAGGCTCTGCAAAAAACGAAGAAAAATAAAAAATTCAACCTGCTGGTAGATGCCGCTGTGCGTGTAGCGAGAATTACCGCTAAAGTGCAGGAAGATAAAATAGATCAAGCTCTTTTTGCCGTGCCTGCCGAAAAAGAACTTTTTAAAGTTTATCAGGAGATCAAAGATAAGTCAGAAAAGATGTTGAGCCTGAAAAATTTTAAAGAATTGCCGGCGGTTTTAGAAAGCTTAGTTGAGCCGATTACCGCTTATTTTGATGATGTTATGATCAACGCTGACGATCCTAAAATAAAAAAGAACCGCAATGCGCAGGTTAAAGCTGTCGACAATCTGTTTAAAATTGTCGGTGATTTTGAAAAAATTGTTCTGTAAAAAAACAGGAGGGTTAAAAAAATGAATCTTTTTGAAAGAATTAACGAAGAGTTAAAGACGGCAATGAAGAATAAAGAGCCTTTGCGTCTCTCGGTTATTAGAATGCTGAAATCTAAACTTTTATTAGAAGATGCCCGCGGCAATATTGCCGATGAAACAGCGCAAAAAATTATAGCTACTTACGCCAAACAGCTTAAAGATGCTGTTAATATTGCTAAAGAAAACAATAAACCGGATGTTGCCGCAGAAAATGAAGCAGAATTGACAATAGTTAAAGAATTTTTGCCGCCCGAGCTTTCGGCGGAGACGGTAACAGAAATTGCCAAAAAAATTATTACCGAAACCGGTGCTGCCGATATGTCGGCCATGGGCAGAGTAATGGGCGCGGTCATGAAAGAGGCCAAAGGGGCCGACGGCAACCTGGTAAAAACTATAGTGACTGAACTGCTTAAAAAATAATTAATTTTTTAAATAACGTTAGAGGTGTGTTATGACTGAAGTTACGATCAATAAGGCTCTGGCCCTAAACGGGACGGTTAGCGGAGCTAAAGAACAGAAAATAATTACACCGGTAAAACCCGATACTTTAATTACCTATGAAGATTATAAAAATGACAATGAGGCTTTTAATGCTTATGAGGCTGGCGACTATCAGCGGGCCGCCAGGATCTATCAACAGCTTGCGGTGCAAACCGGCTGGGCGGCTTTTTATTATAACTGGGGCGTTTCCTTACAAGAATCTGCTGCTAAAGTTAAAGATCAGCCCACAAGAGTTAAGCTATTATTGGAAGTGGAAGAGATCTATAAAAAAGCACTTAAGATAGAGCCGCAACATCTTAAAACACACAATAATCTTGGTATTATTTATTATACACTGGCAAAACTCAATAATGAGCAAAGTTATTTAACCGCCGCGCGCCGTCAGTATGCGCTGGCAATTGAGACAGATCATGGTTACGGCAAAGCGCACTATAATCTTGGTTTGCTCGAGTTTGAAACCGGAAATTCAGCTGGTGTCACCAGCCATTTACCCCGAGCGGTAGAAGATACCCAGCTCGATAAAATGAGTAAAGCCAAAAGCTTTTATTTTTTAGGTGTAAATTACTTTGAAAAAAAAGATCATGCCGGTGCGCTAGAACATTTTGAGAAAGCGCTTGAATTGGGTTTGTCAAAAGATTTTAGAAAAATTCAGTATTATTGGCGTGCGGTCCATGACTTACTGGGTCTTCCTGAGAAAAATCAGGATAAATATAAGATAGCTAATAAAGATAATCCTAAAGATCTTTTGGCTGCCGATAACAGTGGTGATTCTCTGGAAAAGAATAGTGAATATGGTCAAAAAAAAGTATCTTCAACAGAAGAGTCCAAACTGCATATTGAAAATAGCCAAAAAGACCAGGGTGCCGTATTAAAAAATATTAAGCGGGAACTTGATCCTGCTTTTTTGGAAAGTTCTACACCGGCAGAACTTTATAGTGTTGGCACAGAGGCCTATGCTCAAAAAAAATATTCGCGAGCAATAGTTTTTTTTAATAAAGCTTTACAAAAAGGGTACAATAAAAAAGATAAAAATTTTTGGGCGATGCTGGGGATGTCTTATTCGGCGCTAAAAGAATATCGCCAAGCAATAGCGGCGCTGACTTCTGCCATTAATTTCGGCTATAAAGACGAGGTAATTTATCTGCATCGGGCTGCTTTGTATTATCAAACATCGGAGTCCAGTAAAGCGATAGCTGATCTGCAAAAATGTAAAAGCCAGGATGCTTATTGGCATTACTGGTTTGCCATGGCCAGCGCCGAATTAAAAGATCTCCAAACAGCAGAAGAACACTTTAATGAAGCTATTAGGTTAAAGCCCGACTTTAGGTCTGCTTATAACGGCCGCGGTTTGATGTATTGGCGGCAGGGGCGGCGAGAACTGGCGGAAAAAGACTTTGATATTGCCTTTCCCGGCAGAAGAAAATAGCTATCAATTTTTTCGGCAGTAGATTGAAAAAAGTCACTTATATACCGTTAAAATCTTCTCGGTCAAGAGTGGTAATGAATTGTTTTTCTATAACTTACGATATAATAATGTTAAGTAATACTACTGTAAAAAAGGCCATAAATAATGTTATTTAATAAACAATTTTCAGCAAAAACCTGTGCACTAGATTTTAAATCCAAGGTGATTGATCGAGTTTCCCAAAAAGACATGTTGGTTTTGGATGATATTAATGCTCTTTTCAAAAATGGGGCAGTAGATGAAGCAATTAACTATATTGATGAATCTATTGTTGCACCGGCCGCGGATTTTTATTATGAAAAAGCAACAGAATATTTTTATAAAAAAGATTACGCTTCTGCCGAGAAAATTTATCTTAAACTTGCTGCCTTAGAGTCTAGTGAGACGGCCTTTGTTGCAGATAAAAGTGAGTTTGATTTGTATGTTTTATACTTAAATACTGGAGAATATGAAAAATCTATAAATTTTAAAAAACAAGGAAATGGCATTCCTTTTAGTCCAATGATGTTTATAAAATCACTACTGAAATTAAATTGTAAATATCGCTATGCACAAAGTATTTTAAAAAATAAATTAAAATTTACTATTGAAGAAATGAAAAGTATTTATTCAGTTGCTAGCGATATTCAGCTTCGTAGAGAAAAGGCTTATCTGGAAGATGGGGTAAGCTACGATGTTACTTATGGAGCCTTAAGCTATAAAGAATATTCAGAGTTTTCAAAAGCTTTAAGTAAATCAAATATAGATTTTTCTAAAGAAAATACCAGAAAATTAATAAATGAATATTATTTAATTATTCATGAGTTTAATAGTTATAGAAATTTATTATTAGAGCAGGGTAGTTTGGAGACAAAATTTATTTTAAATATGCCTAAAGATAACGTTGATTATATGAAATTAGAAGATGTTTATGTAGAACATGTTAAAAATTTTATTAGAGAAAAGATTAAAGAGCTCCGAGCTCAGAAAACGTATGATACATTAAAAGATACATTAATGGCCAAAGAAAAAGCCTTAAATCAAAATCTTTATGATAATGTTAGTTATACCATGAATGTTTCTTCTGCTTCTGATAGCGAGATCGCCTATGCAATTTTTAAAAATTGTTTGTTTTTCATGGCTTCCTTGACTGGCATTGCTGCTTTTTCTCTGATTGAAGACAAAAGTATTATTCATCCAAATATATTAAAAAAAGCTATTTTTTCATTATCTTTAATTAATTCTCGTTCGGAGGTCAGCAGGGAAATATTTGAGCTTTATGTGCAGAATAATCCCAAGAATTTTACTCGAAAAATTGAATACGCTTTGTATCTTATTTTATTTAAAGATGATTTTTCTCAAGCTATTAATATGCTTAAGGATATATTGGTAAACAAACAAGAACTGTCTGAATTTGATAAAGTATTAGGTCGGCTAGGATTTCGTCATGCTCTTTATCTTGCCAATTATTTATCTGCAGATAAGATAACTCAAGAACATAAGGACGATTTAATTTTGGCAATTGAGTTGTTGATGCAGGAATATAATAAAAAGACTGGGCCTATTAAATATAACTTACATTATAATCAGGGGCTTTCTGTAAAAGAGAATATGGCAGTATTTTCTAGGGAAATCGGCGTACATGCAATGTTGGATGTTAGGTTTTTGTTTTTAGAATTTGTTTCGGAAATTTTCTGACCTTATTACATAGCAATATTAAATAATTCCTCTGGTGAGAAAAACCTCCAGCTTTCTAATTTGCCAGCTTCCTCAAGTGCACTAGTCATCTTTTTTGCTTCTTTAAATGTTGTGTAATGCCATTTATCATTAATTCTACAAACCATTAACGCTGTTCCATCAGACGATTTTTTTACTCCGCTTTGATAAGCCAGCGAGATATTTCTCAAACCAGCTTCTGAGCCAAAAAAATTATTTTGGATGGCTTTGGCGTTTTCCAGTCTTTTTATAAAACCAATGAGCTCTTCTGACTTTACTTTGTTAATTCTACACTGATTAAATATTAGCTCAACTATTTCATCTGTGGTAGCAGCAGGGTGATTTGCCTTGTAGGCAGTTAATGCATCATAAACCTTGCCTTCGTTGCTACTTTGAAAATGACTGCGTGGATCTCTTATATTATCAGCAATAGATCTCTCTGTGCCTAACCCGGTAGGATCTTTGCTTTTAGTTTTTGGGGTGCTGGCTACTTCAATATTTTTTGCCGGAGTAATATCAGCTTTGACTAAACCTGGGCTATAATCTTTTAGTTTTTTAGATTTGACGCCGCCAATAAACTCGCCGTTAGAATCTTTGATAATTTGTCTAATATAATCATCTGGTTTGTGTATACTTCCTGGATTTGGCCATGTTTTTTTAAGCTCTGGAACTGTGAATTCACCAGTAGCATGATCTAAGGTATATTTGTATTCTTTAACTTTACCGCTAGCATCTTTTAGTCCAAACACACCTTCCTCGGGCTTACTTACATATTTTCTAATTTTATCTTCAGTGAGTTCAATAATTACTTTATCCCCTTTTTTTGTTATTACTGGCGAATAAATATCATCAAAAGCTTTATATGTATCATTGCTATGTGTTTTTACTCTGGTAAAAGTTGCTTCGTCTATAATAATTTTTATTTTTTTGTCTTGGGGATAATAAAAAGCACTTAACTCTCCTTTTGATGAACCGTTCATAAAAGCTCTGAGGTCTGGAGTTAATTGATTTAATACTTCTACAGGTAGTGGATTTTTTCCCTGTATTATATGTAATTTTTGTCTGCCAACAATAGGTTGTTCTTCAGCTCCCATTTTCCAGCTTGAGTTTGCCTTTTTCCCGGCACCATCAATCTTGCCATTATCAATAACTCCTGCGCCGGTATGTTCATCCAGTCCGCTAAGTTTTTTGCTGCCACCAGGATGGTTATGATAAATTTCTGTTGACCCTGCTTTTTCACAACGATCAACAAAACGATGACTATAGCTATGAAAATTTTGAGCGGTAAGCGCTTCAATATTATCTACACCTTTAGAATTAACCATTTTTTGAATATCTTCAGGGAACATTTTCAAAGCATCATCAAAATCTGCTTGGTTGATTATATTTTTTTGCTTTGACTGAATTAAAGAATGTAAGGCTGATCTATTTCCTTCAGAAAGTTTTGAGACATCTAAAACATTATCTTTGTTTGGAATTACCATTCTGCCTGTTGTGCGATTAATCCCAACCGGTATCTCTGTGGTATTTCCTCTGGTTATTTGTTTATAAAGAGTCAGGTCTTTTTTTGCTATTCGCGCTGCCCTTGCCCCTCTGCCCAGCTTAGCTACCGCAGCACCTGGTAGAATCACGCTCAAAGCAAGATCCATTGCTACCAACCCAACATCTGCACCGGTTATTTCTTGTCCGGTAGCACTTTTATAAATTAATTCGCCGGCATCGGTTAAGGCCATATAACCGGCACCAACTCCGGCAACTACTAAACCGCTAGCGCTGCCGCCTGTGCCGATAACTGTTCCAATAATTACTGCGGCTACGGCCAAACGATAACCAACATCAATGATCCTCTTTCCTGTAGAATAAACAACTTCTTTGCTCTGTATTTGCCCATTACTATCTTTAAAAGCAATTACTGAGTTCGGTTCTGTCGAAGCTCCTTTGCAATAATTATTCATGGCTTCGTCTTCAGTTTTACCAGAAAAAGTAGCACCGGTAGAAGGTTCAACAATATAGTATAAACCGTTTTTTTGACCAATAATTACATTTTCTGTTCTGACACCTATTCCATCCTTAGGCGACAAAACCATAGTTTCTTTTATTTTAATATTATTTAAAGTCCTTATTTTAAAAGCAGTTGTACCATGGCGAGCGGCCATAATATCAATAGCAGCACTGACTTTGTTGCTGTCGGTAATATCTGCTCTGTTTTTTAAAACAGCGGTCTCGCGATTCCATAAAGTGTCGCCCGCTTTTAAAGGTTGATATTTGTCATCTACTGGTTTATCACGTGAGAGATCTTGAGCGGGTTTACTTATTAAATTGCCAATTGCCGCTAAACTAAACGGTGTTTTTTTTACATCATAGCCATTATCCTTAGCATAGCTCATTAAAGTAGCTTTTGTGCTGTCAATTTCAGCATTATATTTTGCCGTGCTGTTAGTTGTATCGTAAGCGTCACTTTCGGTATAAGGCATTTGTTTTAAGTCATTTACTTTTTGGTTTAAAAACCGTTCCATAAATAAATTTATAGTATTTTTATCTATGCCAGCTTTTTGCATTTCTTGTTTAATGGTTTCTAGAAATTTAAGAAAACCTTTAACATCGCCAACTACCTGATAATTTTTAACATCACTTTCTATTTGTTTTAATAAAGTGTCCTTGGCTCTAATAAACTGATCGCCGTTTTCTTTTTTTAGATTGGCAATACCATAAGTATCTTTGCCATCTCTAATAGCGTTAATTCTTAGTTGACTGCTTTTATTTGCTAAATTATCTGGCGTTCCTAAAATATTAGCCAAAGCCCAGTTGGCGGCAATAAATTCATTAGAGTTACAACGCATTATTTTAGCTTTAGAAAAATCATCTTTTTTAGAATTACTTTGAATAGTTATTTTATATTGTTCGGTTTTTCCTGCTGTAATATAAAAACTTTTAGAATTACCATTTTCTTCTACTTTATAAATAGTTCCTTCCAGCTTTCTACTACCATACTCTATATGAATTTTTTCGCCAATTTCCAGACGCTTGTTCTCATTATAATCACTAGTTTTTCTTACTATGGTTTTATGTCCGGAGCTGAGCTCTTTTTGACCATACTCTCTGCGAACAAAATTTTCTTTCTTAACAACTGTATTTACTGTACTGTGAATTTCTTGATAACCATGGACTTCTTTTAATTCACGCATGAAAAAATCAGCTTCTGTTTTTGAGTTAAATCCTTTAGCAATAATTATTTTATTGCCGTTGATCGGTTCTGTGGCAACAACCTGTCCATTTTCATAACGCATACTTTCTATTAGCTTATCTTTGTTTTCTTGCGATAAGCCTCTGAATCTAATGGCTACTTGCGCAGCATCTTTATATTGAGCTGCTTTAGTAAAAAAGCTTCTAGTATCTTGTTGATTGCTGACATTACCAACGTTACTCATTTTTACCCTCCGGCATATTAATTAATACCCGGTTTTTTGCTTTTTTATACCAATACCAAAAGGAGGGGCTTTGCACCCCCTAATACTGTTAATATCGTTGAAAAATACAATAAAAATGTAATGATATTTTCCGTTGTATTTTGTTTTAGAATATGAGATGCTCATTTTTTAGAGGAGCGGCCCATGTTCAAAAAAATAGTCTGTTTAAGTTGTTTGCTTGGTTTTCTCCTCTCCGCCGAGTTTACTAACCCAGGAATCCCGTCGCGGGAAACATATCAGATTAAAAATTATATTAATAAAGATGTCGGTTTTGTTACCGCTAATGTCACTATAACGCTAAAAAAAGATGAGAAGAGCCGGCCATATTATTATCTTGAGGGGTTGGACGGGGCCTATTATAAAAATACCGCTAAAATCAATTAC
>CAYUXF010000012.1:22932-32606 GCA_964448755.1 uncultured bacterium
AATAATGATGCCGGAGAAATGTATCAATTTTTGGCCGCTGCCGACCGGGCAGAAATCAGTCAGGCAGATTATTTAGAACAATTTGAGGAATTTCCTTTGCGGCCGGCCGCCTATTCACTAAAAAAGATCTACGCTATTGAAGGGGGATTAGTCGCGGTCTATGATATTGCCTGGCCAGATTTTTCTACAGATCAAAATGTTATTAGAGAAGAAGAGTTTTTTTTAGTTAGAGAGGGGTCCACTTGGCGCATCAAAGAAGAAGTTTCTTTAGTAAAATAATATTCTTAACTTTAACTGTTTTTTTTCTGGTCGGCTGGCAATATACGGATATTAGCTATACCGAACAAGAACAGGAAATAGCGGATTTTTTTGCCAATTATGCGGCTGAAAATAATTTAACCAGTCTGGAGACTAATCCCGCTTTAATTGCCGCTGCCAGAGAATATGTCGGCTATTTAAAAAAACAAGAGGCTAAAAAAGTCTATGATGATGTTCTTAACAAAATATTATATAAGCATGGGATTTATGATTTTAATATGCCGGTTATTGTTTATAAAAAGAAAGAACTGCCGGCCTCACGTTTGCTGGACGAACGGCTCAAGAATATTTTAAAAAGAGAAAATTTTAATATGCTGGGCTTAACTGTTTTTAGAGAAGATCCGGCGCGCGATATAATTGTCCTGTTGTTTGGCAAAAGAGAGGTTTACCTGAACGAAATTCCGCTGGTTGTCAAAGAACGGACCGTTAAGCTTTCCGGTAAAATGAATAGCGGTATTTATAACGGACGTATCTTAGTAATGACGCCCGCTAAGAATATCTATGAATATAAACTCAATGATGAACAGCGCTTTTTTGAGAAAACATTAAAATTACCGGAACTCCATGGTAAATATATTTTTCAAATAGTTGCCGAAGATCTCAGTGGCGTTAAAAGTCTGGCGCTTTTTCCGGTTTATTACGGTGTTTCGCCAGAGCAGGAACGCGCGGCCGACTATGCATTGGCTAGTGTTAAAGAGTATTCTGCGGCAGAAGCAGAAGAGTTTTTAAGCGCAGAGATAAATCGACTGCGGCGTGAGCGCGGCTTGCCGCTCTTGATTAATGACCAGCAGCTCAGTAAAACGGCAGCGGCGCGCAGTATTAAAATGGCCGGGCTCTCTTCGCCGAGCCACGCGTATATTTCTGTTTATAAAGAATCAGAACGGGAGTTAAAAAAAGCAGCGGTCTCTTATGGCCTTTTGGCTGAGAATTTTTTTGCCGGCAATTATCTGGTGCTTTTGCATGAAAAAAGATTGGATATCCCCTATTATGTGCAAAATCTTTTTAAGCCCGATCTGCGTGAAATAGGCGTTGGTGTTTCTGTGGTTACCGATGCCGCGGATCAAACTTATTACTATGTTACGGAACTGATGGTTAATAAAGATAATAAATATGTTAATTTACAGCAGAAAAATAAATTAATTGAAATGATCAATGCCAAGCGCAAATCTGCACAACTGCCGCCGCTGGTTAATGCTCTGGAATACTCCTCTTTGGCACAGCAGCATGCGGAAAAAATGGCGGCGTATGATCTGCTCGATTATCTGGTGGATCCGCAGGATAAGCATCTGGGTGAACAATACCGCAAAATAGAAGGGCTGCGCACTACAGCGGTGCGGGTTTATGCCGCCCGCGATCTGGCCGATCTGATTACTAACGATGTTTATGACGAGACTTTCAATAAAATAGCAGTTGGTCTGGCGGTCAGCGATAGTCCTAAATATGGTGAGTCCGCTTTATGGGTGGTGCTGGTCTTTATAGATGATCGTGCTAATTAAGTGCCTTAATTATTTCACCCAGATTTTTAAAAAGATGATCAGGTTTTTGGCAGCTTAATTTTTTTTCTTCATTAAAGCCATAAGTTACCGCAACAGTAGTTATGCCAGCTTTTTGGCCGGCAATTATATCAGGGAGTGAATCGCCAATAATGACAGCCTGGCTGGCTTCTTTTTTTGTCTCTTTTAAAGCGAGTAAAATGCCGTCTGGTGCTGGTTTTCTTTCCGGAACATTGTCTGGTCCGTAGACTAAAGTAAAAAACTCTTCTATTTGCAGATGGTCTATAATTTTTCTGGTATAAAAACTGTATTTGTTGCTGATGATCCCGCAAAGACGTTGGCTTTCTTTTAAAAATTTTAAAAGTTCAAGGGCTTGCGGATATAATTTAACTTTATTTGTTAAATTATTAACATGATGTTTGTTGTAAATTTCCAGTGCTGTGGTCAGGTCTATTTTTTCTGCGGCGTAAAATTCTTTTAAAATCCCGTCAATTAGCTGCGTTACGCCGGTACCAACATGTTGCTTGAACTGTTCAAAATTAACTGGCGGCAAGCCGTAATAGTTTAACATGTGGTTGACGGAATTCTCTATATCGCCGGAGGTGTCGGCCAGTGTCCCGTCAAAGTCAAATAAGAATAATGATTTCTCTTTAAGTATTTTGCTGCTCATGGGCTTGTTATAACAAATTTTTAATTATTAGGGAACTTTATAAATTCAAAAAGTGTATAATTAATAAATGCAGCAGGCCGCCTCTAAAAAAAAACTAGAAGATGTCATTGAGCCTTTTATAGCGGGAGATCAAGATGTTTTTAAATTTATCTATCAAGAAACCAGCAGTTTTCTTTTTAGAGTAATCTATAGGATGGTCAAAAGCAAGCAAGAGGCCGAAGATCTTTTACAGGATGTCTATCTGAAGATTTTTGAAAATAAAAGTTCTTATAATCAGGAAAAAGCTTCTTTCAATACCTGGGTCTACCGCATTGCCGTCAATCATACGCTGAACTATTTAAAAAGAAGGTCGCGGCTGACTTTCCTTGAAGGAGAGCCGCTTTTAAGTAGTTATGAGGAAGATCATTTAGATAAATTAAGCGGGCAGGAAGATTTGGCTACAGTGCGCCGGGCTTTAGCAGCAGTTAAGCCGGATTTTAGGGTTTGTTTGGTGTTGGCCGATGTTGAAGAACGTTCCTATGAAGAGATTGCCGCTATTTTAAATATTAAAATAGGTACGGTCCGTTCGCGGCTTAACCGCGGCCGCAAAGCGCTGTTAAAAATATACAGAAAGGAGACAGCAAAAAAATGAATATTAAAGAACAGGAGTTTTATAATAAAGAAATTTTACCGGCAATGAAAAAATTACCGGTCACAGCTGTTTCCGGGGCGCTCTATGAGAAAATAGCCGAGCGGCTTGCCGTAGAAAAGGCTGCTGTTAATTTGGATAAAAAAGAGTTTTTTGGTAAGTTAAACAATATTTTTACTGTTAAAGTATTGGCTTTTTCTGCCGCCTTGACTGTTATTTTAATGGTAGTCTCTTTTAATTATTATCAAAATATTCAAGCGGCCCGTTATTTAAATGCCCGATTGGCCAGTATCGGCTCGGCCGATCATTTTTATGCCGAAAATTACTATTATCAATCGTTATATTAAAAATAGTTTAGAATAAATAAGGAGGTAATTAAATGAAAAAAATAATACTATTATTGGTGATATTGTTACTTTTAACGGCCACCGGCTTTGCCAGAGAAAAAATGCCGCCGCAAGGCTGTTCTGTTAAGATCTTTGAGGAATTAGACCTCAGTAAAGAGCAGATAGCGCAAATGAAAAATAATTTTGAAAAAAATAAAAAACAACATGATGCGCTTAGAAAAGAGCTTGGTGAAAAACATCAGTTATTGGCTAAAGAACTGGCTAAAAATATCTCAGATCAGACGGTGTTGGCGCAAATAGTAGCTGATATTAAAAATATGCAGAATCAAATGGTCGATCAACGAGTGGCCGACATGCTGGCTATTAAAAAAATACTGACGCCGGAACAGTATGCTAAATTTATTGATCGTGAGAAAAAAATGATGAAACGGATGTCGCGCCATAAACCAGAGCCGCCACTGGCCGATAAATAATTTAGTTGCTTGAAATATTAAAAGTAAAATATAATTACTAAATATGAGCGAATTTATTTCCTTTATTATTCATTTAATTGTCCGCTTGTTCTTTAAAGATCTGGAGCTTACCCAGGGTTTGCGGGCGGCTAAAATAACTATTTTCTTTTTTTTCTTTGGTTTTCTTGCGGCGCATTTACTGCGCTGGGGCTGGCGCTCTTTAGTTAAAAAGATCAATGAAAAAATTAGGGAATTTAAAAAGACCAAACGGCTGGCGGCCGCTAAGGTTACCGGCGGACGTTTTGTTGGCGAAGTGACGCAGTTTTACGATAAGATCAATGTCGGTGTTATTTTAATGCGCCGCGGCAAATTAAAGACCGGCGATAAGATCTTAATTAAGGCAAAAGACGGCGAAGAACTTGTTCAACAAGTTGCTTCACTGCAAATAGATAAAAAAGATGTGCCTGTGGTCAAGCGTGGAGCAGAGGCGGGTATTAAATTAGATGCGCCGGTTAAAACTGGTGCCAGGGTCTACAAACTAAAACGGTAACAAGCCCTGATTTTCTTCAACGGGTTTCCCTTTTAATTTGATATTTAATTCCTGGAAGATCTCTGCTACTTTTTCTTTGTTAAGATCTTTTAGGAGCCAGTTTTCCAGATATTCTTGTCTGTTTTTTTCGGGAATAAAGGGCTCTTCTGGCAGTTTAAATAATTCTTTTATTTTTTTTATATATTCAGTGAATAGTTCTTCGTCTTTACTTAATTTAGCAGACATTTTTCTTTTGTTTTCCGGGCTTATTATATTGAACTGGTGATAGTATTTTTGCCAGATATAATCGATATTTTTATATTTTATGTTACTGGAAAATAGCTTTAAATTAAAAACTTCAATTAAAAACAACATATCTTTTTTTAACCAATCCCATTTTTCCGGAAAATCTCCTTTGGTTTCTAGTACAAATTCCAGTGGATGTTCCAGTAGATAAGTTAGTAACGGCAATCCTTTTTTTTCGCCCTTAAATGGATATTTTTTTTGCGCTGTTTCTGCAATTCTTTTGAGGATCTCCTCTTCTTGGTGTTGTAACGGTTCTTTTAAGAAAGAGGGTGCCGGTCTTTGTTCTCTTTTTATCGGCAGGCGGGCTTGGCCGGTAAGCGCTGCTGCTCCCGCTCTTTTAATAAAGTCCGGCATATCATTAAATTTATAAATGAAATAACTCATCTGAATATTTTACCCATTATTTGTCTTTTTTATGCATCTAGGCAATAAAGCCGTGTTTGTCTCTATTTATTTCTTCTAGAACTGAACTGGGTAATTTTTCGTCTTTAAATGGATCATTTTTTTTAATTTGTGTGTAAAGTTTACCATTCTTGTCTATGTTGGTTGTTATTTGTGCCCCATGATACTCTCTTGTATGATCAATAGAATTCATATCAATCCCCATTAGGATGCTCCTTTCCCCTTTAATATATTAAATATTAAAAGAAGATTTCTCCCCGTTGCATATACTTAATTTAAACCCATTTTTGTGAAGTTTATTCAGCGAAATTTTCTGTTGCTTTTTTAGAGTGAAAAGCCTTGTTTGTTCAAGTAGAGAATTAATTCTTCCACTAAAAACTCGGGAGCCGAAGCCCCAGATGTAATGCCAATAGTATTGACGTTAGTCAGCCAGTCTGGTGATATTTCGTGGTAATTGTCTATTAAATAGGCCGGGCAGTGTTCAGCGGCAATATCGCGCAGTTTCCGTGAGTTGGAACTGTTCTCTGAACCCAGGACTAGAAAGAGCTCACATTGTGGTGCCAATTCTTTAACGGTATTCTGCCGCTCTGCCGTAGCGTAACAGAGATCTTTTTTCTCCGGAAAATGAACATTGGGGAGTTTGTTTTTTATTTTTTTAAATAGCTCCGCTACCTCAAACATATTGAGAGTTGTCTGTGTTAAGACCATGTATTTTTGCTCGGATGGTTTTATTTTTTCTATATCTTCTTCATTGCCAATGACAGAAATGTTACCGGGGTTTTCCGCTATTACACCGCGCGCTTCATCGTGGTTTTTAGAACCAATGTAAATAATGTGATACCCTAGAGAGGAATATTTATTGACCTCATCATGGACTTTTTTTACCAGCGGACAGGTGGCATCCATTAAGATCAGATTTTTTAGTTCAATCTCTTTTTTAATGGCCGGCGGTGCGCCGTGTGCGCTGATAATTACTACCGCCGCCTGAGGGATATCGGTTATTTCTCGTGTGAAAATTATCCCTTTCTCTTTTAGGTCATTAACGATCGTTTTGTTGTGAACAATTTCGTTATAGACATAGATGGGGCTGTTGGGGTATTTACTGATAGCTTCTTCAACTATTTTAAGGGCGTTCTTAACACCAAAACAGAAACCACGAGGCTCCGCTAGTAAAATTTTCTTGACCATAGCTTAATATTACAGACCAATATTGTTTTTAACAATAGTATTGTTAGTCTAAATCCTAAATAGGAGTATTCAATTTTTAACCCCATCCGGGCTTTGCCCACCTTTCCCTTGGCATCAGCCAAAGGCCAGGGTGGGTTAGTGATTTATATTTAGGATTTTGGTTTGTTAGCTGGAGATGAATTATTTTTTTAATTCTTTAATGAGATTATTGATCTTGGCTTTGGTTTCTTCTATTAACTTGTCAAATTCTTTAAATTTTTCTTTTTTGTGTTCCACTAAAGAAGCTAAGATCAAAAGTTGTCTTTTTATTTGTAAGAGCTTTTCCGCAAATCCAAATTGATTTTCTTGCAATGTCTCTTTTTTCGTATAGCCGCTCGCTATGGCGGCCATTAACTCTGCCGCTAAAATAATGTCGGCCGCTGTCGCTTTTGGGTTATTAAAGAGCGCAAAGGCTTTTTCGCTGAGGTTGCGGGCTAAAATACTTCTTTTTTTGACCAGGCGAGGGTACTGCCTGTCGAGGGTGTTGATCCGCTGCTGCAGTTTTTTAATAATGGCCGGCAGAAAATAACGTGTAGTTTGAATATTTTTTGGCATTATTCTCTGGCGATAGATATTATTAAAAACAAAATCCACTAGTTCTTGCAGTTTGCTTAAGGCGCTGCGCTGGTCGGCTGTTTTGCGCCGGTCGAGCTTTTTTTGAAAGCATAATAATACTTCTAGGATCAGGATATTTTGCTCTTTGTTGAGTAAATAATATTTTTTGGTATCATCTTTTTTGTTAATTAGCGGTGTTAAGACATTGTTGAGTTCTGTAATGGTTTCGTGTAAATCCTGCCGGTAGTAATTGATACTTTCTAAAATATGCATTTGCTGCCGGACGGCATCTGGTTCTTTTATCAGCATTGTATTAGCTGTTTTCTCGTAAGTTTTTTCAGCTATTTTTTTATAGTATCTGGTCGGTATTTCTAAAAAGCTTTCACCGTCTTCAGCGGTTTTTTCTTTTATGTCATAACCGCTTAAGGAACGGCTGCCGTATTTGTTTAATTGTTCAGTTTCTCTGGCCAGCCAGAGCCGCCAAAAAGTAGCGGCGGCGTCAGATTGTGTCGCACTATTTTTTAAGTTTTTTAAAATGGTAAAACAATCGCTAAAAGTTCCGGCGGCGGTGTTGGTTTCTGCCAGCGGGGCTTTGTATGAGCGGCCAACTGTTCTTTTGAGCTCAATATTTTGTATTAAACGTAGGAGTTTTTCCGGGTTGTTTTTATTTTTTTCTATGACCAGTGTCAGCTCATCTTTGAGTTTTTGCCAGCGCGCATTTTTTTCTGGCGATTTATTGGTGAGTTTATTTTCAAGATAATAATTTAAGACAACGGCTAAATTTTCAAAAGGGGTGCTTTTAAGCAGGATTTGCGCTTCATGATCAAAATAATTGAGTTTATTTAAGATCTTAATAGATTGTTTTTTTATTGTTTCAAAATTGGCTTTAAACATGCTTTTATATCGAATGATCTGTTTGTTTTTTGCAGACAAAAAGTCTTTATGAGAATGGTTTTAAATGCCATCGAAAACCTCAAAACTCCATATTATATCGTTTTCTCTTTTTTTCTATTTTGACCATTATTTTGGCAATAAAATTTCTGGTAAAAAAACGGCTAATCTGGGCTATTAGCCAGTGCTGAAAATAAGGGATAACATAAAGCTTTTTCTGGTACATTGCTTTGACCGCTCTTTTGGCCACCAGTTCAGGTGAAATAAGTTTATAAACAAATTTAGAAATATTCGGTTTGCCGTTCAAAAAGAAGTTGGTATCGGTAATGCCGGGGCAGACCGCCGTAACGCCTATGTTAGAGCCGGCTAATTCTATATTCATTGCTTCGGAGAGCAGTAAGACGAACGATTTACTGGCACCGTAAATAGCGGAAAGCGGCATCGGCTGAAAGGCGGCGGTAGAAGAAATATTGAGAATATAGCCGGCTTTATTTTTTTTCATTTCGGCACCAAATAATTTGCAGAGTTCGGTCACAGAATTTAAATTAATATTTAAGAGTTTGCGGATATCTTCTAAGCTTTGCTCAACGTGCGGCCTGGCGCCAATGCCGATCCCTGAGTTATTGACCAGAACATCGACCGGATAGTCATTGTTTTGGCAAAAATTAAAAAGCTCCTCTGAGGTTCCTGGAACACTAAGATCTATTTTAAATGTTTTGACATCAATGCTGTGTTCTTTTTCCAGTTCATTTTTTATTTTGTTCATTTTTTCTTCGTTCCGGCTGGCGATAATTAAGTTGTGTTTTCTGCGCGCAAATTCTTTGGCCAGCGCATAGCCAATGCCGGAGGTGGCACCGGTAATTAATGTATATTTTTTCATAAATAGACCTCGCTTGATAATTTATTTAAGACGTTTATTTCTTCCTGACCTAGGGTTGTTTCAGTGCAATGGATGTTTTCTAAAACCTGTTCAGGTTTCTTGGCGCCGACAATTACTGAGTTGATGCCGGGCTGTGCTAAAAGCCAGGCCAGGGCGATATTGCCCGGCGTGGTATTTTTTTCGTTGGCGATCTTTTTGAGTTCGCTGAGCAGTAACGCTATTTTGGGCCAATATTTTTGTTCACCAAATTTATAAAAGAAAGTGCGGCAGTCGCTTTTGCCAAACTTTGGCCACTCTTGATATTTGCCGGTCAAAAAGCCGGCACCCAGTGAGCCGTAAGATAAAATGCCGATCTTGTTTTTAACACAGGTTTCCTGAACGCCGTCGTTTTCTATTGTTCTTTCTAGCAGGGAGTATTGCGGCTGGTCGCTGGCCAGTTGGACATATCTTAAAGATTCTTCTAATTGTTCGGCATTAAAATTGGAAACGCCTATTTCTCTAATTTTGCCCGCTTTTTGAAATTCCAGGAGTTTCGCCATTGTTTCTTCTAGCGGTGTGTTGGGGTCGGGCCAGTGACACTGGTAGAGATCAATGTGATCTGTCTGCAGTCTTTGCAGCGAGTCGTGGAGTTCTTTTTCTAAAAATTTTGGTGAAAGATCTTCTTTGTAATAGTTGTGCATATCCAGGCCGCATTTGGTGGCAATAACTACCTGGTCGCGTTTATTTTTTATTACTTTGCCGAGAAGTTCTTCGGCGTGGCCGTTGCCGTAAACGGGTGCGGTGTCTATGGTGTTAATGCCGTTATCTATAGCGGTTTCTATTGCGGCGACAGCTCTTTTTTCGTCGTATTGGCCCCAGAGGGAACCGCCAATCGCCCAGGTGCCGAGCGTTATTTTTGATATTTCTAAATTTGTTGTCCCTATTGTTGTGTATTGCATAGGGTGATTATAAATTATTGAGAGTAAAAAGAGAAACA
>CAYUXF010000013.1:0-28029 GCA_964448755.1 uncultured bacterium
TTAATGATGCCTACGAGCATGTTATTCAGATCATAGACACTATCGACACTTTCAGAGATATTCTCTCTGGCCTGCGCGATCTCTACCTAACAAACTTAAGCAACCGGCTCAATGAAGTAATGAAAATACTTACAATTTTTTCAACTATTTTTATTCCATTGACTTTCATTGCCGGCGTCTATGGCATGAACTTTAAATATATGCCTGAACTAAATATCCCTTATGCCTACCCGTTATTACTGATATTAATGCTGCTGATAGCTATTGTTATGCTGATCTTTTTCAAGAGAAAAAAGTGGCTTTAGTTTAAAAAAATCAATAAGCAAAAAAACTAAAAAGAAGTAGAAAGACTCCGCAAACGAATATTGAGCGGTGTCACTTCCACCAACTCGTCATCGTTAATAAAATCAATACAATCTTCTAAGCTCATTTTAATATGAGGAACTAACACTACCGCCTCGTCCGAACCGGAAGCTCGCATATTGGTAAGTTTTTTTCCTTTAGCGGGATTAACCCTGAGATTATTCTCACGTGAATGCTCACCAATGATCTGACCAACATAAATATCTTCCCCCGGCCCAATAAACAGGCGGCCGCGCGGCTGTAAATTAAAAAGCGCATAAGCTACAGATTTACATTGTTCCATAGAAATAAGAGCACCGTTAACTCTATTCTTAATATCGCCGGCATATTTATCATATTCCAAAAACATATAGTTCATAACACCCATCCCCTTGGTCTCGGTCATAAACTCCGAGCGGAAGCCAAGTAAACCGCGGGTCGGGATCTTATACATTAGTTTAACCATGCCGCCGTCGCCATGTAACATATCGGTCATAATACCTTTGCGTTTTCCCAGGTTTTCCATGACCGCGCCCATATAATCTTCGGCCACATCAATAGTTAATTCTTCATAAGGTTCCAGCAGCTTATTATTTTCTTTTTTATAAATTACTTGCGGCCTGGTCACCTGCAACTCATAACCTTCACGCCGCATTTTTTCTATCAATATAGAGAGATGCAGCTCACCGCGCCCGGAAACTTTAAATCCGGGCTGATCAGGCAATTCCTCAACTATCAAAGCCACATCAGAATAAGTTTCCCTGACCAGCCGTTCTTTAATGTGACGGGATGTTACAAACTTACCTTCGCGTCCGGCAAAAGGAGAAGTATTGGGAATAAAATTCATCGAGATCGTCGGCGGATCTATTTTGATCCCTTCCAACGGCAAAGGATTCTGCGGATCAGTAATAGTTTCGCCAACCATAATAGAATCCATACCTGCCACCGCAATTATTTCGCCAAGCACCGCTGAATTAGTTTCTTTTTTTTCATTGCCGTCAAAACGATACAGCTTAGTAATTCTAGTATTATAAAGATGTTCCTGGCCGCGCATGACCACAACTTCCTGGTTAAGCGCAATTTTACCGGAGGTAATTTTGCCAATAGCCAGTCTGCCTAAAAACGAAGAGTAATCAAGAGAACTTACCAGTATCTGCAGAGGACCTTCTACATCACCGGTAGGTGCTGGAATAAAGTCAATAATCTTATCAAGCAGCGGAAACATATCTTTGTTAGTATCGTCGGGTTCATATCTGGCAAAACCGTTTTTAGCCGAAGCAAAGATAATAGGAAAGTCTAAAATATGGTCCGGCGCATTGAGCTTTAAAAAAAGCTCAAAAACTTGATCCATAACCCATTCACAGCGGGCCAGGGGCTTATCTATTTTATTAATTACTACAATGACCGGCAGAGAGAGCGCCAGTGCTTTTTTTAAAACAAAATAAGTCTGCGGCATCGGCCCTTCTGAAGCATCTACAAGCAGAAGAACACCATCCGCCATTTTCAAAACACGTTCAACCTGTCCGCCAAAATCGGCGTGGCCGGGAGTATCAATAATATTAATTAAATGATCACGATATTTAAAAGCGCCGTTCTTAGAAGTTATCGTAATACCTCTTTCGCGTTCTAGGTCATTAGAGTCCATTAGCCGTTCGGCAACCTGCTGATTTTCTCTGAACATACCACTTTGTTTAAATAATTGGTCAACGAGCGTTGTTTTGCCGTGATCGACGTGCGCGATTATCGCAACGTTTCTGATTTTGCTTTGTTCCATAATAAACTACTTTCTTTTTTTTGCTGAAATAGTCAATGCTATTTAACAGAGGGGCTCAATTTTAGTAGCCGGCAAGGGTTTTGTAAACAAAAAAATATTACAGTTAAAGGGAGTGATTCTCTGGCTTACTAATAAATTAACGGTTATAATTCAATAAATAAAATAATAAAGGCGTTATTTTTAATATGGATAAATTATTTAAAGGCATTGTTAAGTTCAGGCAAAATGATTTTGAAGAACATCAAGATCTTTTTAACGATCTTAAAGAGAGTCAGCAGCCACACACCTTATTTATAGGCTGTTCAGATTCCCGCGTTGTTCCAAGTTTAATAACCAATACACTCCCGGGCGAACTCTTTATTATTCGTAATATTGGCAACTTAGTACCACCCTGGCGTCAAACCGAAGAATACGTAGCAACTACCTCGGCTATTGAATATGCAGTTAAAATTTTAGAGATAGAAAATATTGTTATTTGCGGACACTCCAATTGTGGAGCTTGTTCAACTCTTTTTAAAAATCCACAAAAACTAGAAAACATTCCCAACGTTAAAAAATGGCTTGAATTAATGGCGAATGTCAAAAGCAAGGTCTGCGAAATAATACCAGATGAGCAAGAAAAAGAAGCTAGAGAATGGTTGGCAGAACAAATAAACATAGTTGAACAAATACAACATCTTTTGTCTTACCCTTTTATTCAAGAAAAATACAGAGCAGGCAAGTTAAAAATCTATGGCTGGTATTACATTATAGAAACTGGCGAAGTATTTAATTATAATAAAGACAAAGGATATTTTGAATTGATTAACAAACCACTTATTGATAATGGCTGAAAAAACATTTAACTGGGTATATATCTTAGAAGTCAGTAACGGCAATTACTATACTGGATATACAACCAACATAAAAAAAAGAATTTGGGCACACTTTACCGGCCAAGGAGCTAAATTCACTAAAGCCTTTAAACCAAAAAAAGTATTACGTTGCTGGAAAATTTACGGACCAAAAAACCTAGCCATGAAGACAGAATGTTTTATTAAAAATTTAACGCGCGCAGAAAAGAACAGCTTACTGCAGAAACCGGAAAATCTCTTGGCCTTACTGGCAAACTTCGAGCTTAAATTATAAAAGAAATAGTCTATTTTTTCTCTTTAAGAATTGCCGCTGCTCTTAAAATAGCTTTTTGAATATTAGGCAAAACATTATTTTTGCCAATCTTATCACCAAGGCCACTTTTTAAGATCAGTTCGCGCGGCCTTTCTCTCACGCCGGAAAGAACTATTTTGACACCTTTTTTGGCATAAGATGTCACTATCTCATCGAGCGCCTGTAGACCGGTCATATCCATTGACGGCACATGCCGCATCCGCAAGATCAATACTTTCGGCATTTTTTCTATAGAAGCCATCGCCCCTCTAAATTTATCGGCGGCGCCAAAAAAGAACGGGCCATTAATTTCAAAAATTTCCACACCTGCGGGGATCTTATATTTGCGAATATGTTCCGGATATTCGTCGAACAAACTCGGCAAATTATCGGTCACAAAGCGCGCCTCTGTTACCGCTGACATTCTATACATAAATAAAAAAGCAGCCATCACCATACCAACCTCAATAGCTACGGTTAGATCAATTAAGACCGTTAAGAGAAAAGTTGTCATTAAGACTAGGGCATCACTACGTGTCCCTTTTAAGACACGGCGAAAGAGCGGCCATTCGCCCATATTATAACCAACCACAATTAGAATACCAGCCAGCGTGGCCATGGGAATATAGGCGGTCCATTTACTAAAGAACAACATAATTAAAAGCAGTGTTAAAGCGTGAATAATACCGGCCATTGGCGTTTGCCCGCCGTTCTTAATGTTTGTAGCGGTTCTCGCTATTGCCCCGGTAGCGGGCAGACCAAAGAAAAAGATCGCGCCGATATTGGCAATTCCCTGGGCGACAAGCTCGGTATCGGAATTATGTTTTTGCCCGGTCATACCATCGGCTACTACTGCCGAAAGAAGCGACTCTATACCAGCCAGTAAAGCTATGGAAATAGCAACAGGAAAAAGGATCCCAACCAGTTCCCAACTAAAATTAGGAACATGAATAACCGGAAAACGAAAAGGAAGATCGCCAAAACGGCTGCCGATAGTAGCGACCGGCAAAGAAAAAAACTTAACCGCCAGCGAAGATAAAATGATTGCCACTAAAGGGGCCGGTATTTTATAAGAAATTTTCGGCCAAAATTTTAAAATAATTATTGTAAAAAAACCTATTAATAATGCCGGCATATTGACCGTTGGCATACTTTTAAACAAGATCAACAATTTAGCAAGAAAGGCCTCTGGTAGCGCAGGTGTGGTTAAACCAAAAAAATCTTTGATCTGGCCAAAAATAATAATCAACGCAATACCACTGGTAAAGCCAATAGTTACCGGATAGGGAATAAACTTAATAAAAGCACCTAGCTTAGACAAACCCATAGCGATCAATAAAATACCCGCCATGATCGTCGCTAAGGCTAGCCCCTCATAGCCATATTTAGCAACTACACCGGCCACAATAACAACAAATGCACCGGTCGGGCCGCCTATTTGAAAATTACTGCCAGAGAAAAGCGAAATTAAAAAACCGGCTACGACCGCCGTATAAAGCCCCTGTTGCGGTGTCAAACCAGAGGCAATAGCAAAAGCCATCGCCAGCGGCAGAGCTACTACACCAACAATTAGACCAGCGCTGAGATCTTTTAAAAATACCTCCCAAGAATAACCTTTTTTAAAAACATTCATTATTCTCGGACGAAAGCCAATCATTTATTATCCCCTTTTTTTATTTTTTTTAATTTCTCAAGATCTTTTTTAATAATTTCTTTTTCTGCCAGCGCCATTAAAATAACTTCAATAATTTTGAGATGCGGCGTTTGTTCTAAAGACAAACTATAAACAACAAATTGTCCTTCTCTTTTATCTCTAACTAAATTAACTAGCCGGAGTTTAGTTAAATGCTTAGATATATTAGACTGACTGGACCCCAAAATCTGACACATTTCTGCTACCGTTAAACTCTCTCTGGCTAAGAGACTCAAGATCCGCATACGATAAGTTTCCGCAAAAATTCTTAAAATTTTTTTGAGATCTTTTAATTCATTTAGTGACATTGACCGATCCTAATAAATTTATTTAACAGTTCTTCTGGCCACAGCGGCAAGGATCTTATCCAACATTTCACTATAGGAAATATTTTTAATTTTAGCCATTTTTGCCAGATGCCCGTCCCAGCACCAACCCGGGTTAGGATTAACTTCCAGCAGAAAAGGCTCCCCTTGAGCATTAAGACGCCAGTCAAAACGACTGTAGTCTCTACATTCTAACCGCTCAAACAATTTCAAACAACATTCTACAATAATTTTTTCAACATCCGAATCAAGCTTGGCAGGAATTGTCCGCAGACTCTGCCAATAAGGGGAAGTTGGATCCCATTTGGCTTCATAGCCGCAGATCTTCGGCAAGTCGGCAGGTAAAAGAGAATAGTCCTCTTCAGCTATCGGCAGAACTGTATAAGATTCCGGCGGATTACCAATAATGCCAACAGTCAGATCGCTACCTGTTAAAAACTCTTCAATTAAAATAGGCTTATCGTAACCAAAGCGATCGCGGATATCGTTAATCACCTCTGTTAGATCGGCAATTGTATGACAAACACTTTTTTGTGTAATGCCAAAACTGGAGTCACCGGAATTAGGTTTAACAATAACCGGGAAAGAAATTGGTATTTCAAAGACCGTATCTTCGGGGTTAATAAAATGAGCCCGCGGCACAGGGATTCCCATTTCCTGGGCAATACCGCGCACCAAAGATTTATCATAACAAAAAGCCAGACACTGCGGGTTAGCGCCAGAATAATCTATCTTCAACATCTCTAAAAGCGCTGGAATATGAAGCTCCTGACGCGGATCATTAAAAAAACCTTCATCACATAAATTAAAAACAAAATCTATTTGCGCTTTATTGCTGACCAGCTCCTGAATAAGCGTATCATGATTACACAAATAAGATACTTTATAATTAGGCAATTGCCGCAAAGCATTTTTTAATTGATCGATCGTATAATAATCATCTTCATCAAAAACAGCATTCGGTTTAATAATATCCCTTTTTTTAGGATCACCCATTACCACAACGACATTTTTCAAAGTATCTTTGGCTTTGACTTTAACCGGACTCCACTCCTTAATAACCGTAGCAGTAACGACGATCCGGCGTGCCATCATGCCAAGATCCTGATTGCGCTTAGAATTAGAAGTTATCTCGCCGTGAAAAACCAGTTTTTTAAAATCAGCTTTCTGCAAAAGGTCGCTGATACTTTCCTGCGAATATAATCTTTCAGCGTAAAACTGATCGGCCAGGACCCCTTTCTCGACATTAGAAATAATCTCCCTGGAAATTAAGCGCTGTTTATCCAGCGAGAGAGAACGTTCACGGCAGACTAAATTACTTTTATCTATCCACTCCCAGGAACGGGGCATGAAATTCTGTCGCAAATAATCGCCATCGGCAACTTCAATTAACAAGCGCCCCCAGGGTTTTAAAACCCTAAAAACCTCTTTTAAAACCGAGAGGTCATCCTGCAGTGTTTCAAAATAGCCAAAGCTGTTACCCATGATCATGACAACATCAAAAGTATCGGCAGCATAAGGAAGTTTCCGGGCATCACCTTCACGAAAGCGAACTTTTAAACCCTCTTTTTTGGCCGTACTTTTAGCCCGCTGAATTAAGTAATGTGAACGATCCATACCGTCTATTTCCGCAAACTGGCGGCGCGCTAACTCCAGAGAATGGCGTCCCTGGCCGCAGCAAAGATCAAGGATCCGCTCATTTTTATTAAGCTGTAAGGCCTCCGAAAAAAAAGAAACTTCGGCAGCTGTAATTTCCAGATCATCAACAACATCACCATCGGTCTTTAAATAATTAGCATTAAATATTTTATTCCACCAATCGGGACTGACGTATTCTTCTAAATTGGCAATAGGCCCCAGTGAAGAGCATTTAACCAACTCTTTAGTCCGTCGCTTAACACCATTTTTAACAAGATCTATACTCATTTAAGATTCTCCTTTTTTTATTAGTTATTTTTTAGATAATTTTTCTTAGATTTTGAGCAAGATTGATTGAGATTAAATTTCAAACCAGCTGATCGATATTTCATTATTCTTGATATACCTGCTTTTTTATAATTATAACCATATAACCATATGTTCATATATTGTATTTTTCCTGAAAATTATATACCTAAGAAAAAATAAGTCAATTAAACTTTTTAAGAAAATTTTTTTCGCTAAAAACTACTTGGAAAATAATAGTTTTTTTATTTGGGGAATAATTATCTTTCTCAATTTATTCCAGTAGATAAAAGCCCAATAATTTATAAAACCTGTTTTAATATAATCATTATTATAGGTTTGATCTTTGGCCCACTTACGTTTATAGACATCTTCACCTATAGAAAAATCAAAAAGTTTAAATCCTTCTTGATGCAGCTGTTCTATTAACAATTTCAAATGCACGCTTCCCAGGGAATAGTCCGCATAATCCTGGTCATGAGCTACCCAGTAATCAGTAAAAATACGCTGCTTTTTAAAACCCAAAATAAAAGAGATCAATTGATCACCAAGAAATGCCATAGACAAAAAAATATTTTCAGAATTTTTTATTAAGTTTTTTTGATGTTGATAATAGCTGTCTGCTATTATTTTAGAACGATAGGTACTCTGCCATCTTTTCTTATACAAGAAAAAAATATTGGCAATATCATGATCATCAATTTCCACTCTTGTTTTATTAATAATTTTAAAATCACCGGCCGCAGACAAACCCTCCAGGCCTTTACGCACTTCATATCTGCGTTTATTTTTTAAAACACCGTTATAAAAATTTTCCCAGGATATCTCAGTATTAATTGGCATAACCGGACAAGTCTGCTGCTTAATTATTTTAAAGCCGTTTTTCTCTAAAATGCCGGAAGAAAGAGTACTGCTGTTAACATTAACCAGTTTGATCGTCTTGATCTTTTTTTTCTGCAAATAAAAAAGCACTTTTGGCCAAACAAGCTCTTTGTCAGCCTCCCTACAAATAAGATCAAGATAATTAACTCTACCTTCGCCCAGCCAGCCGATACTCTGACCACTCCTATAAAAAGGAGCATAGGCAATAACTCGCTCGCTCTCCAGTATTTTTAAAATAAATATCTTTTTATTTTTCAAAAACAGTTCAAGCCAGGATAAAATTATATTAAAATCAGCAAAAGGATTAGCAATAGAAGCAGCCAGCTCTTGCCAGGCTTTTTTTTCCGCCATTAATTGCACTAATTCTGTTAATTCAATTACCTGCATAATTGTTCAAAATAATTTAAATAATTTTTGTTCATTGTTTCAATATTATATTTTTCCTTAACTGTATTATAACCGTTTTCAGCAATTTTTTGGGCAAAATCCGGATAATTTTTCATATTAATAATGATCCTGGCTAATTCAGCCGGCTCATCTTTAGAAAAAAGCAAACCATTGTAACCGTCAATAACAATATCCTTAATACCAATGACCTTAGTTGCCGCAATTGGCAATTTTAAATACCAGGCCTGTAAAATAGAGGAAGGATGTCCCTCATAAAGTGAAGGCAAAACAAATAGATCATACATTGTTAAAAACTTATAGACATCACTCTGCCAGCCCGGCAGAATAAAGTACTCCAGCAAATTATTGGCAATGATCTGCTCTTTAATTGCTTTTTCCGCAGGCCCGTTGCCGACTAAAAATATTTTACATTTAAAATTCTGTTCTTTTAATATTTTTGCCGCCGCTACTAATAACTGCTGATTTTTTTCCGGGTAAAGCCGGCCAATAGTCCCTACCACAAATTCATTTTGAGCTAAGGCAAATTCTTTTTTTAATTGTTTCTTTAAATATTTTGCTGATTTTTTTTTAAAATCAATACCGTTATTAATAACCGTGATTTTTTTTTGTTTAAACTTCTCACGCTTAACAAAGATATTTTTAACACTTTCTGTAACAGCAATATAATGAGTATAGCCGCGAGAAAAAATTCTATCTAAAATTATTTTCAAATAAGATTTAGTCATCGCCGGACCACGCAAATTGGCCACACGAATTTTAAGACCGGCCATTTTGGCTATAAGATTACCGCTGACAATTGCCGGCCACAACCAGGCCAGAAAAACAGCCGGCCGCTCTTTCCGCAAGAGATGATATAACTCCAGTAATTTAAAAAAATAATTTCTTTTATTCATTTTAAGCCGATAAATTCTAATGTCATTTGCTTTTAAATTTTCCTCAAAAGACGGCTCTTCATCTACCATACTGCAAACCACTACATCATAATCATTCTTTTTTAATAACAAAGAAAGCTGATGCATAATATTTTCAGCGCCGCCGCCGATATGCAAAGAATAAATATACATAAATATTTTTTTCATTTTACTAAGATCATTTCAATAATTTATTATCTTCTTTACCCAGGCCAATATATTTTTTGTTATTTTCAATGCGCTTAAATATTCTTTTTCATTAACAGAAAGATAGTCCCCGGGATAACGACATTGCACGGCGTAATCGGTCAGATCTGTAACTTCCTTTATTTTCTCAGGAATTTCAATGTGTTTTTTTAATTTATCAAGAATAACCACAAAAGAATGAGTATAGGGAACCTCTTCTCCATAATAGATCAGAAGTGCTTTTAACGCTTTTTCTGCTGCTTGCTGAAATTCAAAACAAAGGTCTTCAAGTAAGATATTTTTCTTTTTAATAGTCAAGCCAATACTAAAATTACTTTCGGCTCTTTTCAGCCATAAATCAATTTCTTTTTTTGACATATATCTCTTTACCTTCAGAAATAACTCTACTATATATCAAAGAGAGATCTTTTTTATTTTTTTTTATTTTTTTATTTTCGGCAACAATAACATCAACTGGCACCGTCACAGAGTTATCTAACATCGAACGATATATCTTACGACTATAACTGCGTTCATTTTTAATATTATTTTTAATTACTAACAGGTCATAATCACTTACCGCAGTATTTTCACGGCGCGCACGAGAACCAAATAAAATTATTTTTTCAGGATCTACAGCTGAAACTATTATAGAAATAATATTATTTAAACTAGTATTCATAAAAATTACCCTGTTAATTAATTTTACAACAAACAAAGAATTAAGGACAGTAACCAAAAATTATTTTTTTATTTTTCAATTTAAAACCCTATATTTAATAATTGTCCAAACTGCCGAAAAGCCGTCACGCCAGGATATTTTTTTACCGGCGGTAAAAGAGCGCGCCTGATAATTAATTGGCACTTCTACAATAGGTATTTTTTGTTTTACTATTTTAGCCGTAATTTCCGGGTCAAAATTAAAACGGGCCGCCTTAATTTCAATATTTTCAATATTAGCACGCCGTAATAATTTATAACACGTCTCCAGATCGGTCAGTTTAGTGCCATATAATAAATTAAAAATTCTGGTCAGTATTTTATTGCCCCAGTAATGCGCCGAAGAAAAATTCTCATGTTGCCCTAAAAAACGTGAACCGTAAACGGCGGCCGCTTTGTTTTTTTCTGCCGCAGCTAAAAGTTTTAAATAATCTTGCGGATCATATTCCAGATCGGCATCCTGCACTATTACAAATTCACCGCTAACAAAACCATAGCCATAAGCAACCGCCGCGCCTTTGCCGCGATTTTGATCAAAATAAAAGATCTTTGTGTTTTTAAATTTATTTTCCGCCTGATATTTTTGCAGCAGCTCTCTGGTACCATCCGTAGAGTTGTCGCAGACAATAATTAGTTCTTTTTCTACCGGCACGCTCTGCACCCGCTCAATTATTTTAAGCACAGTATTGACCTCATTATAGACCGGCATTACTACCGATAATTTACAACCCATTAGCTCGCAACTTTCTTAAAAAATTAAAAAGCCACGATATTTTAAATTTAAATTTTAAAAAATTATCGTGGCCGTATAAGCCAACCCGCTTAAGCGTATAATTAGTCTCTGGAAAATCATCAACACCCGGCGTTACTACCGCTGCCAAATAACCCGCCTCTTTAATTGCGGCAATAAACGCCGCGCCGTAGGCACCGCGCGGCGCGCAAAAAGAGATAGTTTTTTGTTTTAGTTTTTGGTCAAGAATTTTTTTAGAAACCGTCAGCTCTTTTTTTAAAATATTGACCGGCAGTTTATTAATTTCCCAGTGATGCAGCGTATGGGAAGCGATCTCCCAGCCGGCCTTTTTTAATTCTTTCATTTCCTGCCAATCAAGCGAAAGATCAGCATGGTTAAATTTTATTTTATTTTTAAGATCCCAATAATAGGGCCGCTTTTTACCAATATACCCGGTAGTAACAAAAACAGTTGCCGGAATATTATATTTTTTTAAAACAGGAAAACCGTATAAATAATTATCCATATAACCATCATCAAAAGTTATGACACAGGTTTTCTTGGAAAGTTTTTTATTTTTACTAAGATAGTTCCGATATAAAGTTTCCAGTGTAATAAATTGATATTTTTTTTTAAGCAGCAATGTCAGCTGTTCTTTGAGCTCTGTCACTTTAACAGCCAGCGCATATTCCTTGGCGGCTTGCTCATCCGGCAAAACTCTGTGATAGGCAAGTATTAATAAATTTTTCATAAAATCTTTTCTTTATTAAACTTTTCCAGACAGACAACCAGTAAAATAAATATAATAAAAAAAGAAACCATTATTGGCGCATTCAAAGAGTCTTGAAAAAAATTATAGATCAGAAAAGCAACATAACCATAAAGAAAACTCACTGCCAGTAAATGATTTTTTAAACCATGGCCGGCCAGCTTTAATAATTTACCAAAGACCACTGACAATAAATATACAAAGGCCGCTAAACCGATAATCCCGAGATCCAGAAACTGCCATAAATAAATATTGTGCGGTGAATCTATAGAAAGCACACCATCTTTTCTGGCTTTTTCTTTAACTTCATAAAATTTTTCCGGCGTCCATTCCTCTATGGCTATTCTCATTTTATAATCATGGGCATCCTGCCAGCCGTCAGCTGTTTTTCTTATTCTGCGGCTGACATGATCTGCTCCCCAGCCGTTAATTGGATGCCTTTTAATATTATCAACCGCATAGAAAAAAGTTTGCAAATGTTCAATATTAGAAATATCCGTTTTATCAAAAAGAGAAACAACAGTTTTGTTTACCGGTTTTATAAAAAAAACCGCACAACATAAGATAAAAAAAATAGTTAACGGCACCGCCACTTTTTTATAACTGGTCTTTAAAAACATGAATACCAACAAAAAGATCAATGATATAAATAAAGCCCGGCTAGTTGTCAGAAAAACATTAACCAACACCAATAGCGAAACAATTGCACCAACCAGTTTATTAGAATATCTAACAAAAGGATACACCAGCAAAAACGGCGCATATAAAGCCAGATAACAAGAATAGACATTAGTGCCGGAGCGCTGCAAGAACAAAGAGCTGATGCGCGGCAGCCCTCTGGCCTCCGTCGTTATTATTTTTAAAAATGAAGGCAAATGAGCATCAATATGATATTGCGGCCCCAGCACCGAAACAATATACTGATAAAGACCGCTTAATAGAAAAATTATACCGCCCCAAAAAACCACCGCTAACAATTTTTGATATTGTTCTTTTTGCTTAATTATAGAAGTAAAGATCAACAACAGACCAAAGAGCAGAAAAAGACTAATAGTTTTACCGAGCGACCAGAGCTTAATATAGGCATCAAACACAGAGAAAAGATTGGCTAAAACTAAAAACAAGAGCGGTTTTTCTAAACCGGTTTTCTGATAACCGGATTTTCTGTTCCTAATAAAAAGGCCGCTCCAAAATATCAACACAAATAATAATAAAACCGTCGGGACCGCATTAATTAAGCCAGGTACGGCACTAAAATGAAGAAAAAAAACAAAAATAAAAAATAAATATATTAAAATTTTATCCATCATTACTAATTATTTTCAGTTATCTAACCTTATTGCCTTTTTTTAAAAATTTTTCTTTAAAAAATATCAAATAAAAATAATTAAAAACATAAATAAAAATTATTGGGTCCAATGGCAAACGAAACCGCATTGTACCAGAAGTAATAAAAGTCATGACCGTAAAATAAAAAGCCAGTAAAAAAAACAGCGCGACATAAGGCGCTTTTTTCTCTAACAATAAGATAATAAAAAAAGGCAAGAGCCAGCCGTAAGAAAAAATCCCTACAAGATCATCTCTAAAATTGCGGTTATCCGGATGTTTGGGCGACCAGCTCCATAACCCTTTAGCTTTATTCAACATCAGCCAGGGCATTTTAGCCAAATTATCGGTAGCAATCATCAGAACTTTGGTTGCTTCCGAAGCATTGACAATCCCGCGGCTGACAAGCTCACTCTCGATCCGCAGCAACTCCTCCGGATAATCTCTTTCTAAATTAACCCAGGAGCCCGCTAATTTTTTATCATTTAAGACAATTTCATTGGTGCTGCCCAATAAAGCGGCATTTGTTCCTTTAGTAAATATAGCAAATTCACCTACCCCTTTAGAGAGATAATAAGACCAGGGAGCAACAACAACAGCAATTACAATAATTTTAAGCGCCAAAAAAAACACCACTTGTCTCAACGGCCACTTGATCAACAATAAAAACAAGGTGAGAAATGGTAAAAACATCGACAACGTACCTCTAGTCAGTAATAAAATCCCCAGCAAAAAACCTGAAATTAAATAGTTCTTTACAGTAGCCACGCCTTTCTCATAAATGATTTTTATTAAATAAACCAGATAAATTAAAAACACCGGAATAAAAATATTTTCGGTATCTAAAAAAGAGGCTTCGTGCACAAAAAAAGGATAGACCGCGGCATACACAGCACTGAGCAATGCCACAAATTTAGAACCAGCAATTTTATCCGCCAGTTTATAAACCGCCGGCGCAACAAAAGAGGCTAAAAATGTGCTCAGAATATGGATCTTAAAAATAGAATAACCAAAGACTTTAATAAAAAGATAGGCCACCAGTGTATTTAACGGCAGACGGGAAGGATAAAAATTGCCTTCTAAAACAAAGCCCTTGCCCTGTAGTAAATTATAAGCCACCTGGCCAAAACAATATTCATCACCAAGGTAAACATTAGCTTCGCCGCGAATATATATCAAATATATTAAGCGAACTACAAAAGAAAATAAAAATAAAACAAACAAAAACAACGTCTCTCTTTTTTTAATCAATTCTTCTAACTTTTGCAATATCACCATTATTTAACGCCCTTTTTTTAATTTAATAACGGTCAAATAGAGATCATTAGTGGGGTTAATATTATCTTTTGTGTACTCTACCTGGACATCTGTATCATAAGCATAATTATAGAGTACCTGATAATCGGCAAATCGATAATGCCATTTTTGCCTGATCTCTTTGTCGTCATTAATTTTTTTCTGCAGATCATAAAAAGGTTTTTCAGTTAGAGGAGTTCTTGTACTAAAGTAAAGAATTGTTTGATAATCCCAGCCAGACAAATCCCTGGCCGGACGCGGATAATCATCTTCATAGTAATTAACCTTTTTTATTAGCTCCGGCATCAAGTGAATGTTTTGCGAAAGATCATAAGAAACTACTGTTTTAATATTATACTTATCCATTAACTCTTTGATCATATCTTCTTTAACTGGGTCCAGACGGTCTTTCATAACCAGCGGGTAAGAGGAAACAAAGATCAGTGTTAAAACTATCGCTATCAGCGCAATTACTGCATTTTGTTTATTAAATGGCAATAATTTTACTAAATAAAAAAGACCATAGGCAGTGTAAAAAACAAAAAAAGCAAGATAAAAAATACTCAACCGGCAGGGCGAAAGCGGCATTTGACCTGTTAAATTACTGATAAACAAAAAAAGAAAACCGAGCAAAATAAACCGGCCGCAGTTTTTAACTAACTCGTTCTTATCATTACAAGCGACATAACCGCCCAACAAAAACAAACCAAAATAAATAAACGACAAGATCACGCCAAAAACGGTCTCTACTGGATAAGGCACTATATTAGCCCGATACGTTAAAAAGGAATTCACTATAAAAAATTTAATGACATAGATAATTTTGGCAGCAAAACCGCCTATCAGCCAGGGCTGAAATAAAAATTCACCATTGGGCCCTATTTGATAATATTTTGTAGAGTAACCTATAAAATGAAATAAATTATAGATCAGTGAAGGAAGAACAAAAAAACCAACAATAACCGCATACCAGAAAATTTTTTTTAAATTTTCAAAATCTTTATTCCTATAATAATTAAAAAACATCAGTAAATAAAATGCCGGCAGCAACCAGAGCGTCTGATAACTACAGTAATATAACAACAGTGGAATTAAAGAAGAAAAAATAAAATTATTTTTTCCCTTTAAAACCTGGACGAAACTCAAAAGAAAGAGCACAGGAACCAGCGAATTTAAAGAATATTGATAAACTTGTTTAGCATAAATGATCTGCTGCCAGGAAAAACAAAGAAAAGAGAGCGCAATTACCGCCAGCGGCCAAAAATCCTGTTTTAGGTTTAAAGAACGGATCAAAGTAATAAAGGCCAGCAGAGCCAAGGCGGCATAAAAAAAAGCGGGAAACCTGCCCCAGAAGAGGAGCTGACGATAATTTTGGGTATCGTTAATAAGCGGCACATTGGCAACAAACTGCAGCGGCGGATTAGCGCCGGTAACAGAAACAATAAAGATCGGACTGAGCTTAAAAGCCAGATCTAAAAACGGTTCAAATTTAGGCTGCGAACCAAGATACCGCAAGGCCTTTTTATAAGCGCTGTCATAGGCCGGCCGGTCCGGATCAAAAGCTCGCTGCATCATGGTCTCTTTAAAACCAGGATCTTTAGCTTTTAAAATATCCATGATCATAAAAACACTGTCCACATGTGTAAAGTGATCGCTCAAATGAACAAAACGAACACTGACACCAAATATCAATAAAAAAACCAACAAAAGCTTTAAATAATGTTCTTTGAATTTTAGAATTAATTGTTTGGCCACAAATTACCTCCGCCGCTATTTCAGGATAACAATCTATTATATGCCTCAATAAATTGTAACATGACAATAAAAACAGTAAAAACATACAAATATAAATTAGGTTTTTTAAATTCTTGGGCATAACTTAAAATTATCAATAAAAACAAAACCGCTGTCACAAAAAGCATTCTAGCGCCAGAAGCATAAAGGACCGGCGTAAAACCAATAATAAAAGCCGAACAAAAACCCGCTAAATACACCAATAACATCAATAGACGTTTTTCTAAAACTGGAAAAGAAAAATAAACAACTGCCCCGGTAACAGGAACAGCCAATCCCCACCAAACAACTGCCCAGATATGCCAAACAGTTACAACACTCTGCTCTATGCCAAAATCAAAAAGATAATTAAATCCTGGGTAAAAACCAAACAAAGCCAATAAAACATAAAAAGCAGGCACAACGGACAATAGGCGGTGCTGTTTTTTTTGCCGCAATAATTGATATATACCAGCCAGCCAAAGAGCCAACATTAAGACTCTGTTCTCATTAAAAAAACCGTCTACCAGCCACTGCAAGGCAATAAAAAGATGCCGGCCAATACTCAGCTCAAAAAAATCCGGAAAAAGACGTGCTGTTTCATATTGTAAACGAATAGCGTTACCCGGCGCCAGGAAGGAGATCAGCGCAATTACTACAATTAAACTGACTTGCAATATCGCCCTGCCAGAAATAGCTTTTTTTTGCCAATACAAATAAGCCAAACCCAAAAAGCTAAAAGAACCCAAAACCAAGGGAATTTGCTCCTGTGCCATAGCAGCATAAATTGTACATAAAATAACTAATAAATAATTTAACCGGCTTTTTTTAGCCAGCGAAGATACACCAACAACATTTTCCCAAAGAGGAAGAAGCGCCCAAATAGCAGCAGTAACTGGCCAAAGATAACAAACCGAGCCGGTTACCCAAAAAACAGAACCCTCTAAAACATATAAACCCATCAAGCCAAATCCGGCACAAGATAGAAAAGCAACAAAGAGACGCTGTTGAGAAGAAAGTTTAGGTTTAACTGTTACTAACTTAAAAAGTCCGCGCGCAAACAGAAGCATCATCACTGCATTTAAAATACGCCAAACCATAATAGGCAAAGAACATATCACACAAGGCACTATTTCTAGAAATAACCGGCCAGACCAATTGTGATAACGCAGTAACATAAATTCCCATAAATTATATTTTTGGGCCGCTGTCCTAAAAAAAACATCATCACCAGTATCAAAATTTATTAAAAAAGTTGAAGCTAAGGCGGCTAAAAAAAACAGCGCAAACAGCCAGGTTTCACGGTCCGTTAAAAACTTCTTAAATTTAACGGCCCAGTCCGCTGTCTTTTTTTTCATAAAAAATCCCACCCCAATAAGAACTATTTTTTGATACCTTTAAATCTATACAATTTAAAGAACATCCACAAGACCAGAAAAAAAGCCTCAACAATAATGTTTTTAGATATTTTAGACTGCCCCATAGTCCGCTCGTAAAAAATTATAGGAAACTCTTTAACCGCAAACCCCAACCGGTGGGCACGGTAAGTGGTCTCTATTTGAAAAGAATAGCCATTGGTCTTAATAGAGTCCAGATCGATCGACTTTAAAACAACACTCCTGAAACATTTAAATCCGCCTGTAGCATCTTTGACCGGCAAGCGAGCAAAAATTTCAGTATAAATATTGGCAAACTTACTCAGCAGAATTCTTTGCAGCGGCCAGTTATAACAACTAACGCCATGGCTGTATCTGCTGCCAATGACCAGATCGTTGGTTTTAATTAATTCCAGCATTTCCGGTAAATATTTCGGATCGTGAGAAAAATCACAATCCATCTGAACAACAACCTCATAATTATTTTCCAGCGCCCATTTAAAGCCGGCAATATAAGCTTTACCTAGTCCCTCTTTTTTTTGGCGATGGAGGACAAAAACATCGGCATATTTTTTTGCCAGCTCATCGGCCAGCTGCCCGGTGCCGTCCGGTGAATTATCATCAATAACTAAAATAGCGGTCTCCACTAAATCCTTAACCGCGGCAACCATTTTGGGTAAATTTTCTTTTTCATTATATGTAGGGATCAAGACTATATTTTTCATTATTTATTTTATCCTTTCAAATATTTCTTTAGTTCTATCTGCCACTGCCTGCCAGGAAGCATTTTTGACAGTATAATCACGACCAGTCTGGGAAAATCTTTTCCGCAGTTCTGGATCATTTAACAATATCAGTACTTTTTCCGCCAGAGCTTTTTCATCGCCCTGCGGAATAATAAATCCAGATTTGCCATCAATATAGTCCATGCCGGGGATATCAGCCACAACTGTCGGCAAACCTGTGCCGGTATATTCTAAACATTTCAATGAAGAGAGCCCCTTATTATTGCGGGTCTCAATAGAATCACTGCCGCCATAAGGGGCTACAGCAACCGTAAAACAATTTAAATATTTCGGCAATTCTTTATAAGGAACATAACCGGTAAATATGACATCTTGTTCCAGCCCCAGTCTCTTTACCTCACTCTCCACATAAGCGCGGTGATCGCCATCACCAACTAGCAGAGCTTTAACAATTCGTTTATTAGAAGAGGAAGAATTCTCTTCCCCCTCTCCATTCATGGAGAGGGGGCTAGGGGGTGAGGCAAATTGTTTTTTTATTGCCGGCAGCGCCCTGACGAGATGTTCAATGCCGTCCCAGCCGGTGAAACAACCGACATAGCCAATATAATCGGTATTGAGGTCAAACCCCAGCTCTTTTTTACAGGCTTCTTGATCGAGCGGTTTAAAGTGATCAATATTTACGCCATTCTTAATATGATATAGCTTTCCCTTTGGTATTTTAAAATTCTCGTGAATAGCATTATAAATAGTCTCTGTAACAATTATCGAGGCATCCGCTATTCTGTGCAGGGTCTTTTCACACCAGACAGAAAGCCACCCGAGCGGCGCCTTTAGCCCCGTCCAACCTTTGGAAGCAACATCATCAACAACATAGCCGTTGATCTCCAGGACCAGTTTTTTGCGCAGAAATTTTGCCAGCAGCGGAGTGAACAGTGAGAAATAAGCGACCCGGACATAAAAAATATCGGCTTTAGGAAAAGTAAACAATAAACGGAACATCAACAATAGATCATATACAACGACCCTGATAAATGGCAGATCGATCGTCGGTGTATATTTAACTTTAAAATTCTGATCGATGCCGTTATAGCGGCCGATAGCTGGAGCATAGCCGGTGAAGTCTACGCCACTATTAACCAGGCCGCGGGCCAGCTCGCTAAAATGAGTTGTCGGCCCCTGACTTAAACTTAAATTTCCGTAAAATATTGACCAGACTCTCACAAAAACCTCTATAATATTTTTTTTAAACTATTAACTACAAATTCCTGCTCTTCTCGCGTAATGACCGGGCACAGCGGTAGAGAAAGAAATTCTTCGGCACATTGTTCCGCTACAGGAAAATTGCCCTGTTTATAAGCAAGATATTCATAAGCGGGCTGTAAATGGAGCGGTATAGGATAATGAACGCCGCACTCTATGCCGGCTTCTTTTAACTTTTCTGATATAACATCTCTGTTCTTCACCCTGATAACAAACAAATGATAAACATTGTAAACATTCTCAGCATGAAAAGGGGGAACAACTTCCCCCTCTCCAAATTTGGAGAGGGGGTCAGGGGGTGAGGCTATATCATCCAATAATTCACGATAAATATCCGCTTTTTGCCGACGCAATTCTGTCCACGCTTTCAAATTATCGACTTTAATATTTAAGATCGCCGCCTGCAGAGTATCCATCCGCATATTATATCCCTCAAGATCATGTTTATATTTATCCAGGCGCCCATGATTAATTAATTTACGCAGTTTTAAAGCCAGCTTTTCATCGTTGGTACCAATGGCACCGGCATCGCCCATGGCGCCTAAGTTCTTACCAGGAAAAAAAGAGAACGTTGCGGCAATACCAAAACTGCCGATAGGTTTATTATTCAATTTACCCAGGTGGGCCTGCGCCGAATCCTCAATTAAATAGATATTATTTTTTTCAGTAATTTCCGCTAATTTTTCTACATTGGCTACATTGCCGTGCAAATGGACAGCAATTATCGCTTTAGTTCTTGGATTGATCGCTTTTTGCGCCGCCTCAATATCTAAACAATAAGTATTAGGTTCTACATCTACCAGCACAACTCTAGCCCCAACCATGGTAACCGCCTCCGCTGTCGCGATAAATGTCATGGTCGGCAGAATGACCTCATCGCCAGGGCCGATCTCGAGCGCTTTTAAAAGCACCATAATAGCGTCGGTACCGTTAGAACAGCCAATGACATGATCTAGCTGCGCCAGCTTAGCAAATTTTTGCTCAAATTCTTTGACCTCTGGTCCGTTAATAAAACGGCCGCTGTCTAAAACAGTATTTACTGCCTGCTTTATTTCCGGCATGATCTGCTCATGCATTCTCTGTAAATTCATCAATGGTATTTTATTCATACTCTTTTATGTCCTGTCTTCTTTTTTTAGCTTTAGCCGGGTTGCCATAAGCCACCGCACCGTCATCAATATCTTTAGTCACCACAGACCCGGCACCTATTAAACATTTCTCACCTATCTTAACACCTGGCAATAGCGTGCAGTTAGCGCCGATTATTGCCCCTTGGCCGATCTGCGCCCCTTTTAAATTGGCTTTAACATTTTTAGAAAGTGGATAGAGCGCATTGGTAACCACAACATTGGGCCCCAGCCAGGCACCCTCTGCCAGCACCGAATACTCCGGCACAAAACAAGAGGACTGCATCCTGACATTATCATGTAAATCTATATGATGCTCCACAACAGAATTAGTGCCAATAGAGACATTGTCGCCAATTTTATTCTCTTCGCGGATCATGACATGATGCCCGGTCTGAAAATTATTGCCGATAATATTGCCGGCATAAATGACCGTATGCGAACGAATTACAGCGTTATCGCCAATAACGGTCTTTAATTCGCCGTCTTGTTTGCCTCTGGGCGGCACACCGATAATTGCATAATCTTCTATTACACAATTTTTGCCGAGCTCAACATTTTTATATATTTTATAGTTCATCATTATTTCCCTTTGCTCAATAATTTTTCACTGAAAATAATATATTTTTGGCTAAAAAAACTGATCGGCGTCAGCCCCACAATAGAAACAATTTTAGCTATTAACGAAGAAACACCCATTTTTTCGATCATTAATATGAGGAGCCAGGTCTCTAAAAAATAATAGACAACTGTCAATAAAAAAAATAATACCGGCTGCCAAAACGTAAAATGTTGAGCTTTGTAAGTAAAATGGCGCTGCATAAAATAAGTAAAAAAAAGTATCACAATATAGGTCAGTCCGTTAGAGAGCTCAATACTGTAATTAAAAAACATTAAAATATTAAACAGCACGTAATTAATAATGACCGCCATTGAGCCGACCATATAGTGCTTAACAAATTGCGTAAATGTAACCTTACACATATCTTTCTTAAATATTTTTTTAAAAAAAATATTTATAAGATCAAAAACGGAATGGATGATCTGATCTACCATCCTTAATTACCAAACCCCAGCCTGCTCTTGACCGGTTTAAAATCTGGCGTAATATCAATATACTTTTCCGCTTTATTGGAGCGGATAGATTCGTAAAGCGCATTAATTAATAAAATAGATTTACGGCCTTCATTGCCATCTACCGGCGCCGGCTTGTTATTGACCAGAGAATCAACAACATCTTTTAAATATTCTAAATGACCAAAACCGTAAACGTTTGGGGGGTTCTGTTTATATTTTTGAATAACCTCTTTATCCTCCGGCGTTTCATCAACAAAGTTCCAGATCTTCATTTCATTGACGGCAAAACCGCCGATCTCCACCGACCCTTTTTCACCTAAAATAGAGATAGACCCCTCTAAATCTTTCGGCCTGGTCGCTGTCGTGGCCTCAATAACACCCAGGGCGCCGCTTTTAAAACGCAAAATAGCTACGCCAGTATCTTCCATCTCAATGTTCACCAATCTGGTAGTGGCCTTGGCCATGACCGATTCTACCTCGCCCATCATCCACTCTAAAAGATCAATATGATGCGAGGCCTGGTTAGTAAAAACGCCGCCGTCCAGCTCTCTGGTGCCGCGCCATTTGGCATCATCGTAATAGGCCTGGTCGCGCGACCAGCGGACCCGCACCGTCCCCATGACCATTTTACCAAAACGCCCCTGCTCAACGGCCTCACGCAGTTTTTTAACCGGCAGATTATAGCGGTTCTGCTTAACTACAAATAACTTCAAGCCGCGCTCTTTGGCCTTGGCGATCATCGCGTCAGCATCTTCCAGCTTTAAGGCCATTGGTTTTTCCACTACAACATGTTTATTGTAATCCATGACCTCCAGCGCCTGGCGGGCATGGTAACCGGACTCGGTCAAAATATTGACGACATCGATCTCCTCTTTTTTGAGCATCTCATGATAATCGGTATAAGAAGGGATCTGGTATTTATCGGCATATTTCTGAGCTTTTTCCGGGATCAGATCACAGACCGCGACCAGCTGTGCTTCCGGTATTTCATGCGCCAATATTTCAATATGTCTATAAGCTATTCTGCCGCAGCCAATAACAGCAAATTTCAATTTTCTTGTCATTACGTGTCCTCTTTTTAAATAAAATATTGGCCAGATTTTAGCACTTTTTTACTATATATAATATCATTGCTAGCCCAAAACAGCTAATTACCCCCTTGACCTTAAGCCAAAGCCTTTTCTTGCAGATAATTTTAAGCGCCCTCCTTTGCGCCTGCAAGGGAGGGCCGGCCTGCCCTGCAAAGCTTTAGCGTAGCAGGGGTGGGTTAATTACTTATTTACCGTTGTCTGTTTTTTTACCGTGACTTTTTTCTCTTTATCCAGATCTATTTTAGCGGTATCGCCTTCGGCCAGCTCGCCAGCCAGAATGGCGTTAGAAATAGCATTCTCTACATATTTCTGAATAGCCCGCCGCAGCGGTCTGGCGCCATAATTGGGGTCATAGCCGATCTCTATCAAATACTCAATTAAATTCTTAGAAAAGACCAGTTCAATATCCTGGTTGGCAATGTTCTTTTGCAGATCTTTGAGCATCAGTTCCACTATTTGTTTAATATGTTCTTTAGTCAAAGAGTGGAAGACTATGACATCATCTATGCGGTTCAAGAATTCCGGTCTAAAGACATTTTTTAAAGAATCCTGGAGTTTATCCTTCATCTTTTCATAAGAGATCACGTCATCATCTTTAGCGGAGACAAAACCAAAGGCCTCTTTCTTTTCTGCAGAACCGACGTTAGATGTCATGATTACAATAGTATTTTTAAAATTAACGGTCCGGCCCTGTGAGTCGGTCAAGCGGCCTTCTTCCATGACCTGCAATAAAATATTAAAGACATCGGGATGCGCTTTCTCTATTTCATCTAAAAGAACAACCGAGTAAGGATTGCGGCGGACCGCTTCGGTCAATTGCCCGCCCTCTTCGTAGCCCACATAGCCGGGTGCGGCACCCACTAAACGCGAGACATTGAATTTCTCCATATACTCAGACATATCAATGCGGATCATTTTATCTTTTGAACCAAAGAGCATCTCCGCCAGGGTCCTGGCTAGTTCGGTTTTACCAACGCCGGTTGGCCCGGCAAATAAAAAGACGCCGGTCGGTTTATTGGGGTCAGCTACACCGGCCCGCGAGCGGCGAACCGCTTCGGCAATGGCGTTAATGGCATTGTCCTGGCCAATGACTTTTTTATGCAGTTCCTGTTCTAAGCTCAACAGCTTTTGCGATTCCTGCTGTTCCAGTTTTACTACCGGCACGCCGGTCCAGTCGGCAACTATTTCCGCTATATTTTGCGGTGTCACAATTACTGTCGAAGAACCATGTTCTGTTTTCCATTCTTTAACTTTTGACTCATATTCTTTTTCCAATTTTTCTATTTTTTTTATGAACTTCTCTTTCTTTTCTTTATCCGCTATCTGCGTAATAGAGGCCTGTTCTTTTTTCAGTTTATCTATTTCTTTTTTTAATTTATGGACCTCCGGCGGCAGAGAAATAGAGGCGATCCTCACTTTGGCGGCCGACTCATCAAGAACATCAATAGCTTTGTCCGGCAAAAATCTCTCTGTAATATAGCGCTGCGACATATTGACGGCAGCATTAATGGCCTCGTCGGTTATCTGAACGCGGTGATGCGCCTCATATTTATCGCGCAGACCCTTTAAAATTTCCACCGTATCTTCCGGTGACGGTTCATCAACTAAAATAGAATGAAAACGTCTTTCTAGCGCGGCATCTTTTTCAATATGTTTTCTATATTCATCTAGTGTTGTGGCGCCAATAGCCTGCATTTCACCGCGCGCCAGCGCCGGTTTTAAAATATTGGCGGCATCCATGGAACCTTCGGCCGAGCCGGCACCAACTAAATTATGGAGTTCATCAATAAAAATAATAATTTTACCCTGGGCCTGACGTATTTCATTCATAACTTCTTTGATCCGCTCTTCAAACTCACCGCGGTGTTTAGTGCCTGCCACCATGCCGGCCAGATCAAGTTCAATAATCCTCTTATTTTTTAAAATTTCCGGCACATGTCCGGCCACAATTTCTTGCGCCAGTCCTTCTACAATAGCAGTTTTACCAACACCCGGATCGCCAATTAGTACCGGATTATTTTTAGATCTTCTGGAGAGGATGCGGATCATCCGGTTTATCTCTTTTTCGCGGCCAATTACCGGGTCAAGGCGGGCCTGATGCGCTAGTTCGGTCAGGTCGCGGCCAAAAGCACTGAGGGCAGTTTGGGCGCCGCCGGGCATATTATCGTAAGTTTCAAACTCTTCGCTAATTCCTTTGGCCCGTTTATTTTTTTTACTGCCGAACTTATCGTTAATTGCTTTTAAGGCTTTCTCGGCAGTGATCCCGTATTTCTGCAGGATTTGCGAGGCAATGCCCTCGTTCTCGCGCAACAGACCAAGTAAAATATGTTCCGGACCTACATACTGGTACCCCAGCTGTGAGGCGGTCTGGTAAGCAAGCTCCAGCGCTCTTTTGGCGCGCGGAGTTAAGACTATTGGTTTTCCTTCCGGTATTTTGGCGTTGCTCTGGCCAACCATGGTCTCTACATCGCTATAGGCCTGCACGGGATCAAGCCCCAGTTCTTTAATTATTTCGGACGTAATAATTTCTGCTTTAATTAAGCCGAGCAGTAAATGCTCCGTATCGAGCGCTTGATGTCCCAGCCGGCGCACCTCTTCGGCCGCCAAGTAAATTACCCGGTGCGCAGTGTTGGAAAAGTAATCAAACATCCGGTCGGTCCGGCGGTAGCCAAAGAGCCGGCGGAAAAGTTCTTGAAATTCTGGCGGAAAATTACTATCTTCAAAAAAATTATTAAAATCATCTATTGCCATTTTGTCTCTCCTGTCTAGCACTCGTCGCTATTGAGTGCTAATATTGTAATACAAAAGAAAAAAATGTCAAATTGTTAAGCGAGTTATTATCCATAATGTCTAAATAAAAAAAATAATCCCTTTTGACCCCTCTGGCTTTTGCACACCGCAGCCCGGTTGGCTGCTGAGACTTCCTCCGCGACTTGATGTCGCTGTCGGTCGCCGCTCTCCCCGCGTTTGCGCGGAGAAAGCTCACGTTCAGAATAAAATAATATTGTTTTATATTTCCCCTTCTCCGCGTGGCGGGGAAGGGGTTAGGGGATGGGGTCATAATAGACTGCCAATTATTTAACTAAAAAGCAGTAGTCCATTATATTATTTGCAGTTCAGAATACAAGAGATGAATTTTATTGCTACTTTAAAAAAATGTGCTCTTCTGTTTATAATAAAACAATCGATGAGAAAAATTATCACTAAAATTTACAGCCTGGGTTTTGTTAAATTAATTCTGGTCTTTTCCCTGCTTTATTTTTTCTTATCTGCTATTACTATGATGTCGGTTGCTTTTAACCTACTGGGCAAGGGTTTTAGTTCTTCTATTATGGATGTGACCGCTTCGCCGCTGACCGCTTTATTTATTGGCATTATTTCTACAGCTATAGTCCAGTCATCATCGGTCACCACCTCTATGGTGGTCGGCCTGGTCTCGGCCGGAACTATTTCGGTCGTTAATGCTGTGCCCATTGTCATGGGGGCCAATATTGGAACAACTATCACAAATTCTATTGTTTCGGTGGGGCATATCGGCCGCAAAAAAGATTTCCGCCGGGCTTTTTCCGGCAGCCTTATTCACGATATCTTTAATATTTTTACAGTAATTATTTTATTTCCGTTAGAAATGCTGACCGGTTTTTTACATAAAGGAGCTACCTTTTTAGCCAATATTTTTTATCATACCGAAGCCACTGCCCAGAACATCCATTATCACTCACCAATTAAAGCCGCCACCAAAATAATACCGGACTATTTAAAGAACTTGTTCACCGGTCAATTCAATTGGCCGGCCAATATTTCCGGGATAGTTTTATTAGTTTGTTCTTTATTACTTATTTTTCTGGCTTTGAGTTTTTTGGTTAAAGTAATGCGCTCTTCTATGTTAAATAAAATAGAACGGATCATTGATCAGCTGTTAAATAAATCTGTAGTTATTTCTATTATTATCGGCATGGTGATCACCGTGCTGGTACAGTCGAGCTCTATTACCACTTCAATTCTCGTCACGTTAATGGGCACCGGAATCCTCACCATGGAAGCAGCGTTCCCTATTATTTTAGGCGCCAATGTCGGCACTACTATTACCGCCATTCTCGCTTCGCTGGCAGGCAACGTCGCCGGTTTAACTATAGCTTTTGTTCATTTGTTGTTTAATATCTGCGGTATTTTTATTATCTATCCGATCAGGCGGGTCAGACGTCTGCCGCTGGTTCTGGCCCTTAAAATCGCCCGCAAAGTCAGTAAAAATAAATTTATTTTGATCTATTATGTCTTTGGTTTATTTTTTGCTATGCCCTTATTATTTATCACGTTAGATAAATTTTTGTTTTAATTTGTTTTAAAAAGACAGGAGGAAAAAATGCTAAAAGAATTAATGAGATTATTGACCGATAAAAAAACACTGTTAGATGAAATGAGCAATGATTTTATTTCCATGCTGACAATTTCTAATGAAATGTTTGTTCTAACGACCGATGTTTTATTTGGACTGGGGAATAAGCACGAAGTTTTTGATAAAGTTTTTCCGGCCGATAAACAATTAAACAAACTGGAGCGCGAAATTAGGCGCAAAGTAATTATGCATATTTCTGTTTCCGGTTCGGACAATGTCTCCAGTATGCTGATCTTTATGTCGATAATTAAAGATGCCGAAAGGGTCGGCGACTATATTAAAAATATTTACGATGTTCTGGATCGCCTGGCCGGTTTTGCCACTTCCGATATCGGCAAACAGGCGGCAGAAATCACTAAAAAAGTGCGGACTAAAATGCAGGAAATTATTAAAATATTTGAAGCCAACAGTACCAAGAGTGCACAGGCCTATGTTGCCGATTCCTTAAAATTAATGAAGAAGTGCGACGAACTAATATTATCTTTATTAGATAACGGCAAAACAGACTCACCGGTAGCCTATACATTATATTTCAGATACATGAAGAGAATAATTGCCCACACATCTAATATTGCCACATCTATTTTTATGCCGGTCGACAAACTGGACTTTTTTGACGAAGTTCTCGACAAAAAAAGAAAAACAATTAAACCAGTCAAAAAGAAAAAATAACTATTTTTTCTCCGTTAATTTTTTTACTTTTAACGGCAAGCCGAAACATTTAATAAAA
>CAYUXF010000013.1:28129-31071 GCA_964448755.1 uncultured bacterium
TTTTTTCTCCGTTAATTTTTTTACTTTTAACGGCAAGCCGAAACATTTAATAAAACCGGTAGCGTCTTTCTGGTTATAAAGTTCACTGTTAGTAAATGAAGCCAGGTCTTCAATATAAAGTGAGTTCGGCGAGGTCACGCCGGCCGGCACAATATTCCCTTTATATAATTTAACCCGGACATTGCCGCTGACCACTTCCTGTGTTTTGTCTACAAAAGCATCCAACGCCTCACGCAACGGCGTGAACCACTGGCCGTTGTAAACCAGATCGGCATATTTGTGCGCTAAAATTTGTTTTTGATGGTAAGTTTCTTTGTCTAAAGTCAGCTGTTCTAAAATATCATGCGCTTCATAGAGAATAGTTCCGCCCGGTGTTTCATAAACGCCACGCGATTTCATGCCAACCAAACGGTTCTCCACAATGTCTATCTGACCAATGGCATTCTCTGCACCCAGTTCATTTAATTTTTTTAAAAGTTCAACACTCGCCATTTTTTTGCCGTTAAGACCGACCGGTATCCCATTGGCAAATTCTATTTCAACGTAAGTCGGTTGGTCTGGCGCTTTTTCTATGGTTTTAGAGTGCGTGTAGACTTTATCAAGCGGTTCGTTGGCCGGCTTTTCTAATTCTGCCCCTTCATGAGATATATGCCAGATATTGGCATCTTCTGAATAGATCTTTTCTTTAGTTACTGTCAGCGGGATATTGTGCTTTTCCGCGTATTCTATAGCCTCTTCGCGTGAGTTAATTGTCCATTTGTCATCTTTCCAGGGGGCAATTATTTTTAAATTGGGGTTAAGCGCCATGAACGTCAGCTCAAAACGGACCTGGTCGTTACCTTTGCCGGTGGCGCCATGCGCTACCGCGTCCGCCCCTTCTAAAGCGGCGATCTCTACTTGCCGTTTAGCTAAAAGCGGCCGGGCAAAAGAGGTACCCAATAAATATTTAGACTCGTAAACAGCGCCCGCTTTTAAGGTTGGCCAAATATAATCTTCTACAAACTCTTTGGTTAAGTCTTCAATATAAGCTTTGCTGGCACCGGCAGCTATGGCTCTTTCCTCTAAGCCAACGGTCTCTTTACCCTGACCAACATCGCCGCAAAAGGCAATTACTTCGCAGTTATAATTGTCTTTGAGCCACTTGATCATTATTGATGTATCTAATCCGCCAGAATAGGCCAGTACTACTTTTTTTACCATGTTAAAAACCTTTCTTTCTTAAGAAAATTACGCTCTCTTGTCTCCGAACTATAACGCATCTCTAAATTTTTGAAAAGGCTTAGCGGCCGGTAGAGAGCGCGGCAGTTGAACTTAATTTAAAATTTTTTCAGTTCGCGTTAAAAACAGCTCCAAATAGCGAACTTTTAAAGATTTTTCTAAAAAACTATTATTAATAAACGCTTCAGCTTTAGTTGAGTTATTTTTAAATTTAAAAAAAATATTAGCCAGTTGTTTTTTATTAATACCGCAATACTCCGCAAAAACCAGAAAATCATTGCTATTAAAATTTCTCTTTTTACCGTTCATGGTCAAAGCACTCTCTTCATTATCTATTTGTTCAGGGATGGCCAGCGCAACATTTAAGAGATCATACGCCGGCGCCAGCTGGATAATACCGCCTGACATTATTAAAGAAAAATTCTTTAAGTGCATATCATTATTTCCCGTAAAATAACAAAAAAGGATTAGCTCAAAAAAATTAAGACAATCTAACAAAGGATTGGCGCTAAATTTTTTAATTATCTTAATACAGTTCTCTAAAGAACTCTTGTATTTATCCTCTGTTAACATTCCGCTAAGCTGACAAAAATCTTCCATATGTATTTTCTTATCTTGATCACGATCCATCCTCTTAACAATATAGGCTGTCTCACCAGACGCCAGCTTAATTAAACTGCAGCTGGCGGTTTTGATACCAAAAATATTCGCCAGCTTCATTGTCAAAAATTCATTTTCTGGTAATTGCAAATATTGAGGTGAAGGGGGTTTTAAAATATATTCACCCCAAAGACCCACCAGCGTAAGCCTGCCGCCCTGCCTCTGTTTATTTAAATGCAAAGATAATTTTGGCTGAACACCGGGCACCGCACCATGCAACAGTACTAGTTTTTTGGCCAGCTCCGTAAGATCAGCTAAGCGATATTCTAAAAGTGGTGGCCGGGCAGAACCAAAAAACTTTTTACTGCAAACCTCATGATACAATTCATTATCCGGCAGTTCAGCGGCACAATAATAACATCTCGTCATTGTTAATTTAGCTCCTCTAGAGTTACAGCGCCAATACAATCTCGGCCAGAGGCCAGCAATAAACCAAAACGATCACGCACATTCAATTTCCAGGTCGCCACTGTAATGTCCAACAGCCACCCCTCCGGGATCAATCCATCAAAAAAAGAAAAAAGTGTTTTAGAAAGATAAGCTTCTTCTTGCAAAGGCAATGTCAGACTGACCGGACAAGCATCTGTTTTTTTAAGATAATCTGGCAAATAAACAAACGAATAGCCGCTGTCAGTTTCCGCCAAAATGCCGGCATTTATCTTGTCATAAAAAACACTACATTTGCGAAAATCATTCATTATAAATTTTCTTTATCTGGCGTTTTTGCCCGGTATTAAGTGGTGCCCAAACAACGCTAAAACCTGATTAATTTTATCGATCCGCAAAGTATTTTTACCCTGTTCCAGATCTCTAACAAAGCGCAAACCAACGCCTGCTTTGTCAGCAAGATCTTGCTGCGTTAAACCAAGTAACTTACGGCGTTGTTTAATGAATTTTATTATCTCCGTTGTTTCCATAAACAAAATTATACCTTATTAGGTATAATTGTCAATAAAAAAGCATTTATTATACCCTTAAAGGTATAAATACTTCAAAATACCATATAATATACCCTATCTGATACACCGCGCTGAGGAAGTGGTTGCAGGAACTATATCTCCCTT
>CAYUXF010000014.1:0-7789 GCA_964448755.1 uncultured bacterium
CATCATTTATATAAACTGCCGATAGCCTGTCTGCGTTTTTTTACGGTCTATGGCCCGCGGCAGCGTCCCGAAATGGCTATCCATAAATTTATTCGTATGATAGAGAACTGCAAAAAGATCCCGATGTATGGCGATGGTTCGACCAAAAGAGATTATACATATATAGAAGATATTGTTGACGGGTTATTGAGGGTTGGTGCGGCAAATTTTGGCTATGAGATCTTTAATCTTGGCAATTCTGACACGGTCTCTTTGAAGGACTTAATAACATTGATCGGCCAAAATCTTGGCCAGGAGCCGCTCATTGAAAAATTGCCGATGCAGCCTGGTGATGTGGAAATAACTTATGCCGATATAACTAAAGCCCAGCGTCTTTTGGGTTATGAGCCAAAAACTAAAATTGCTGATGGCATTAAAAAAATGGTCAGCTGGTATAAAAATGAGCGCTGATAAAATAGCGGTAAAGGAGTTCAATATGCAAAAATTAATTATGGTTTTATTCCCTGTTTTTATTGGTGTAATTGGCCAGATCTTTTTAAAAAAAGGTATGAACGAAGTTGGCGCCATGGATTTTTCTTCTCTACAGTCTATCGTGCCGCAATTTATTAAAGCTTTTATGAATATCTCTGTTTTAGCCGGTTTTTTCTTTTATTTTTTATCTTCACTTTTCTGGATGATCGTTCTCTCAAAAGTTGAGCTCAGCTTTGCTTATCCGCTTTTGAGCGTTGGCTATGTCGCAGTGCTGCTCGCCTCCTGGTTCTTTTTTAATGAGACTATTTCACTGGTCCGCTGGGGCGGCGTTGTTTTTATTCTGCTAGGTGTTAGTTTAATAGCGCAAAGTTAAATCACTCTTATTAATACACAACAATAAGTTCATTTCAGTAAAATAAAATGATATACTGTGTTTATGTTCAGTCTTAAACTCACCCCTCCGCCTAGCGGCGGTATCCCCTCTCTTCAAAAGAGAGGGGAATTATGGATTTAAAATATGTTAGAAATAATAAAGAAAACTGTAAAAAATTTAAGAGATAATGAAACTGAAGCTGAGAAAATACTCTGGCAAGAATTGAGGAACAGAAAATTAGTGAATTTAAAGTTTTTAAGACAACATCCGATAATATTCAGGATAGATAATCAAGATAGGTTTTTGTAGCGGATTTTTATTGTTATTCAGCTAATCTTGTAATTGAGCTTGACGGAAAGATACATGAAAAGCAACAGGATTATGATCTTCTCCGGTCAGCTATAATAAATAAATTAGGATTAAATATTATCCGATTTAAGAACGAGGAGATTTTAACTGATTTAAGAATGGTTTTAGATAAAATAATACACGAAAGTATCTAACTCCTGAACAATCCCTCTCTTTTGAAGAGAGGGATCTTATTTTTTGTAGCTTTAAAAGAATAAAAGAGGGTGAGTTTTATGTTCAGTTTAAAAGCGCCATTTAAGCCGACGGGAGATCAGCCGCAGGCAATAACTAAATTGACCGCAGGTCTCAAAGATAACGCCGCTCATCAGGTCCTTTTAGGTGTTACCGGTTCAGGTAAAACCTTTACTGTCGCTAACGTTATTCAAAATGTTCAGCGGCCGACACTGGTCATTACGCATAATAAGACATTGGCAGCGCAGCTCTATTCTGAGTTCAAAGAGTTTTTTCCGGATAATGCGGTCGAATATTTTGTCAGTTACTACGATTATTATCAACCGGAGGCTTATCTGCCGGCGACCGATACGTACATAGAAAAAGAGACATCTATTAACGAAGAGATCGACCGTTTGCGCCACTCGGCGACAAAGTCGCTGATGACCAGGCGCGATACTATTGTGGTTGCTTCTGTCTCTTGTATTTACGGCCTTGGTCTGCCCGAAGAGTATTTTAAAAATGTCTTTTATTTAAAACAGGGGCAAGTGATCTCGCGCAGTGAAGTTCTCCACCGCTTAATAGCTATGATGTATGAGCGCAATGATCAGGATCTCTATCGCGGCAAGTTTAGAGTAAAAGGGGATACGCTGGAAATAGTGCCGATAGATCAGAATAATATTATTCGGCTGGAGTTCTTTGGCGATGAGATTGAGAAAATATATGAACTGGAACAGACCTCATTTAAAAAGATCAGTGAACTGGCTGATCTGGCTATTTACCCGGCCAAACATTATTTGACCAAAGATGAGAAACTGGAACTCTCTTTGCGCAATATTGAAGATGAAATGGAAAAACAGGTTAAATACTTTGAAGAAAAAAATGATCTTATTGCCGCGCACCGCATTAAACAGCGGACGCTCTATGACCTGGAGATGATCAGGGAGATAGGTTATTGCAACGGCATTGAAAATTATTCGCGGCACCTGGAGCTGCGAACTGCCGGTGAACCGCCAGCAACGCTGCTCGATTATTTTCCCAATGATTTTTTGCTGGTTTTAGATGAATCACATGTGACCGTGCCGCAAATAGGCGGTATGTATGAAGGTGACCGCGCCAGAAAAGAGCGGTTGATAGAATATGGTTTTAGGCTCCCTTCGGCCAAAGATAACAGGCCGTTGCGTTTTGAGGAATTCATTAAAAAGATCCCGCAAACTATTTATGTTTCGGCAACACCTAAAGATTATGAGCTGGCGCTTGCCAGCAAGAGCGGTGTTATAGAGCAGTTAATTCGGCCGACCGGCTTGCTTGACCCGGAAGTTGTTATTAAACCTGTTAATGGGCAGGTTGATGATCTAATAGCTGAAGTTCGCCAGGTTATCGCGCGCGGCGAACGTGTTTTTGTGACGACGTTGACCAAACGCATGGCCGAAGAGCTCAGTGATTATTTGAAAAAATTAGATCTTAAAGTCAGTTATTTGCATTCTGAAATTGACGCGCTGGAGCGGGTCCAGATCTTACACGATCTGCGCGCCGGCAAATACGATATTCTGGTCGGTATCAATCTTTTGCGCGAAGGGCTAGATATTCCGGAGGTCTCGCTGGTCGCGATACTTGATGCCGATAAAGAGGGTTTTTTGCGCTCTGAGCGTTCTTTAATTCAGACTATTGGCCGGGCGGCACGCAATGTCAACGGTCGAGTTATTTTGTATGCCGATAATATGACAGGATCAATTGAAAAAGCTGTTAGTGAAACGAACCGGCGCCGCAAGATACAGAGCGCTTATAATAAAGAACACGGTATAACGCCACAGAGCATTAAAAAAGAACTCTCTGTTCAGAGTTTGGCGCGGATCAAGGGTGAGCTGGAAAAAGAGTTCAAACCGCAAAAACTGGAAAAATTAAAGAAAGACCCGGTTGCCTTGTTAAAACATATCGACTTTTTGCGCAAAGAGATGCATAAAGCAGCTGAGGAGCTGGAGTTTGAAAAAGCGGCCGTACTGCGCGATGAAATAGAGCGGCTAAGCGAGTAATACTATTTAACTACAGATCGGTGATTACACCTGATCTTATAAAAAATTATGGGCAGAAAAAAAAGTAGAAAAAAACCGTAAATTAGCATAGCGTTGCGCAAAGCGGCAATATTTTTAAGATCAGTAATATCCCAGATAATATTACCCAGCGAACAATAGATAATACAGGGCGGAATAATCCCTATTAAAGTAGCAAGTAAAAAGTCGGCTACAGTTATTTTGCTGGAGCCGGCAATAACATGGAGTGTTTGCTGCGGTACACCCGGCATAAAGCGGAGAAAGAGGAGATACCAAAAGCCATTGTGTTTTAAATGGCTGTTGAGCTGGTACAGTTTTTTAGCATATTTTTTTTGAAAAAAATCATGAAAAAAATAACGGCTAATGTAAAAAGAACTGGCCGCACCGGCAAAAGAACTCAAAATACCAACCAAACTGCCGGCCAGTGGGCCAAAAAGCGCACCTAGTAATAAGAGCAATAAAAGACCGCCGAACATCAGATGAAAATTAGAGATCACTACAAAAAGAAAAAGTGATAAAAGGATCAGCTTAACAGGATGTTCTTGTGTAAAAAGAATTATTTCTGTTTGATGAGTCTGAATATTAGACAGTGAAAGGTTCTGTGTATAGCCACTAAGATGCAAAAAAATAAAAATACCGATAAATATTATAAATAATAATGTTTTTTTCATCTCTTGGATATTAACATGAATTATAAAAAAAATAGAGCTTAGTTAAATTTCCGTCAGATATTTGTGATATTTTTTAGGGATAAATTTCTGCTGCAGTTTGGGATTATGACGCTCCTTAATGGCGATAGTGTTAAAAAATTCACACCAGAGTTCCTGAACTTTGCTTTCTTCTACTGCCAGTGCAGTGCTATTTAATTTTTTTTCTAAAAGTTCTTTATTGGGCTGGCTGATATAAAAAGGTTCGAGATCTTTTTTATTGTAATAAAGTGCTGTCTTTCTTTTAATATCGTGTAACAGCCACTGCTGATCACTGAGTCGAGCGCAAAAATGCTGCGCCAGCAGGTCTATGATATTGTGATCTGGTTCAAAAGGTGCGTAGTAAGTATTATTATTGAGTTTTTTAAAACGCAGCAGTCCTTTTAAACGATGTGCTTCAAAAGAGACTTTTCTGCCGATCTTTAAGATCGTATCAATATTTTCATTATAGCGGTTATTATTGACGCGGTCACCTAGCTCAAATGCAGCGTGGATATAATCCATGAGCGCAAATTCTAGCCCCTCTTTTTCGGATAGTTTATAGTAAAGGAGATTTTTTAATGTTTCTGGCGCCAGTCTTTTGAGCTGAAAAAAAAGGCGCTGGGCCCGGTTGGTATCTGTTTTGATGTGAATGATATCGGCAAAGAGCGAACATTGCAGGTTGTCTTGTGGAAAGATATTTTGCGGACGGTGCTTTGTTGTCAGTGTTTCGGCAATGACAGTTAAAAGACCCTCAAACGTGTTATCGTAGGTGTAGTAAAGCATAAATTATGAAGCAAAGAGCAGGAGCTGCTTTGGTTTATGTTCTATTTGTAAAAGAGATTGACGCAGGTAGAATTCCTGAAAGATCAGTTTTTGGTAATACTTTCCCTGACAGGTTATAAAGAGGCGGGCCCGTTTTAAAACAACTCCCAGTCTTTTTAATTCTGTAAAACCTAATTTGCCGAATTTTCTCGCCTGTATGATCCTTTTGGCTGAAAGAACGCCGATACCCGGCACGCGCAAAAGCAGGTGATAGGGCGCTTTGTTAATTTCGAGCGGAAAGTATTTTAAATTCCGTAAAGCCCAGACCGCTTTGGGGTCTAACAGCGGATCGAGAAACGGGTCTTGTTCAGAAACGATCTCGTCTGCCCGGAAGTTGTAATAGCGCAGGAGCCAATCCGCCTGATAAAGGCGGTGCTCCCTGGTCAGAGTGGGGGTTACGCTGACCGGCGCCGGCAGACGAGGATCGTTATTGATGGGAACATAACCTGAATAATAGACCCGCTTCAAACTAAAGCTGGTGTAAAGTGTTTCGGCTGTTTTAATTATTTGCCTGTCGTTCTCTGGCGTGGCGCCAATGATCATCTGTGTGCTCTGCCCGCCGGGTACGAACTTTGGCGTATTTTTGAGTTTTGTTTTGTCGGCACGGTTTTCTATGAGCCTGGTATTGATACTGCCCATGGTTTTTATGATCTCAGATCTTTCTTTTTGCGGTGCCAGTAATTTTAAACTTTGTTCGGTCGGCAGTTCTAAATTGACGCTCATGCGGTCGGCGTAAAAACCGGCCTGTTTTATCAGTATTTCAGATGCGCCCGGTATCGCTTTAAGATGAATATAGCCGCTAAAATGGTGTTCTGTGCGCAAAGTTCTTGCCACAGCTATCATAAGTTCCATGGTGTAATCGGCATTCTTAATGATGCCTGAGCTCAAAAAAAGGCCCTCAATATAGTTTCGCCGATAAAAGTTTATAGTGAGCTCCACAAGTTCGGCGGCGGTAAAAGATGTTCTTTCAATATCATTGCTTCGGCGGTTTATGCAATAGGCACAATCGTGGATACAGTGATTGGTTAGCAGTACTTTTAATAGAGAAACACAGCGGCCGTCAGCTGACCAGCTGTGGCAAATGCCGGCAATATTTGTATTGCCCATGCCTCCACTGTTAGCGCGGTTGCTGCCGCTGGAACAGCAGGAGACATCGTATCTGGCGCCGCCTGAGAGTATCTTTAATTTTTCCTGCAGATCCATATATCCCCCTTATGTATAGAAGAGAGATATTATACTGAAAAGATGTTCAGTATGTCAAGAGATAGTCAAAATTAATTGTTATTTGTTTTTTTAGATCAGCTTTTTGCCGGTTATTTTATAATATGCTTCCAGATATTTTTCGCTGGTTTTATTGACGATCTCCGCCGGCAGTGTCGGGATCGGCGGCTCTTTGTTCCAGCCCAGAGATTCCAGATATTCACGGACAAATTGTTTATCAAAGCTCGCCTGCGAGCGACCCGGCTCATATTGCGCAGCATCCCAAAAACGGGAAGAATCGGGCGTCAGCACCTCATCAATTAAAAGCATTTGGCCGTTCTCGGCAATGCCGAACTCAAATTTTGTATCTGCCAGGATCAAGCCGCGCGAAAGGGCATATTCCGCACATTTTTTATAAACTGCTATTGAGGCCTGCTCAAGGGCCTTCCCTTGTTCTTCGCCGACGATCTTTTTCATCTCGCTGACACTGATATTTATATCGTGACCTTCTTCTGCCTTGGTCGAGGGTGTAAATAAAATCTCAGGGAGTTTATCACATTGTTTTAAGCCGGAGGGGAGCTGATGACCACAGATCGTGCCGGTCTTTTGATAATCTTTCCAGCCGGAACCTTCGATATAACCGCGCACAATACATTCTATAGGCAGCACGTTTGTTTTTTTGACGAGCATGGAACGCCCTTTTAAAATAGCAGCATACGGCTGGAGCTCGGCGGGGTATTCTTCAACATTAGTGGAGATAACATGGTTCGGAATGATATCTTTTGTTAAGTTAAACCAAAAAGATGAGATCGTCGTGAGCACTTCTCCTTTATAGGGGATCCCTTCGTTAAATATATGATCAAAAGCAGAGATGCGATCTGTTGCTACCAACAGAAGTTTATCTCCAAGATCGTAAAGCGAACGGACTTTGCCTTCTTTTATAGGTGTTAACCCCTCAAGTTTAATTTTTGTTTGAATATTTAAAGCTGTGCTCATAAAAACCTCCCGCCTAATTTTAGGCGATTATACTGGAAAAACAGCTGCTAAAAAAGCTTGATTTTAATAAAAAAAAACAGCGCAGAATCTATCTGCGCTGTTAATTAAATGTCCCTTTAATTCTAATGAACGAGGCTTTTAAGTTCTTTAATTGAGGTTTCAATTTTAGAAAGGCGGTCTTCGCCTTGATATTCGCTGTGATAGCTATTAAGTCGTTTACTGATCTTTTTAACCTCTTTGAGTTTTTTTGCCTCTAATTTGCGGATCTCTTTATTTATTTTATCTGCAAATTTATCCGGCGTGTTTTCTAAAATATAAAGAATAGTCCGGGCATTTCTTTCGGAGTAGAGATGATAATGATCTTTGATCCTGTTGAGATTAGTCTCCTCATTTCCCTGTTCCAATCTGTTTAAAATTTGTTCCGTTGCATTTTCCATTTAAAATAACCCCTTTCAAAATTAATTTCCTTGCTCTATATATACCCGGATTTTTTTAAAATATACCTTTTCAAACCAGCTTTTTTGTTTTTCTAAAAATAAATTTACTTGACGTGCATGTATTAAATACATACAATATATGCATGTTTAAATTCACTAAACATGCAGTGGAAAGAATGCAGGAACGTGAAATTACAGAAACAGAAATAATGGCTGTATTAAAAAAAGAAA
>CAYUXF010000014.1:7889-21095 GCA_964448755.1 uncultured bacterium
AAAAGAAAAAGTACTTTACGAGGAGGCTATTAATTATGAAAAATAAAATTGATGCTAATTATTATGATAAACAGGATTTTTCTTCTTTGATGAAAAAAAATAATACCAAAAAAAAAGTATACAAAACCAGTACTAAAAGGGTAACTATGAATATTTCTTTTGAATCTTATAATGAAGCCACTAAACTGGACCGTATTATGGGGATGGGTTATCAAAATGTTTTAAAAGCAGCGATCTTTCACGGTTTAAAAGATCTACAAAAGATTGCTGATCAACAAAAGCAGAAGATCACTAAAAAATAAAAGCTCCTAGCTGTCGTTTTTTTTAATATGAATGTATAATCTCGTTCATTATGGACAATAGACCTATTGGTGTTTTTGATTCCGGCAGCGGCGGTTTAACTGTTTTAGCTGAAATAAAAAAACAGCTCCCCGGTGAATCGGTTATATATTATGGTGATCTGGCCCGTGTTCCCTACGGTTCTCGTTCACGCGAGGAATTAATTAAAATAAATGAAGAGATCATCTCTTACCTGGCGGGCCGCAACGTTAAAATGATCATTGTGGCCTGCAATACATCTTCGGCTGTGGCCTTGCAAGAAACTAAACCTAAATTTGATCTGCCAATTATCGGTTTAATTGGCCCTGGTGCGCAATCGGCCTGGGTCACCAGCAAGAACAACAAAATAGGCGTCATTGCCACACAGGCCACTGTCAATTCACACGCTTATAAAAAAGTTCTCAGTAGTATCAATACCGATGTTGAAGTTTTTGAACAGCCCTGTCCGCAGTTCGTTCCTTTAATAGAGAGCGGCAAAGTGGAATCGCCGGAGATGAAAGCGGCAGTTAAAGAGTATTTGGCACCACTCTTAGCACATGGTGTAGACACAATTATTCAGGGCTGTACCCATTACCCTTTAATTGAAGAAAAATTAAAAGCCTTAGCCGGACCGGCCGTTAATTTTGTTAACCCCGCAATTGGCGCTGTTTCGCTGGCCAGAGAAATACTGGAAAAGAACGGTGAACTGGCGGCTGGACCGGCTCAATATGAATATATTGCCACAAAAATGGAAGGAGCTGATTATGTACGAGTTGATGGTAGAGGAAAGTTTTTCGGCGGCCCACCGGCTCCTGAAATGTAATACACCCTGTGAGAATCTGCACGGACACAACTGGCTGGTTAAAGCCTTTGTCCAGAGTACGGAACTCAATAACGAAGTCGGTTGGGTAGTTGATTTTAAAGAATTAAAAACCGCGCTAAAAAATATTTTATCGACACTGGATCATAAAATATTAAATGAGGTCTTAAGCGTCTCGCCAACCGCCGAAAATATTGCCAAATATATTTATACCGATCTTAAAAAAGTTTTTCCCGGCACGGTCAAAGTCAGTGTCTGGGAAACCGAGCGGGCCTGTGCCAGCTATTTTGAAAATTAATAAAAAAAGTAGAGAAGAGGGGTTTTAATGAATACGGTACTGATAGTTTGTTTTTTTACGGCGGTCATCCATATGAGCGAGGCCTTGGCTTTGTCGATGCGTTTGGCAGGAGTTAAGACCAATCAGATCGCCACTTCGATCTCATTTGTGAATGTCTCTTTCTTAGTTTCACGCATGGCAAATATGTTGCAGGCGCCCTTATTAGGAGCAATGGTTGATTCGGCTATTCGCACTGGAACTGCCAGTGTCTTGGGTGTGGACTTTCGCTATATTATTTTTGCTGCTTTTATTGGTAATTTACTAGGTGCTTTTTTTACACCGACAATGGCTAATATTTTTGTAGCTGGTATTAAGATCTTTGAAAAACAAGCTTCTATTCCGCGGTTGCTGGTAATGATGTTTTTGCCTAAAAATATTATGAAGATCATCAAGAGTTTTCGTTTGCCTAAATTATCTATGCTATCAGATGTTCATTTTAACCGTATTCCGCATGGCTTTTTATATTTTAATATTTTTGTTGTCGGTATTTATGCTGTTGGAGTTCTCTCTTCTCTTTTTGCCGGAGCACTGCTGCCAGATCTGAGAGCTACTGCCGTTCAGCTTTCCGGCATTGTTAACGGCATGGCAACAATTATGCTGGCGATGTTTGTTGACCCCGGCGGTGCACATATTACAGACCAGTGTATTAAGAAAAAACGACCGATCAGTGATGTTAAAACAACGATTTTTTTCTTGTTATTAGGAAGAATTATTGCCACATTTATCTTAGCACAGCTTATTTTTATCCCGGCTACTAACTATATTATTTATTTTACTAAATTAATTGGTGGTTCGTTTGGACAGTAACCCTCACCCCCGGCCCCTCTCCCAGAAAATTTATAGGGAAGAGGATGGGAGAGGGTAGAAAGAAAGCTTTTTATGCAGATACGTGATAACTTAGAAAAACTAAGAGAGGAAATTCGCAAACACGAATATCTCTATTACGTGGCCGATGCGCCGGTAATTTCTGATGCCGAATATGACAGTTTAATACAACAACTACAGGCGCTAGAAAATAAAAACCCTGAACTGATCACGCCGGACTCGCCGACACAGAGGGTAGGGGGTAAACCGGCCGAGGGCTTTAATGAAGTTCTCCATGAAACACCACTCTATTCTCTGGGTAATGCCTTCAGTCACGAAGAACTGCGCGACTTTGATAAAAGGGCTAAAAAAGTATTGGAGCTGCCGCTGGATAGTGCGCTGGAATACACCTGCGAACTTAAATTTGACGGTTTGGCTGTTTCACTGCGCTATGAGCAGGGTCTTTTTGTCAGAGGGGCGACCAGAGGCGACGGCAAAAAGGGCGAGGATATCAGCGAGAATCTCAAGACGATCCGAGCGATCCCTTTAAAAATTAAAGAACCGGTAAATATCGATGTCCGCGGCGAGGTCTATATGAAGCGGTCAGATTTTGCTCGTCTGGAAGGGTTTGCTAACCCGCGTAACGCCGCTGCCGGTTCTTTGCGCCAGTTAGACCCGGCAATTACGGCACAGCGGAATCTTGATATTTTTTGTTACGGCGTGGTCGGCAATTATCAGACCCATTACGCAGCCTTAAACTATCTCAAAGAGCTCGGGTTTAAGGTCAATCAATATACAGAGGTCTGCAACAGTATTGAGCAGGTCATAGAGTATTGCCGGAAATGGGATGAAAAGCGCAAGAGCTTGAATTACGATACCGATGGTATTGTAGTTAAAGTCAATTCCCACCGCTTTCAAAAAGAACTGGGTTTTACGACCAAAAATCCGCGCTGGGCAATTGCTTTTAAGTTTGCGCCGGAACAGGCGGAGACAATTGTTGAGGATATTGAGGTGCAGGTCGGCCGGACCGGGGCCTTAACGCCGGTGGCGAGATTGCGGCCTGTAGATCTTTCTGGTGTAGTTGTTTCTAACGCTACACTGCATAATGAAGATGAGATCAGAAAAAAAGACGTTAGAATCGGCGATAAAGTAATTGTGCAGCGGGCCGGCGAAGTTATACCTGAAGTAGTCAGAGTGGTCTTGAGTCATTCTCAACTCACCCCCAGCCCCTCTTACTTCGACGAGCTCAGTACAGCGCTTAAAAAGAGAGGGGAGCAATTCATCTTTCCTAAAAATTGTCCTGTTTGCAGAACTGCTGTAATTAAAGAAGAAACTGAGGCGGTTTACCGCTGTCCTAATTTAGAATGCCCGGCCAGAGTTAAGGAGTCACTCAAACACTATGTTTCGCGCAATGCCGCCAATATAGAGGGTTTTGGCTCACAGCTGGTCGAACAGCTTTATAATGCCGGTCTTATTAAAAATATTGCCGACATTTATGATCTTAAATATGAAGAACTGATCAATTTGGAACGGCTGGGAAATAAATCGGTCAATAATCTTTTAAAAGCTATTGAAAAAAGCAAACAGGCACCTTACAGCGCGCTGCTCTTTGGGCTTGGCATTAGGCATGTTGGTCAATATGCCGCCGTTCTGCTGGCAGAACATTATCCTAAAATAGACCTGCTCAAAAATGTTTCTTTTGAGGAGCTCTCTTTGATTGACGGCATTGGTGAACGAATAGCCTCTTCTGTTGTAGAAACCTTTCACGATGAGAAGTTTCTGGCCATGATAGAACGCCTTAAGAACAGCGGAGTTGTTCTGGAATCGCATACAGAGTCTATAGTGCTCTCGCAAAAACTTGCCGGCCGGACATTTGTCTTGACCGGTACACTGCCAACCCTGAGCCGCAATGAAGCGGCGGACTTAATTAAAAAACATGGCGGCAAAGTCACCTCGGCGGTCAGCAAAAAGACCGATTATGTTTTACTCGGTGAAGAGGCGGGATCTAAAGCTGATAAAGCCCGCGAGCTCGGCGTTAAAATAATTGAAGAAAAAGATTTTCTGCAAATGCTCAGTTTAGATGTATAATTAGCGTTATGGAAAAATTAATTCTTGGTATTGACCCCGGCACTGCTATTTTAGGCTACGGGTTAGTCTCGCAAAAAGGGAATAAGTATAACGCAATTGACCATGGCTGTATTAGAACCTCTGCCAAGCTTTCGCCTGACGATCGACTAGTGCTTCTTTATGATGGCATTCAGGAATTAATTGCTAAGCATCAACCAGACGAAATAGCCATTGAAGAACTATTTTTTTCTAAAAATGTTAAGACGGCCATGTCTGTAGCGCAGGCGCGCGGTGTTGTTTTACTTTCGGCGGCACAAGCCGGTATTAAAACAACTGAATACAAACCTAACCAGGTAAAATTGGCTGTCTGTGGTTACGGCAGTGCCGATAAAAAACAGGTGCAAGAGATGGTCAAACGGCTGTTAAATATGGAGGAGATAGTTAAGCCAGATGATGCTGCCGATGCCCTGGCGATAGCCATTTGTCATCTTAATTCGCGGACGTTTAACTTTAAAGAAAAGAACAGGAGCGTTAAATGTTAGCTTATATTAAAGGAGAAATTTTAGCTAAAAGTGATAACTACGTAATTATCTTAAATACTACCGGCCTCGGCTATAAAGTCAGTCTGCCGCTCCAGCTCTGGGAAAAACAAGAGGTTGGCCAACAGGCCACTTTTTTTCTCTATCAGCAGGTTCGTGAAGATCATTTGGCACTTTTTGGTTTGAGCTCTTTTGAAGATAAAAAACTCTTTGAGTTGCTTGTTTCGGTTTCCGGCATTGGCCCGCGCAGTGCCCTGGCTTTTTTTGACGCTTATTCTGCTGCTGATATTGTAGCGGCCATAGCGGGCGGCAATATTGCGGCTGTTAATAAAATACCCGGCGTCGGTAAAAAGACAGCGGAAAAAGTTATTTTAGAATTAAAAGATAAGATCAAAAAAGTTTTTACTGTTAATGCGGAAAACAGCGCTAAAACAGAGTTTACGGCCGGTTTTTCTAAACTGGAAGAGCGGTTTCGCTCTGAACTGGTCATGGCACTAACTTCGCTCGGCTATAGTTCGCGCGAGATAGAAAAGACCATTAAAGATAATGAAGAGCTCTTAGCCAATACCGGCAGTGTAGAAGAGGGGATCCGCTTACTGTTAAAGAATTTAAGGTAGTTTTTTAAAGCCGGGTAGTGCAGTTTTAAAGATCCAGATATCGGTACCAGTTACTCTTTCCCCTTCTTGATTAAGAGTTTTTTGTAAATATTTTATATTTTCATCTACCAGCGGTTCCTGTATGTAAATTATATAAGAGTTTTTGGTACTGTATTTTTCTAAATTGCAGAGCCATTGATAAATTGCTTTGTGCCGAAAAGGTTTATACATAATGTAAGTATCCGCTTCTGGAATTTTTCCCCGTTCACCAAGAGCATCACCAAGAATAATTTCACACTCCAGGTCAGGATTTTTTTTAACTCTAAGATTTTTAAAGTTTTTTTCTGCCGCTGTCGCCAGCTCACGAAAAGCTTCGATCCCAATTATTTTTTTAAAAGAAATTTCCGCTGCCAGCGAGAACTCTAAACGCCCTTTACCAATGCCAATACCGCCAAGAACAGTTTCTTTATTAATGATTTCCGGCCGGGTCTTTAAAAAGGAAATCAGTTGATCGATCTTAGGGTAGGGGAACGTCTGATAAGGGATTGCGCTAGCGTACTTGGTATGATCTTTTTTGGGGAAATAAAAGCCCACTGTATCGATCCCCAAAAAACGATCGATCTCTTCTTCTTTTTCATGCGTATAATAAGAAGAGCTGGCTTCACTTATTTTTTCTGATAATGATAAATTTTTTTTCTGCATTCCCTATTATTACCCGGTTTAATGGGGATTTATACATAATTTAAAGATTATGGGTGAAAATACTATGTCACTAAATTTTATCGGAAATTCAAATTCCCCCATCTTCGGAGGAGAGCCTCGGAGGAGAGCCAAGATTCTGGTGAACCCGGCGCGATTCGAACGCGCGACCACTACATTAAAAGTGTAATGCTCTACCGACTGAGCTACGGGTCCACTTACACGGTAAAAGAGAAAAACTACATTCCGTAGCTCTCTCTAAAATAACTATCAAAAAACAAAGAACCTATATCCCGACTGAGCATACCGCCTTTGGCGGAAACAAGCAATAAACCGATAGGGTTATTGCGCAGTTACGGGTCCACTTACACGGTAAATAATTACCAAAGAGGCGCTAATATACAAATAAATTACATTTTTTTCAAGTAATTTTTTTTAAGAATAAAATTATCTTTAAATTTAATGAAATTCATTTTAGAATATATAATATATTATATTAGACGACGTTATTATTAAAATGAAGAGGGGCTTTTTAATAAATGAAATTTCCAGATCAAAATGGTTACTACGGCAAATATGGCGGAGTTTTTGTTGCCGATAACGAAGCCGCCGAACTGGAAAAACTAGCCGTTTTTTATAACGCCGTCAAAAGCGAACGAACCTTTGTTACCGCCTACAATTATTACCTAAAAGAATTCGCCTGCCGAGAAACACCACTTTATTATGCCGCTAAATTTTCCGCTAACTTTCGTGGCGCAAAGATCTATCTTAAAAGAGAGGACCGCACTGCCACCGGTTCTTATCACATCAATAATATCATTGGCCAAATGCTTTTAGCCAAGGCCATGCATAAAGAAATTATAATTACTGAAGCCGCTTCCGGCGGACAGGCTATTGCCGCGGCCGCTTTTGCCGCTTATTTAAAACTAAAGTGTATTATTTACGCAGGGGCAGAAGATATCCGCCGGCAACCGGAAGCCTTTAGACGGGCTAATATTTTTTCGCCAGAAATTATTCCCGTCAATGAACAGAACGGACTATTAAGTGAAGCGGTAGTAACAGCACGCCGGGCCTGGCTTAATCAGCCGGAAAACACTTATTATTTAGCCTCGCTAGCTGCCGCACCTTATCCCTATTCTTTGATCGTCCGCGATCTTAATACTATCATTGGCAGTGAGATCTGCCGTCAAACCTATGAAAAAGAACGCAAATTACCGGACTATATTTTTGCCGCTTCTTCTGCCGGCGGGATTGTGCCGGGAATTTTTAACGTTTTTCTCAATAAAAACACTACCGAACTTCATCTGGCAGAAGCGGCAGAAAAAAATGCCGGCACCAGCCCTTTGACCGACGGCCGGCCCGGTGTTATGCATGGCTTTTATGCTTTCTTAAGCCAAAATAAAACAGGGCAGATCGATCGACGCGATACACTGGCAGCCGAATTAAATTACCCGGCAGCTGCACCCGAGCTCTGTCTACTAAAAGAAGAGCAGCAGCTTATTGTCCAAAAAATTACCGCCGCCGAAGCATTGGCGGTTTATCGTCTTTTACTGAGTTCGGAGGGTCTTTCTATCTCCTTTGATTCCGCGTTTGCCTTGGCTGCCGCGGTAATTAAAGCACCGGACGCCAAAGATAAGGTTATTGTAGTGCCTGTTAATAGTGAAGGTCATCAAGAACATAGTTTCTTAGAAGAAATGGCGGAAAACTTATGATCAAAATAAAAGAGATCCTCCACAGAAAAAAACCATTGATCGCGGCAATAACAGCGGGCGATCCCGATCTTAAAACAACAGAAAAACTGCTTAAATTTTTTGATAAAATTGGTGTGGATATGGCCGAGTTAGCCTTGCCTTTTAACGCGGCCCTTGCGCTTAGCCCCGAAGAAGAAACATCTTTTAATAAAGCCCTGCAAAATGAAGTAGATTTGACCGCCGTTTTTGCACTGATCAAAAAGATCAAAAAAAGATCATCCATAGTAATTATTTTAAAAGCTGCTTTTAATTTATTTTTAAGTTATGGTTTAAAGCGTTTTTTTGCCGATGCCTCTGCAGCCGGTCTTGACGGCGTGATCATTGAAGAGTTTTCGCCGGCCGATTCCGCAGAAATAAAAGAACTGGCCCAGAAAAATAATATAGCACTGATCTATACAACTTCTTTAAGTGCCAGTGAAAGAGGCCTTCTAACAGCGGCAGAAAAAAGTGATGGTTATTTGCGCTTAGCGGCTATAGATTCCGCAGAAAAAATGGATTTATTAAAAGAAAAGGCGCAAGCTATCAAGAAAATTACCACTACGCCGCTAATGGCTGTTTGTAATGCCACTGAAACTTATTTAATTTATGAATTATTCGATTTTTTTGACGGAGTTATTGTTGACAGAGAGCTCTTGAGAAGGTTAGATATATCGACAAAAGAACTAAAAAAATATTTAAAAAAATTAATGAAAGAGTTGAATAGATAATATGAACTATCTAATGAGTAAATTAAAAGCCATAGGCCGCATGTTTTTTATTAAACATTTAAGTGATGAAGATGTTTCTTTTATTGAAGAACATCTGGAAAAACAGGAACAAATCCTTTTTTACCGCATGTCTATTGTCGACCAAATACATGCCTTGCATGTAGCTTATACCTTAAAAGAACTACTCAATAGAAGATCACGGATCAATTTAAAGAAAATGCTTAAGGCCTCTCTTTTGCATGATATTGGCAAAGCGGACATTAAACTGACCTTAAACAGCCGGATATACCAGACACTGATGTTCTTTTTTTGCCGGCCGCTGGCCAATTATTTAGCCAATAAAGGAAAAGAATCAAATGCCAGCCGCTGCAAAAGACTTCTTTACTATTATAAAGAACATGGCGCTGTTGGCGCTGCGTTGCTAAGAGAAATAAATGTTGATGAGAACATTGCTTATTTAATAGAGAGCCACCATAATGATGCATCTATAAATGAACCAATTGAACTGTCACTTCTGCGCGAAGCAGACGATCTCAATTAATAATTAGTTCACCGGCTTTTTTATAATAGAGCAGGGCAATTTTATCATTGGGGCTGTAGCTTAAAACTCTGGCAAAATTAGCCTGTGCTTCACGATATTTTTTTAGTTCAAAGGCTATTAAACCCTGCTGACGCCAGGTGATAATTTCTCGGGCAACATAAATTTCCTCCTGCTGTGGATCATTATTAAAAGAGGTTTTAAGTGCCAGTTCTTTTTTGGCCGGCCAATCCAGCAATGCTAGTTTTTGTTTTGCAAATTCTTCATTATTTTTTTTCTGTTGATCGGCAATGATTTGCGCAACTAAAAAATATTCATTATTCAGTAAATGGTCAGGATTTATTTTTTTATTTTCCTCCAGATATTTTAAGGCCGCCGGATAGTTCTCCTTTGAGAGCTGAAACGCGGCATTTAAAAAATTATTTCTGAACTTCTCTAAACCGGCTATTTTTTTAGAGAGCGTTCCTTGTACAGAATTTAATTTCATGAGCTGTTCATAAATCTCACGAGCCTTATTGAGCTCTCCCTCTTTAAAATAAAAATCACCGAGCGTTTCTAAATAAATTAAGTTGTCCAGTTCTTTGATTTTTAAAGCCGCTTTTTCCTGCAATAGACTATCTGTTAATAAAATTTCGCGATAGATTTTTTTAGCTTCCAAAAATCTATTTTTTGAAATAAGTTCATCGGCAGCCTGCAGTGTTTGCAGAACTGTCAAATAATTAACTGCTTGCTGGCTATTAGGATATTGGGAGTAAAGCTTAGTTGCATTTTCTTTGGCTAACTGATAATTGCCGGCGAGCATTGCCTCTTGATAAGCTTCTTTAATTAGCAGATTTTCATTCAGCTTTATTTTCAAGTTAAGTGCGCTTTGGTCGTCAGGATTTAATGCTAAGACTTCACTTAAAAACAGTATGGCCTGTTCCAAATTAAGTTCACTAACAGCTGTTTCTATTTGCTGGGAGAGAGTTTCTATCTGGTCTATTTTTTTTAAAAATATGGGCTGAGAATATTCATTATTAAGCAGTTCCAATGAATTTTTAGCGGACTGGTAATCGCCTTTTTTAAAGAAGGTCTCGGCATCAATTAAAAGCAGGCAATTCTCTATTTTATTCTTTAAGGTTAAGCTGCCAGGATCTTCTTTCCAGGCCAACTGATAGTGTTTAAGCGCCTCGTAGTAATTTTTTTCGCGCAGATATTGATCGCCGTAATAAGTAGAATTAGCCAGCAGTAGGCCGGTAAAAAATAAGGCTGTGATTAATGGCAACTTTTGGTTAAAGCAGCGCATTGATCTCCTGTTTTAATTTAAAACATTCAGCCGCTGGATCAACGGCATAGATAATAGCGCGCGAAGAATTAATTAAAAAACCGGCTTGCTGATTATTTGCGGCATATTTTACAGTATTAGGCAGGTCGCCGCCCTGAGCGCCGATGCCCGGTATTAAAAAATCAACAGTTGGCATTAACCCGCGCAGTTCTTCTATTTCTGTATAATTAGTAGCACCTACTACAGCACCGCAATTGCCAAACTCCTGGTGCCATTCGGTGATCTTTTGGGCAGTCCTTTTATAAAGGTCCGGTTTCTGCAGATCAAAGGAACCTTTGTTAGAAGTTAAGCAGAGTACATAGGCAAATTTTTTCTGATACTCTAAAAAAGGCGCTACAGAATCATAGCCCATATACGGCGAAAGGGTCACAGCATCGGCTTTCAGGTCATCAAAAACATTTTTAGCATAGGCTTGTGACGTATTGCCAATATCACCACGTTTGGCATCTAAAATTACCGGTATTTCACGCGGAATATATTTAATAGTTTCATAGAGCGCTTTAATGCCCTTGAGACCATACATTTCATAAAAAGCGGCATTGGGTTTATAGGCCGCTACATGGTCTTTGGTTTGATCAATAATATATTTATTAAAAGCAAAAATAGGGTCATCTTCCTGTTGAAAAGCGGCTGGCATTTTATCTATCTGGACATCAAGACCTACACAGACAAAACTTTTTTTGTTTTCAATATTATTGTTTAATTTTTCTAAATAACTAGTCATTTTTTCTCCCGCTTAAAAGAGCGTCAGCTTTTTTAATATTTGTTGTTAAATTTTAGCAACGAACCAGAGGGATGTCATTAGTTAGCAAAAACTTAAAAAATTTGCTCATTTTTAATTAAACCTTTACAATTAGAAAAATGTTCACTGTTAAACAAAAACTTTATTTTAAAAAACGCCGCATACCTTTGTCCGAAGTAAACCGCCAACTTGAGCTCTTAAAAAAGAAAAAAAGCTATTTGCCGATAGTCCGGCCGGCGCTAGTTAAAGACGGGATTTTTACACTGGGCAATGATCAAAAAAAATATTTCGATAATTTTTCAAAACTCCGGCGTCAGAAAAAGATCATAAAATTTGTTCCTGCCTCTGGCGCTGCCTCGCGCATGTTTAAGGACCTTACAGCTGTTTTAAAAAACAACGATCTTGCCGATGCCAAAGAGTATAAAACTTATATTGAAAATTTTATTGTTTCCTTAACTAATTTTCCTTTCTATAAAAAACTTCGCAATACCGGAGACCTACAGGAAATATTAAAAGATCTTTTAACACCGCAGGGCATGAACTACTTAGCACTGCCTAAAGGACTCCTCGATTTTCATCGTTATCCGCGCGAAATAAGAACTGCCTTTGAAGAACATTTAATTGAGGGAATTGAATATATTCGCGACGCTAAAAACACCGCCCATTTTCATTTTACTGTTTCGCCGGAACATAAAAAACTTTTTAAACAAGAACTAAAAAAGATCAAAGCTAAAATAGAAAAAAAACAAAAAGTCCACATCAATGTCTCTTTTTCTGTCCAGGACCAGCGAACCGATACAATAGCTCTTGATGCTAAAAATAATTTATTTAACGATGAAACTGGCCGACCGCTTTTAAGACCTGCTGGGCACGGTGCCTTAATAAAAAATTTAAACTTGCTCAAAGGCGATATTGTGGTCATCCGCAATATTGATAATATTGCCCACGATCACGCTAAAGAAACCGGGGTAGAATATGAACAACTGTTGCTTGGTTTTTTTGATAATATTCAGCAGAAAATTTTCAAATATGTTAAAGAGCTTGTGATCGGCGAGTACAATATTGAAGAGATCCGTGGTTATATCTATTCTATGTTCGGCTTAAAGTCTGTTTTACAAAAAGATTTTAATCGTACAGCAGCGCTTAGGATCTTAGATCGTCCATTGCGCGTCTGCGGTATGGTCAAGAATGAAGGAGAACCGGGCGGCGGTCCTTATTGGGTTAAAGATCAACTTTTTGGTGAATCGCTTCAAATAGTTGAAAAAGATCAGATCTCGCCGCACCAACAGCGTTCTATTATGAGCAAAGCGACCCATTTTAATCCGGTCAACATTATTTGCGGTTTAAGAAATTACCGCGGCAAAAAATTCGATCTTAATAATTATATTGATGAGGAAGCGGTAATTGTCACAGAAAAATCAAGCGGCGGACAAACACTTAAAGCGCTGGAACGGCCGGGGCTCTGGAACGGCGCTATGTCTAACTGGAATACTGTTTTTGTGGAAATTCCCATTGAAACATTTACGCCTGTAAAAGTATTGAACGATCTTTTGCGGCCGGAACATCAACCGCTCTAATTCTAATAGAGAACCGCTTCTTTAAATTTTAGTAAAAAAGAGCTATAGTTATCCCCTATTAAAAATTGGGGGTTAAAATAACATGGGTTTTTTATCTGAATCTATTTTGTTATCACTTACATTTGGAGCTTCTTTATTAGCACTGGGCTTTGCCTTAATTCTATCTATTTATATTAAAAAGCAATCGCCCGGCAATAAAAAAATGCAGAAAATAGGTGCAGCTATCAAGACAGGAGCCAATGCCTATCTGAGCAGGCAATATCTAACTGTCTCTATATTTTTTGCCATTGTTTTTTGTGTACTCTGGTGGATGGTCTCACAAAAATATCTTTCACCGTTCGTTCCTTTTGCCTTTCTTACTGGTGGTTTTTTCTCCGGTCTTTCCGG